>NZ_CP110111.1:2593000-2925000 GCF_025960285.1 Sphingomonas sp. R1 | reverse complement strand
GCGCCGCTGGCCGCCGTCTATTATCGCCAGCCGATGGTGGCCGAGCTGCTGCGCGTGCAGGCGATCCTCTATCTGACCACCCCCTTTATCGCGCTGCCCTATGCGCTGCTCGCCCGGAGCATGGATTTCGCCAAGCAGGCGCAGGTGAACTTTGTCTCCGCGCTGGCCGGAGCGATCACCGCACTGACCGGCGCCTATGCCGGCTGGGGCGTCTGGACGCTGGTGATCGCGCCCCTGGTGCTGTTCGCCACCCGCGCGATCGGCATGACGCTGGCGGCGCGCGCGCTGGTATGGCCGAGCTTCGACTTTCGCGGCGCGGGCGACATGGCGCGCTATGGCGGGGTGATGGCGGCGGGGCAGGTCTTCTGGTTCCTGCAGAGCCAGGCGGACGTGTTCATCGCGGGCCGCATGTTCGACCCGCACCTGCTCGGCATCTATACGACGAGCCTGTTCCTCACCCAGATCTTCGTCTCGAAGTTCGTGCCGCCGCTCAACGAGGTGGCTTTCTCGGCCTATGCCAGGATGCGCGACGATCCGGCGGCGGTAGCAGCGGCGTTCGTGCGCGGCGCGCAGCTGATCCTGCTCGCCGCCATGCCCTTCTATGTCGGCCTTGCCGCGACCGCCGAGCCGCTGGTCGCCGTGGTGCTCGGGCCCAAATGGGCGGAGGCCGCCCCCGTGGTGCACGGTCTCGCGCTGGTGATGCCGCTGATGACACTGCAGGTACTGTTCGCGCCTGCCAGCGATGCGCGCGGCCGGCCGGGAATCAGCGCGCGCAACGGCGCCACCGGCGCGCTGTTCCTGCCGATCGCGTTTCTGATCGGCGTGCACTGGGGGATAATGGGCCTCGTTGCCGCCTGGTACGCCGCCTATCCGCTCTATCTGGCGCTGTCGGCGCATCGCACGCTGCCCGCGATCGGCGTCGGCTATGCGCGACTGGCGCGGGCGATCGCGCCGCCGGTGCTCGCCGCGCTGGCCATGGGACTGATCGTAACGCTGGCCGACCGCGAATTGCCGCCGCTCCCCGCCCTGCCCCACCTCACCCTGCTCGTCGGCATCGGTGGCGCAAGCTATGTCGCGCTGCTGTTCGCCTTTGCCCGCGGCACGCTGACCGGCGCCATCGCGCTGGTGCGCAATCGCGCCGGCTAGGCGTCAAGCGGTCTGGATATAGGCCCGCATCGCCTCGGCCTCGGATTCGATGCGGTCGATCCGGTACTTCACCAGATCGCCGATCGAGATGAAGCCGATGCACGCCTGACCCTCGATCACCGGCAGATGGCGGATGCGCCGCCGCGTCATCAGCGCCAGCGCGCCGAGCACCGTTTCGTCCGGGCCGACGCTGATCGCGGGCGCGGTCATCACGCGGGACACGGGCAGTTCGAGCCCAAGCGCGCCTTCGCGTTCGATACAGTGGATCACATCCCGCTCGGAAAAGATTCCGGCCACCTGCCCGTTTTCGAGGACCGGCACCGCGCCGATGCGTCGCGCTGCCAGCAGCGCCACCGCCTCCGCTACGGTGCGGTTCGAGGCGATCGACACGATGTCACGCCCCTTGCCTTCGAGGATTGCCGCGATGGTCATCGCATTCTCTCCTATGGCTTCGTTTTTTTAGGCGTTGTGTATCCCACGATTCGGCCCAAGTTGCAAAAGCATGGAACAGCCCGACGGACTCGACGATCCCGCCTATGCCGCCTTCGCCTGGGGGCGGTTCCGCCGCATCCTGTGGGGCATGGGCGTGGTGGCGGTGCTAGCTGCCGGCGCGGCCGAATATTGGCTGTGGGCGTGGATGGGCGAACTGCACATCGTCACCGCCATCGCCACGTTTCTGGGCGTGTTCTTCACCATCATGATGGCGGCGGCGCTGATGGGGCTGATGTTCCTCAGTTCCGGCAGCGGCCATGACGCGCAGGTGGAGGATCCGCTGCAGGACCAGGTCGACCTCGACTGAAGGTTCAGCGATCGAGCCTGCGGGCGAAGTGCAGCATGGCGGTGCCGTTCGCCGGCACGGTCACGCGCCAGGTTTTCACCCCCTTGCGCTCGATCAGCGGGCCATCGCTATCGGCGACCGGATAGGGAATCGGAAGTTCGAAGGTGACGGCCGCATCGTGCGCGTTGCTCACCTCGACCTCGAACGCCTCGCGACGCTTGCCGCCCGGGCGGCCGATCACGGTGTAGCGCACATCGCTGCTGGTGCCGGGAAGCAGCTCCACCTCGTCCCCCACCGCGCGATCGGCGAGATCCGATTCGCCGAGCAGCACCGGCGCGCCCGCCCGGTCGGCGAACAGCGCGAGCTTGCCGGCCGGTAGCGGCAGACCCAGCCCCGCGCCGGTGCGGTTCTCGGTACGCAGGACGATCTGGGTTGGGCGGCTGGGCGGTCGCGATTCGCCTGCATTGTAGGGGAAGGGCGTGAAGCTGCCGCGATATAGGCGCGCGACCTTCACCGATTCGCGGTGCAGCAGCGCCACCTGCTTGGTGGACAGCGCGGCAACGGTCACCGGCTCGGGCACGCGGTAGAGCTTGAGGTCGCCGAGTTCTTCCTGCTCGGCCATCATCGCCGGAGCAGGCGCCGGGGGTGGCGGTGGTGGGGGCGGTGCGGGCTGGAGCATCCGCCGAAGGCTATTGCCGGTGACCACGATTTCCAGATTTTCGCGATGTTCCGTCGCGACCGCTGGCGCTGGCGGCGGCGGGCCGGCCATCGAGGTGTTCCCCGTCGGCCAGCATTGCAGACGCAATTGCGTCGCCTCCCCGCGCGGCAGCGGCGCCGCCCTGCCCTTGTTGAGCTTGCCCGCCACCGCGCTGGTGCGCGCATCGGCGAATCCCTGGCTGCCGCCGTTGATCACCGTCATCCAGCCGAACAGGTCGAGCGTGTCGCCCTCCCCCAGCCGCGCGACATAGTTGGCCGACCAGTCGAAGCCCTGCGCCAGATAGGAAAGCTGCACCGTCACCGTCTGCGCCGCCGCGGCATCACTGGTGACCGACAGCGTCGGCCTGGCGGCGAGCGTTTCGGGGACGCCGGGGTAGCGGATCGCCTCCGGCAGACCGGAACAGCCGAGCGCCTCCACCCCTTGCGCGGTGCTGAGCAGCACGCCGCCGTTCGGGCCGGACTGGATCACCGCCTCGCTTTCGGTGACCTTGCCGGTGGCGCGATCGGTGCGGCGCACGATCACGCTGCGCTTGAGATAGGCATCGACCAGCGTTGCCGGCCCGAGCAGCCGGGCATCGCGATTCTTCTCGCCCACCCCGCGCGGCAAGCCGGTGACGATCGCGGTTTCCGGCATCATGCCCTCCGACACGCCGACGAAGCGGATCACCGACGGGCCCGCCGGCAGCGTGATCGTCCGCGTCTCGGTGACCAGCGCATAGCCGCGCGGCCAGCCTTGGCGGACCTCCGCCCCGGTGCCGCGATAGAGCGTCACCGCCACCGCATCGGGCTTTTCCGACAGCACCAGCGCCTGCGCCCCCGCCGGTGCGGCGGCGAGCAGGGCGAAAAGGCCAAGGGCGACGCGGCCGAGCATCGGATCAATAGCGGCTGTCGAACACCACGGTCACCGATGCCTTGCCATTGGCGGGCACCGCCACCTTCCACTCCATCCGATCGGCCGAGATGCGCTCGCCGGTGAGACTCTGCTCGAGCACGCGGACATCGCCCCACAGGCCGGTCTGGGCGAGATCCACCGTCACCGCATCGGCGCGGGCGTTGGTGAAATCATAGCGCATCGTCGTCTTCCACCGCTTGGCGGAGAGCTTCTTGCGCTCGACCACCACCGCCGCGCCCTTCACGTCGAACGCTTCGCCGGTGCGCAGCGACATCGCCGAGCCCATCGGCGCAGCCTCCACCCGGCTCTCGCCGATGAACTGCGGCTCGCCCTTGCGGTCGCGCATATAAACGCGGATCGTGCCGCTCGGCAGCTGGTCGCCCAGGCCGCCGCTCTTCGCGGTCGAGAATTTGAGGACCGTCGCGGCGCTGCGCGGATCGCTGTCCGCGCCCAGCCAGCCATTGGTCCATTCATAGGTCTTGCGCGCCGGCGTGCCCTTCACGTCGAGGAAGCTGACCTGCTTCTGCTGGGCGTTGGCGATCGTGGTGCGCTGGGCCAGCGGGTAGAAGATATAGTCCCCCAGCCGCTCGCGATCGCCGGTTTCGGTGCCCGGCGTCTCCACCGTCGTGTCGGCGAGCCGGCCGAACGCCGCAGCCCCGCTCGGCGCGCCGGCGACCAGCGTCACGGCGGCGTTGGTATAGGTGGTGCCGGTATTGTTGGCGAGGGTGATCCAGCCCTGCAGGTCGATCACGCTCTTCGCCTCGTCGAACAGCATCACATAGTCGCTGGTCCAGCCGAGGCCGGGGGTGAGATAGCTGAGCGTCGCCGGCACGCGGCCGCCGCTCGCCACCTGCAGCGTGACCGAGAGGGTCGGCCGCGCACGCAGATTTTCGGGCACCTTGTCGAAGATCACCCGCACCGGCAGGCCGTCGTCGCGCAGCACTTCGATGCGGGGGCCGATCTGGAGGACGATGCCGCCATTGGCCGAGAGCACCCGCGCCTGCTCGCGCGTCTCGGCGCCGGTGGCGGGATTGGTGCGGACGAGCGTGACGACCGAGCCGACCGCCTTCTCCATCAGCTTGTAGGGGGTGAGCAGGTCGTAATCGAAATTCTGCTCGACGATGCCGATGCCGGGGCCCGACAGCGTGACCGTCGCCGGGCGGATCTGCGCGGAGACGTCTGCGAACTCCTGCCGCACCCGGCCGGCGGCGAGGCTGAGCGTGCGCACATCCTGCACCAGCGCCTGGTTGTTCTGGTAGATGGTGATGGCGAGATCACCCTGCGCGGTCTGATCCGGCGCAGGGATCTGCTGCGCCTGCGCCGCAAGCGGACATGCCGCCGCCAAGAGCCACACCGCACGCCGCATGCCGATCCTCCCCCGAAACCGGATTGTTGGGGCGATGGTAGCAGGTTCAGCGGGTTGGGCCAGGGATTTCAGGATGGTGTTCCGACTTCGATAGTGCCCGCACGAGCAACGGAGCGAGTTCCGGATGTTGTACTTTGAAGGCGGCAACGCGCGCGGCGCTTATCTTCTCGCTGAAGACCACGTCTGTCGACAGCGCGCGTGGCTGCGTGACTTGTACCAGCAGGTAGAGGCGATTGCCCACGCGGAGGAACGGCGGGATCTTGCCCACCGCCGGGTAGCGCATCGCGATTTCCCGGTCCGCAACGCGTTCGTCGTCCCAGTCGTTCGGATGCTGCATGTCCCGATAGATCGCCAGCGGTTGCGCCGTCGGCGGGTTGCAGGCGGAAAGCGCCAGCGCGGCGATGGATACCGAGGCGGAGGCGACACGTCTCATGGGCAATGCGTGCGCGCGGTTCAGCCGATCTGCAACCCTTCCCGCCGCGCCAAAGAAAAAGGCCCGCCTCCTCCTCGGAAGCGGGCCTTTTGCTGGTCGGGTTTCCGAGGCCTCAGGCGGCGGGTGCCTCGGCCTCGTCGCTCTTCGTCACGCGGCGGCGGCGGGGCTTCTTGGGTGCCTCTTCCGCGTCTGCGTCCGCAGCCGGGGCGGGATCGGCACCGATGGCGGGGGGCAGGATTGCGGCGTCGATGCCGTGGCTCGCCTCGACCTCGACCGGCACCTCGCGACGCGGACGACCGCGGCGACGGGGCGCCTCGACCGGCTCGGCCACCGCTGCTTCTACCGAGGCAGCGGCTTCGACCGGCGCGGCCTCGACCGCATGGCCATTGGCCTGGCCGTTGGCGACACCGTTGCTGCGCTCGCGGCGCTCCGGACGCTCGGCGCGATCCTCGCGATAGCTGCGCGGTTCGCGGCCCTCCCGGGGCTCGCGGTCCGCACGCGATTCACGCTCGCCGCGCGGTTCGCGCTCGCCACGGGGTTCGCGGGCCTCGCGCTCGAAGCGCGGTTCGCGCTCGCGGCGCGGCTGCTGCTGGCGGGGCGCCTCGCCCTCGTCCTCGCGGCCGGCATCGCCTTCCATTTCGAATTCTTCGTCGTCGCCGTCAAAGTCTTCGCGCTGGCGGCGCTGCTGGTTCTGCTCTTCAAAGCGCGAGCGGTTCTCGTTCAATACGCGGAAATAATGATCGGCAAACTGCAGATAATATTCGGCGTTGACGCGATCCCCCTGCATCTGCGCGTCGCGCGCAAGGTTCTTGTATTTCTCGAGCAACTGGGCGGCGTTACCCCGGGCGCGGTTATCGATCCGACTGCCGTTGCCCTGGTTGTTCGAGCCTCCGCCCTGCCGCTGTTGCTGGCCGCCCCGACCGCGACGGCGGCCGGCCTGACGATTGTTCATCAAGGTCTCGTTGTCCTGTCTTTACAAAGCCGTCCGTCGATTCATCGAGGTTCCGGATGCAGGGTTACATTCGCGGCAGGTTCCGGGCGTACCCAGAACCTTCCGCTTGCCACGGCCGCCGGACTGCAGCGGCACACATGACCATGGAGTCGGGCCTCAGCCCTTTATCTCAACAACTTGGTTGAAGGTGCCTCGCCCCGGCGTTCTTCTAGCCGCTGGCGTACCATTCTCCAAGCAGAAATATGTGACGTTTGCGCGTAGTTTCAAGTCAGCCGGACCACGCGCGGCCGTCCACCCATGTCGTTATAGACGCTTGGGGCCAGGCCCTGTTCCTGTCCCAGCAAAGAAACCGCCGCTGCTTGCGTCCAGCCGATCTCGATCACCGCCGCGCCGCCGGGCGCGAGCAGACCGGGAAGCGCGGGAAGGATGCGCCGATAGTCGTCGAGCCCGTCGCTGCCAGCGAACAGCGCCTCCGCCGGCTCATGGTCCAGAACCTGCGGCGGCAGCGGCTCGTCGGTCCCGATATAGGGCGGGTTGGCGAGGATCAGGTCGAAGCGGCCATCCAGACCCGCGGTCCAGTCGCCGCGGCGAAACGCGGCCCGGTTCGCCATACCCAGCGCATCGGCATTGCGGCGGGCATAGCCGAGCGCGGTTTCGGAGGCGTCGATGCCCAGCCCCTCCGCCTCCGGCCATTCGGCGAGCGCGGCGAGCAGCAGCGTGCCGGGGCCGGTGCCGAGATCGAGGATCCGGGCGGGCGCGCGGGTGCCGAACCAGGCGAGTGCGGTCTCGATCAGCGTCTCGCTGTCGGGGCGCGGGATCAGCACCCCGGGGCCGACGGCGAGGTCGATCGTCCAGAAGGCGCGAGTGCCGGTGATATAGGCGATCGGTTCGTGCGTCAGGCGACGGGCGACGAGGGTAGCAAAGGCTTCGGGCGCGGGATCGTCCAGTCGGCCGAGCAGGAGGGTGTCGCGAGTGGTCCCGAGGGCGTGCGCCATCAGCAGCTCCGCATCGAGGCGGGGGGTGTCGGACACGGCTTCAAGCTGGCGGGTGGCGTCGGCAAGGGCTGCGCGCACGCTCACCACCGCGTGCACCCCAATTCCTCCCCGGCACGGGGAGGGGGACCATTCGCAACGCGAATGGTGGAGGGGCCGCCGCGCAAGCGGCGAGGTTCCTGGGCGTGGAGAGCGTTCCGCGCCTGCGGCGCGGCCGCTCCACCCCGCGGCTCCGCCGCGCGGTCCCCCTCCCCGTTCCGGGGAGGAGTTTTACGAGTCCAGCTGCGCAAGCCGGTCGGCCTCGTCCTGCGCCACCAGCGCGCCGACCAGTTCGTCGAGCTCGCCTTCCAGGATTTCGGGCAGGCGGTGCAGCGTCAGGTTGATGCGGTGATCGGTCACCCGGCCCTGCGGGAAATTATACGTCCGGATCCGCTCCGACCGATCGCCCGAGCCGACCATCGAGCGCCGCGCGCCAACGCGCTCTGCCGCCAGCCGCTCGCGCTCGGCCTCGTACAGGCGGGTGCGGAGCACCTTCATCGCCTTGGCCTTGTTCTTGTGCTGCGAGCGCTCGTCCTGCTGGATCACGACGATGCCGGTGGGCAAGTGGGTGATCCGCACCGCGCTGTCGGTGGTGTTGACGCCCTGACCGCCGGGGCCGGAGGCGCGGTAGATGTCGATGCGCAGATCCTTGTCGTCGATCTGCACGTCCGCCTCTTCGGCCTCGGGCAGCACCGCGACGGTAGCGGCGGAGGTGTGAATGCGCCCGCCCGCCTCGGTGGCGGGAACGCGCTGGACGCGGTGGACGCCGCTCTCGAACTTCAATTTGGCGAACACGCCGGTGCCGGTGATGCCGACCACGACTTCCTTGTAGCCGCCCGCTTCCGAGCTGCTGGCCGAGATCAGCTCGGTCCGCCAGCCGAGCCGATCGGCGTAGCGCTGGTACATGCGCAGCAAATCGCCGGCGAACAGCGCGGCTTCGTCGCCGCCCACGCCGGCGCGGATTTCGAGCAGCGCCGGGCGCTCGTCCGCCGCGTCCTTGGGGAGCAGCGACAGCGCCAGCTTGCGTTCGGCCTCGGCGAGCGTGCCTTCGTTGGCGCGGAGTTCCTCCACCGCCATCGCGCGCAGCTCGTCATCGGCATCCTGCGTCATCTGCTGCAGCGACTGGCCCTCGGCGCGCAGCCGGCGAACATTGCCCGCCGCGACCGCGACCGGCTCGATCTCGGCATATTCCTTCGAGACCTGGACGAAGCGATCGCCGCCGAGCTCGCCCGACGCCATCAGCGCCTGCAACTCGTCGCGCCGCGCCTCGATCGCCGCGATGCGGTCCGGCGGGATGCGGGTCATTCGGTCGGGCCGCCCCAGGCAATGCTGCCGAGCACGGCCTCGATCGCAGCGGCGTCGCCGACATTGACCTTGAGCCGCTTTGAGGTGGATCCCTCCGCAACACCCAGGGACAGCAGCGCGTCCGGATTGCTCTTCACCGCCTTGTCGAACCGCTTGCGCGGCGAGCCGGTGGCGAGCAGCTCGGCCGCGAGCCCCGCCCGGCGCAGCGCGGCGACGGCGCGCACGCCATCGGCCTGCACGCGATCGTCCTCGACCACGACATAGACCTGGATCGCCGCCGCTTTCGGCTCCTCGATCAGCATCGCCAGCCGCTCGACGCCGGCCGCCCAGCCCACGCCCGCCGTCTCGGGGCCGCCGAGCGAGCCGATCAGCCCGTCATAGCGGCCGCCGGCCAGCACGGTGCCCTGCGCGCCCAGCCGGTCGGTGACGAACTCGAACGCGGTGTGGCGATAGTAATCGAGCCCGCGCACCAGCCGCGCATTGCGCGTCCAGGCGACACCGGCCGCGTCCAGCCCGTCGGTCACCGCCTTGAAGAAGGCGGCGGCCTCGTCGGTCAGATAGGCGTCGATATCCGGCGCGCTATCGGCAATCGGGCGGTCGCGCGGGTCCTTCGAATCGAGGATGCGCAAGGGATTCTTTTCCAGACGCGCCAGGCTGTCCTCGGAAAGCTCGCCCTTGTGCGCCTCGAAATGCGCGACCAGCGCGGTGCGCCAGGCGTCGCGCGTCGCGGCATCGCCCAGCGTGTTGAGCTGCAGAGTCACGCCGTCGGCGATGCCGAGGTCCTTGAGCAGCTGGTCGGCGAGCACCAGCAGCTCGACATCGGCGGCGGGCTCGGGCGCGCCGAGGATCTCGGCGTCGATCTGGTGGAACTGGCGATAGCGGCCCTTTTGCGGGCGCTCGTAGCGGAACACCGGGCCGGACGTCGCGACCTTCAGCGGCGCGAACTGCTGCCAGCCCTCGCTGATATAGGCCCGCGCGATGCCGGCGGTGAACTCCGGGCGCAGCGTGATCGAATCGCCGCCGCGATCCTCGAAGGTGTACATCTCCTTGGAGACGACGTCCGAGGTCTCGCCCATCGAGCGGGCGAACACGCCGGTCGCCTCGAAGATCGGGATCTCGAGCCGCTGGAAGCAGTAAAGCTTGCGCACCCGATCGAACGTTTCGAGCACCGCGGCGAACCGCCGCTGGTCTTCCCCGAAAATGTCCTGGGTGCCCCGGATGCGCTGGGGGGTCTGGATACGTGCCATGTGGGCGCGGCTATTAGGCCGGTTTGGGGCGGGGGGCAATGTGCCCAATGGGAACCGCCTGCGCTCCCCTCCCGCTTGCGGGAGGGGTCGGGGAGGGGATGGCAGCAGCGTGTTCCCGCCCCCTCCACATCAGTCCCTCCCCTAGCCCCTCCCGCAAGCGGGAGGGGAACAATGGAGGACGGCTTACAGCGCCGCGACGAACGCCCGGGCGTTGGCGCCGACGTCGGCCGCGCTCAGGCCGACCTTGTAGAGCGCCGAGCCCAGGCCGAACCCGGGTGCGCCGGCGGCCTGCCACGGGCCCATGGTGTCCGGCGCGATGCCGCCGACCGGCAGGACGCGCGTTTCCCTGGGCAGGACCGCGCGCATCGCCTTGAGCACCGTCGGGCTCGCCGCTTCGGCGGGGAACAGCTTGAGCGCGGTCGCGCCGGCATCGAGCGCGGCAAAGGCCTCGCTCGGGGTCATGATGCCGGGAAGCGACACCAGCCCCGCCGCCGCGCTGGCGCGGATCACGTCGAGATTGGCGTTGGGCGAGATGATCATCGTGCCGCCGGCGTCCGCCACCTGCTGCACCTGCTCGACCTTGAGCACCGTGCCCGCGCCGATCACCGCGCGGCCGGCAAAGCGCCTGGCGAGGCGCGACACGCTCTCGAGCGGCTCGGGCGAGTTCATCGGCACTTCGATCAGGGTGAAGCCGGCCGCGACCAGCTCGTCGCCGATCGCCTCGACCTCGTCGGGCTTCACCCCGCGCAGGATCGCGATCAGCGGGCATTTGGCGAAGGCGGCGTCGAATTCGGCAATGTGGCTCATGCAATCTGCTCCGCAAGGGCGAGGATTCCGGCGACGAAGGCGTCGTGGCTGCTGGCGATCACCGCCTCGCGACCATGGGCGCTAATCGCCGCGGCGTAGAGGCCGCCCAGCATCGGGTCGGCAAGGATATGGACGGTGTCGTGCCCGGCATGCGCCAGCCGCGCGGCGACGTCGCTGCCGATCAGCAGCCCGCTGGCGAAGGCGGCGGCGTCGGCATCGTCGCGCACGCCCAGCATCTTGGCGGCGCGGATGCCGAACAGTGACGCAGCGAGGTCGCGCCGCCGCCCCTCCTCGACGCCCGCGAGGAAGGCGGGGCCGACCTGCACCTCGCCGCCCAGCTGCGCGGCAAGCAGGCCGTGCTTGCGCAGGGTGGCGAACAGCTCGCCGGTCATCGCGGTGGTGAAGTCGGCGATGCGGCCGTCCACCATCTCGACCCATTTGCAATGGGTGCCGGGCTGGACGAGCAGCGCATCGGCGGGCGACAGTCCCGCGTACACGGCGCCGAGCAGCTGGACTTCCTCGCCGCGCATCACGTCGGGCCGGCCGCTGACCAGCGTCGAGACGCCCGGCACGATCGCGCTGCGGTCTTCGACCCAGAGCAGCCCCGCGGCCAGTTCGGCAAGCCCGGCGGGCGCGGCGACATAGGGTGCCGGCGCCCAGCCGATATTGGCGCCGACCATACCCGCCATCAGCAGCGGCAGATCGCCATGCCGCGCGCGGATGCCGGCGGCCTCGGCGGCGAAATCGGTGACCGAGGTGACGCCCTTGTCGTCGCGCTCGGTGTGGGTGACCGCCCCCTTCTCCACCAGGAAGACACGGCGGTTGGTCGTGCCCCAGTCGACCGCGAGGAAGGACCCGGAAAAGCTTACCACCATGTCGCGTACAACCCGATAAGGATCAGAAGGATCACCACCGCGGCGATGTTGAAGCCGGTGGTCGTGTGGAAGCGCACGCCTTCCATGCGGATACGGTTGCTGCCCCCGGCCGCGGGCCGGGCGAGCGAGACGATCACCGCCAGCGCCAGGGCGGCGAGAAACACGATGCCCATGCGGTTGATGAACGGCACCGCGTTCAGCGCCTCGATCCCACCCCATTTCGCCGGGAACCAGAAGACGAAGCTGAGCACCACCGACGCCACTGCGCCGACCAGCGCCCCGGCCTCGGTCGCGCGCGGCCAGAACAGGCCGAGCAGGAAGATGACGGTGATCCCCGGCGTCACGAAGCCGGAGAATTCCTGGATATACTGGAACGCCTGGTCGAGGCTGCCGAGCAGCGGCCGCGCGGTGAACATCGCGATGACGATGGAGACCACCGCCGCGATCCGGCCGACCCGTACCAGATGCGTTTCATAGCCGGCCTTGTCGGCACCGTCGTTGGCGCGGCGCTCCACGCCCTTCAGCTTGGCATAGATGTCGAGCGTGAAGATCGTCGCGATCGAATTGATCTTGGAGGCAGTCGACGCGATGATCGCCGCGATCAGCGCCGCGAAGACGAGGCCGAGCAGCCCGGTCGGCAGCAGCGCCATCATCGTCGGATAGGCCTGGTCGGGCTTGGCGAGGTTGGGCGCCAGCACCACCGCGGCGATGCCCGGCAGCACGATGACGACCGGCATCAGCAGCTTGAGGAAGCCCGCGAACACCACGCCGCGCTGCGCCTCGGCCAGGCTCTTCGCCGCCAGCGCGCGCTGGATGATATACTGGTTGAAGCCCCAATAGCTGAGGTTCGCGATCCACATGCCCCCGACCAGCACCGCGATGCCCGGCAGGTCCTTATAGTGCGGATTGTCGGGCGAGAGGATCATGTCGAAATGATCGGGCACGCGCCGCGTCAGTTCCTGGAAGCCGCCGAACACGCCGCTGTCGCCACCGATCTTGGTCAGCGTGAGGTACGCGACGACGAGGCCGCCCAGCACCAGCAGGGTGACCTGGACGATGTCGGTCAGCGCCACCGCCTTGAGGCCGCCGCGCAGCTGATAGAGCAGCGCGAAGGCGCCCAGGCCGATCAGCGCCACGTCCTGGTTGACGCCGGCGACCTGCGTCACCGCGATCGAGCCAAGCCAGATGATCGAGGTGAGGTTCACGAAGACGTACAGGATCAGCCAGAACACCGCCATCACGGTGCGGATCGTCGGCCCGAAGCGCTGCTCCAGGAACTGCGGCATCGTGTAGATTTCGTTGCGCAGGAAGATCGGCAGGAAGAATTTGCCGACGATCAGCAGGGTAAGCGCCGCCATCCACTCATAGGAGGCAATCGCCAGGCCGATCGCATAGCCCGATCCGGACATGCCGACGATCTGCTCGGCCGAGATGTTGGCCGCGATCAGCGAGGCGCCGATCGCCCACCAGGGCAGGTTCTTGGAGGCGAGGAAATAGTCGCTCGAATCCTTGGTGGCGCCCGCCTTGTCGCGGCTCACCCACTGCGCGAGGCCGAAGATGCCGATCGCGTAGACGATCACCACGACCAGATCGATGTTGGATAGACTCATGCCCACTCCTGCCGGCCCCGGCGCGGGCGGCATGGCCCGCGCGTCTTGTCCCACCCTGCCCCACGACAGGGTTTGGATGTTCATTTATCTTATTTATCGGGGTTGTCCAGCAGCGCCCCTGGAGTACGATGGCGCAACAATGCGGCTGCGCGCAGCATGGCATGAACAAGAACAGGAAAGCAAATACGAGGATGTCCACCCTTCCCCTTCCCGCCGACGAGGTCCGCTCCGGGCTGGGCCGCAACCTCACCTATGGCATGCTCGATGCGTTGGGCCGGGCGATCGTCACCGGGCGCTACGAGAAGGAACCCTTCCCCACCGAGGCGGAACTGGCCAAGCAGCATGCCGTCAGCCGGTCGGTGACGCGCGAGGCGGTGAAGATGCTGACCGCCAAGGGCCTGCTCAGCGCCCGCCCGCGCCAGGGCACGGTGGTGCAGCCGGCCTCGTCCTGGAACCTGTTCGATACCGACGTGCTGCGCTGGCTGCTCGAGCGGCAATTCTCGGTCGAGCTGCTCCGCCAGTTCAGCCAGCTGCGCATCGCGATCGAGCCCGAGGCGGCGGCACTGGCCGCGCAGTTCGCCACCGAGGCGGACCTCCGCCACATCTCGGCGGGCCTAGCTCGGATGGAAGCGGCGGAGCGCGGGCAGGACGACACGCTGGATGCCGACATCGCCTTTCACGTCGCGGTGCTGCGTGCCTCGGGCAATCCCTTTTACGCGCAGTTCCGCGACATGGTGGCGACCGCGCTGCGCACCTCGATCCGCTTCACCAACCGGATCAAGGGCCGCACCGCCAGCGTCGCCGACCATGCCGCGGTGCGCGACGCGATCGCGGCCAAGGACCCCGCCACGGCGCGCACCGCGATGCAGACGCTGATCGGCGACGTGGTGGAACTGATCGAGACCTCCTCCGGCGCGGAAGCGGCCTGATCCGGGCGGTGCTCAGCGCAGCAGCGGCAGCGGGTCGACCAGCGTCACGTCGTGCATCTGGTTGAGATAGGCCTCGTAATAGCCCTTGTGCGAGGCTCCGACGATGGCGAGCATCCGCGTGCCGGGCCGCCGGCCGAGCACGTCACGCATGTTGGCGACCATGCGCAGGTTCCGCGTCTCCCAATAGCCGAGATACTGGCGGCCAAAGCCTTGCGGCGAAGGCTCACGCAGCGTGGCGCCGAAGTCGGACTCATAGGCGAGGTTCGGCGCCTCGGGCGCGTTCATCGCCCGATAGGCCGCCAGCACGCCGCCCGGCTGCGATAGCCCGGCCCGCAGGCGCTGGTTCTCCGCCTCGCGCTGGTGCGTTGCAGGGTTGTCCCAGGCGCGCTGGATTGCGGCCGCTGCGGCCTTGTCCTCGGCAGGGTCCCCGGAATCGGGCGTGTCGGCGCTATGGTCGTCGACGCTCCAGAGCCGCTCCAGCCCAAGCCGGGCGGCGAGCGCGGCGGCCAGCAGCGAGGTTTCGTTGCGGCGGGTGCGCTGCTTCTCCAGCGTCGCCATCAGCGTATCGCTCAGCCCGTCCGCGGCGATCCGCTGGTCCGTCGCAAGGCGCAGCCACTGGACGAGCGCCGAGCCGGGCTCACCGGCGGCGAGGAACAGGGCGGCGAGATGGCGGCGCTGGGCGGGAGTGGGCGCGGCGGGCCAGGCGGCAAGCGCCCGCTCCACCGCGGCGTTGGCGGCGGGCACGTCCAGCCCCGTCGCCTTCGCCGCCTCGGCCGGATCGAAGCAGTAGATCTTCACCGTCTCGGCATAGCGCGCCGGATAGCGGCGCAGCGCGTCACATTGCAGGCCCGAGAGATTCTCGGTGGCGATCGCCGTCGGCTGCCATGCCGCCAGCCGGTCGAGCAGCGGGGACAGCAGCGTCAGGTCGAGCGTCTTGGGCAGATCGGACAGATGCGCGGTGCCCAGCACCAGCACTTGGTTCGGCGCGCCGGCGGGCGGCCCCTTCAGCGTCTCGGGATGGAAGGCCGGGCGATAGCCTTGCGCCGACGCGGATCCGGCAGCGAATAAGGCGGCACCCGCCAACAATATCAAGCGAACCAGCATGCGAAACGACCTCGACAAGCAAAGCAATGCGCTACCCTATCGAGGCCGTATTATTCACGCAACACACATACGCCCGCGCCTTACGGGATCAACCGGTCCGCGCGCAGACGCCCGAACAGCGCGAAGAAGGCGTCGTCGGTCGGCTGATAGGCGGTGAAGCCCAGGCGCCGGCTCTTCGACATGTCGGTCACCACCTCGATCGGCCGGCCGAGATCGGCATCGGTGTGCCAGGGCGAGGCAAGCCGCGCGAGAGTCGGTTCGGCCAGCCCCTCGCGTTCGGCGATGCGCTGCCAGAGCGGCGCATCCTCCGCCATCTGCACCTCGAGCGGAAGCATCGTGCCGTCGAACGGCGCCGCCTCCAGCCCGAACCAGCCCGCGATCCGTTCCCACATCCATTGCCAGCGGAAGACGTCGCCATTGACGACGTTGAACGCCTCGTTGGCGGCCGCCGGCGTCTTCGCTGCCCAGAGCAGGTGGCGGGCGAGTTGCCCCGCATCGGTCATGTCGGTGAGCCCGCTCCACTGGGCGGGCGAGCCCGGAAAGCGGAAGGGGCGGCCGGTCTCGCGGCACAGCGTGGCATAGACGGCGAGCGTCGTGCCCATGTTCATCGCATTGCCGACCGCCTTGCCGATCACCGTGTGCGGGCGGTGCACGCTCCAGGTGAAGCCGTCGCGGTCTGCCGCGGCGAACACCTCGTCCTCCTGCGCATAGTAGAAATTGTCGACGTCGAGCCGCCCCTGCTCTTCGCGGAACGGCGTCTGCGGCAGGCTGCCCTTCCCGTACGCCTCGAACGGCCCGAGATAGTGCTTGAGCCCGGTGACCAGCGCGACATGGCGGGGGGCCGTCGGCTTGGGAAGCCCGTCGAGCAGATTGCGCACCATGGCGGAATTCACGCGGATATTCTCCGCCTCGCTGTCCTGCCGCAGCCAGGTGGTGATGAACACCGCGTCGGGGTTCACGCCCGCCAGCGCCTGCGCCGTCGCCGCCGCATCGGTCAGGTCGGCAGCGATCGGCGACACGCCCGGCTGGTCCACCGGACGGCGCGCCAGCCCGTGCACCGTCCACCCTTCGGCCACCAGCAGCGCCGCCGTAGCACTTCCGACGATGCCGCTCGCACCTACCACCAAAGCCGTCTTGGCCATTTCTGCCTCCATAAAGCGTTGGTCCGCGAGCTAGGCAGCGGCGCGGGCGGCTTCTAGACGGCACCAAATCGGAACCTAGGCACCAGAAGGTACCCACGCATGCGACCAGGAACGGCGGATTCGGAATGGCGCGAGGATTGCGCGCCGCGGCGCGTGCTGGCGCTGTTCGCCACCAAATGGACGAGCATGGTGCTGCACACGCTCCACGCCCGGCATGGCGGCGCGGCACGCAGCGGCGTGCTGCTGCGCAGCCTGCCCGGCATCTCGAAGAAGATGCTGACCCAGACGCTGCGCGACATGGAGGAGATCGGCCTCATCGACCGGATCGTGCAGCACGCGGTGCCGCCGGCGGTGGAATACCGGCTGACACCGCTGGGCGACCGCTTCGTCGAGCCGGTCGAACTGCTCTATGCCTGGGGGCGCGACAATGCCGATGCGCTCGACCAGCTCGGCAGCCGGCCCACCGCCCGTCGCGGCTGATGGGGCACACCTGCCCCTAAAATCGTCACCCCGGCGGAAGCCGGGATCCATTCGCCAGTCGGGTTCGGCAAGCGCCTCGGCGGAGCAGCCACTGGATTCCGGCTTTCGCCGGAATGACGAAGGTGGATGGTCGCCGCGAGCGCCTAGTGGCTGTCGCGCGGCAGGCCCTTGGTCTGGGCGATGCGCTGATACTTCACCGCATTCTCGAACACCGCGCCGCCGTCGAACTGGCCGACCAGCCCGCGATGGATTTCCTGCCACGGCGTCTGCGATTCGGGCACATAGTCGATGCCGAGGTCGGCGCGGCGCTGCGCCAGTTCCTCGTCGCTGACCAGCATGTTGGCGCTGCGCGTGTTGAGGTCGATGCGGATGCGGTCGCCGGTGCGGACCAGCGCAAGCCCGCCGCCCACCGCCGCTTCGGGTGCCGCGTTGAGGATCGAGGGGCTGCCGCTGGTGCCCGACTGGCGGCCGTCGCCCAGGCACGGCAGCGCATGCACGCCCGCCTGGATCAACGCCACCGGCGGACGCATGTTGACCACCTCGGCGCCGCCCGGATAGCCGACCGGCCCCGCGCCGCGCATGATCAGGATGCTGTTCTCGTCGATGCCGAGCGCGGGATCGTCGATGCGGTGGTGATAATCCTCCGGCCCGTCGAACACGAACGCCGTGCCTTCGAACGCGCCGAGGTCGTCCGGGTTGGAGAGGTAGCGCGCGCGGAACTCGTCCGAGATCACGCTGAGCTTCATCACCGCATTGTCGAACAGGTTGCCCGACAGCACGGTCAGCCCCGCCGCCGGCCGGAGCGGCGCGGCGAGCGGACGGATCACATCGTCATCCTCGATCTCGGCGGTGCCGATATTCTCGCCGATGGTGCGGCCGTTGACGGTCAGCGCGTCGTTGTGGAGCAGCCCGGCGCGATAGAGCTCGCCCATCACCGCGGGCACGCCGCCGGCGCGGTAGAAATCCTCGCCGAGATATTTGCCCGCCGGCTGGAGGTTGACGATCAGCGGCACGTCGGCGCCGTAGGATTCCCAGTCCTCAAGGCTGAGCTCGACGCCGATATGGCGTGCGATCGCATTGAGGTGGATCGGCGCGTTGGTCGAGCCGCCGATCGCCGAATTGACGCGGATCGCGTTGAGGAACGCCTCGCGGGTCAGCACGTCGCTGGGCTTGCGATCGGCGAGCGTCATCTCGACGATCTGGAGACCGGTGCGATAGGCGCATTCGGCGCGGTCGCGATACGGCGCGGGGATCGCCGCGGAGCCCGGCAGCGACATGCCGAGCGCCTCGGCCATCGAGTTCATCGTCGTCGCGGTGCCCATGGTGTTGCACCAGCCGGTCGACGGCGCGGACGAGGCGACGAGCTGGATGAAGCCCTTATAGTCGATCTCGCCCGCCGCGAGCATCTCGCGCGCCTTCCACACGATGGTGCCCGAGCCGGTGCGCTCGCCCTTGAACCAGCCGTTGAGCATCGGGCCGACCGACAGCGCGATCGCGGGGATGTTCACGGTGGCCGCCGCCATCAGGCAGGCCGGGGTCGTCTTGTCGCAGCCGATCGTCAGCACCACGCCGTCGATCGGATAGCCGTACAGCGTCTCGACCAGGCTGAGATAGGCGAGGTTGCGGTCCAGCCCGGCGGTGGGGCGCTTGCCGGTTTCCTGGATCGGATGGGTCGGAAACTCGATGGCGATGCCGCCGGCGTCGCGAATCCCCTCGCGCACCCGCTTGGCGAGTTCGAGATGGTGGCGATTACACGGAGAAAGGTCGCTGCCGGTCTGGGCGATGCCGATGATCGGCTTGCCCGATTGCAGCTCTTCCAGGCTGAGCCCGAAGTTCAGATAGCGCTCGACATAGAGCGCCGTCATGTCAGGGTTATTCGGGTCGTCGAACCAGGCCCTGGAGCGCAGCGGCGCGCGACGAGTTCCAGCTTCTTCCGTCATGATTCCTCCGCTACGGGGCAAATTGGGCATTTGTACCGCGGCTTGATAACCGCGGCGCGCGCCAATAGGAAGCATATATATCTTACAAAAGGACGGTGGATAATGTCGGAGCGGATACGTCTGGGACTCGTCGGGATCGGCAAGATTGCGCGCGATCAGCATCTGCCGGCGCTGGCAGGGGATGACCGTTTCGATCTGGTCGCCACCGCCAGCCGCCACGCGCAGGTCGACGGGGTGCCGGCGCACAAGGACATCGAGGCACTGATCGCCGGCGGTCACGATCTTACCGCCGTTTCGCTCTGCACCCCGCCCGACGGCCGGTACGATCAGGCGCGCATCGCGATCGAGGCCGGCCTCCACGTCATGCTCGAAAAGCCCCCGACCGCGACGCTGACCGAGATCTTCGACCTTGAGAAGCGCGCGCGCGAGAAGGGCGTGACGCTGTTCACCACCTGGCATTCGCGCGAGGCGGCGGGCGTCGCGCCGGCAAAGGCCTGGCTGCACGGCAAAACGATCAGCGCCGCGCGCATCACCTGGCGTGAGGACATCCGCCGCTGGCATCCGGGGCAGGAGTGGATCCTGGCGGCGGGCGGGTTCGGCGTGTTCGATCCCGGCATCAACGCGCTGTCGATCGCGACCGAAATCCTCCCGGACGCGCTGCTGCTCGACCAGGCATGGATGGAGGTGCCGGAAGGTCGCGCCTCCCCGCTCCGTGCCAAGATGCACATGCGCAGCGGCGGCGCGGCGGTGACCGTCGACTTCGATTTCCTGCAGACCGGTCCGCAGACCTGGGACATCGAGGTCGACACCGATGCCGGCACGCTGCGCCTCGGCATGGGCGGCAGTATCCTCCAGCTGCCGGGAGAGGACGAACAGAAGGCGCCCGACCGCGAATATGCCCGGCTCTACGCCCGCTTCGCCGAGCTGGTGGGCGCGGGCGAGAGCGATGTCGACGTCCGCCCGCTCCAGCTGGTGGCCGATGCCTTCCTGGTCGGCGAACGCGCGATCGGTGAGTCCTTCGCCTTCTGACTCGGCGGAAGGGGGCGGTCGGGAATCGGCGGCCGCCCCTTTCGACATATTTTGCGACAACTCTTTTGTGGCACTGCGGAAACGTGGCATCTAAGGCCGCGTTTGGCAGTGACCGGCAGCCCGGTATCCTCTGGGCCGCCCCCAAAGCGGGTTCCGAAATTTGAACGCACCGACCAGCTATCGCCGTTCGGGCCTGATCGTCTTTGCATCGGCCCTGCTCCTCGCCTCGTGCAGCGCTGGCGACAGCGGCAGCAAGCAGGGCGGGCGCAAGGGTGCCGCCGGGCCGCCCCAGGTCGGCTATGTGGTGGTGCAGCCGAGCAGCGTACCGATGACGACCGAGCTTGCCGGCCGCGTCACCGCCTATCAGTCTTCGGAGGTGCGGCCGCAGGTGGCCGGCATCATCCAGCGCCGCTTCTTCACCGAGGGCGCGATCGTCCGCCAGGGGCAGACGCTGTACCAGATCGACCCCAGCCTCTATCAGGCCGCCGTCGCGCAGGCCCAGGCCAATCTGCAGAACGCGCAGGCCAATCTCGAGGCTGCGCGCATCAAGGCCGATCGCTACAAGCCGCTCGCCGCGATGCAGGCGGTGAGCCAGCAGGATTATACCGACGCGCTTGCCGCCGCGCGCCAGGCTGCCGCGCAGGTAGCGCAGCAGCGCGCGGCGCTGCAGACCGCGCAGATCAACCTGCGCTTCACCCGGGTGCCCGCGCCGATCAGCGGCCGCATCGGCCGCAGCCTCTTCACCGAAGGCGCGCTGGTGACCACCAACCAGACCGATCCGCTCGCCACGATCCAGCGGCTCGATCCGATCTTCGTGGATATCCAGCAGTCGAGCGCCGACATGCTGGCGCTGCGCAAGGCGCTCGCCCAGAACGGGGTGACGCCGGCGAGCGCGGCGGTCCGGCTGAAGCTGGAGGACGGCAGCGACTATGATCTCGCCGGCGCGGTGGAATTCGCCGAAGTGGTGGTCAACGCCAGCACCGGTACCGTCACCTTGCGCGCGCGCTTCCCCAATCCGCAGGGCGTGCTGCTGCCGGGCATGTTCGTCCGGGCGATGTTCGCACAGGCGATCGACACCCAGGCCTATCTGGTGCCGCAGGCCGGTGTGTCCCGCGATCCCAAGGGCAATGCCACCGTCTATGTGGTGGGCGCGGGCAACAAGGCCGAGGCCCGCACCGTGGTCGCCGATCGCACGATCGGCCAGAACTGGGTGGTCACGCAGGGGCTCGCCCCCGGCGACAAGGTGATCGTGCAGGGCACGGCGAACCTCAAGCCGGACATCGACATCAAGCCGGTGCCCGCCAACGCGCCGCAGAAGATCGAACCGCCCAAAAAGGGCCAGGGGCAAGGCGGCGCCCAGACCAAGGGCGGCAGCCAGGCCAAGGCGGGCTGAGGTCCCATGTCGCGCATCTTCATCGACCGGCCGATCTTCGCCTGGGTGCTCGCCATCATCGTGATGCTGATGGGCCTGGGCGCGATCTTCTCGCTGCCCATCGCGCAATATCCGGACATCGCCCCGCCGCAGGTCAATATCCGCGCCACCTATCCGGGCGCCTCGGCCGAGACGGTGCAGAACAGCGTCACCCAGGTGCTCGAGCAGCAGCTGAGCGGCATCGACGGACTGCTCTATTTCAGCAGTTCGTCCACCTCGCGCGGACAGGTGACGATCTCCGCCACCTTCGAGAAGGGCACCAACCCGGACATCGCCCAGGTGCAGGTGCAGAACAAGGTGCAGCAGGCGCTGTCCCGCCTGCCCAGTCAGGTGCAGCAGCAGGGCCTGACCGTCACCAAGTCCAACCCCGATTTCCTGATGATCGTCGGCGTCTATGATTCGACCGACAAGAAGACCAATCTCGACGTCTCGGACTGGCTCGCCTCGAACCTCCAGGATCCGCTGTCGCGCATCGAAGGCGTGGGCGACACCAACGTGTTCGGCGCGCCCTATGCGATGCGGATCTGGCTCAATCCGGCGCGGCTTTCCAGCTACGGGCTGATCCCGGGCGACATCATCACCGCGATTCAAAACCAGAACACCGAAATCGCCGCGGGCGAGCTTGGCGGCCAGCCGATGCCGCAGGAGCAGATGCTCAACGCGACGGTGACCTCGCAGTCCCGCCTGCAGACGCCCGAGCAGTTCGCCAACATCATCGTGAAGACCGATGCCTCCGGCGCGGCGGTGAAGCTGCGCGACGTGGCGCGCGTCGAGCTGGGCTCGGACAACTATAATTCCTCCAGCCGGATCAACGGGCATCCGGGCGCCGGCCTCGCCATCTCGCTGTCGCCGGGCGCCGATGCGCTCAAGACCGCCGATCTGGTGAAGCAGCAGGTGGAGGCCGCCTCCAAGGGGTTCCCGCCGGGCTTCAAATACGCCTATGCCAACGACACCACCGGCTTCATCAAGCTCTCGATCGAAGAGGTGGTGAAGACGCTGCTCGAGGCGATCGTGCTGGTCGTCATCGTGATGTTCGTGTTCCTGCAGAGCTGGCGCGCGACCCTGATCCCCGCGATCGCGGTGCCGGTGGTGCTGCTCGGCACCTTCGGCGTGTTCTACACGCTGGGCTTCTCGATCAACACGCTCACGCTGTTCGGCCTCGTCCTGGCCATCGGCCTGCTCGTCGACGACGCGATCGTCGTCGTCGAGAATGTCGAGCGGTTGATGGAAGAGAACCCGGACATGACGCCGCGCGAGGCGACGATCCGCTCGATGGACGAGATCCAGGTGGCCCTGGTCGCGATCGCGCTCGTGCTCTCGGCGGTGTTCCTGCCGATGGCGTTCTTCGGCGGATCGACCGGCGTGATCTATCGCCAGTTCTCGGTGACGATCGTCTCGGCGATGGTGCTGTCGGTGTTCGTCGCGCTGGTGCTGAGCCCCGCGCTCACCGCCACCTTGCTCAAGCAGAAGAGCCAGGAAAAGAACGTCGAAGAGACCTGGATGGGACGCCGCTTCCCCTGGGTCGGGCGCGGGCTGAACACGGCGAAGACCAAGTTCAACACCGGCTTCGAGCGCGGCGTCGATCGCTATGTCCGCGGCGTGCAGGCGGTGGTCGATCGCAAGTGGATCTTCCTGCTGCTCTACCTGGCGGTCTGCGCACTGCTGGTGCTGATGTTCGTGCGCCTGCCCACCGGCTTCCTGCCGACCGAGGACCAGGGCGCGGCCTCGCTGCAGATCCGCCTGCCCGCCGGCGCCACCATGTCGCGCACCCGCGAGGTGCAGCTGGCGGTGGAGAAGTATTTCCTCACCAAGGAAGCCAAGAACGTCTCGGTGATGTTCTCGGTGGCCGGCGGTGGCGGCGGGGGCGGGCCGGCTGGCCAGAATACCGGCCAGGGCTTCCTCAACTTCGCCGACTGGTCGGATCGCAAGGGCCAGGAAAACAGCGCCGACGGCATCGTCACCCGCGCATCGGGCGCGTTCCGCAATTTCCGCGACGCGCAGGTCTTTGCGCTGGTGCCCCCGGCGATCCGCGGCCTCGGCCAGTCGACCGGGTTCACCATGGAACTGCTCAATTCCAGCGGCATGCCGCGCGAGCAGTTCCTGGCGGCGCGCGACAAGCTGCTGGCCGCTGCCGCGGCCGATCCGGAGCTGACCGCGGTGCGCCTCACCGATCTGCCCGACGTCGCCACGCTGAAGGTCGATCTCGACCAGCAGAAGCTGGCGACCCTGGGGCTCAGCCAGTCGGACGTGAACGCGACGCTGTCGACCGCCTGGGGCGGCCGCTACGTCAACGACTTCATCGATCGCGGCCGCGTGAAGCGCGTCTATGTGCAGGGCGATGCGCCCTATCGCTCGGAACCGAGCGACCTCGCCCAGTGGTTCGTCCGCAGCACCAACGGCCAGATGGCGCCCTTCACCTCCTTCGCCTCGACCAGCTGGGCGACCGCGCCGACCTCGATGGCGCGGTTCAACGGCGTGCAGTCGTTCGAGTTCAGCGGCCAGGCGGCCCCCGGCAAGAGTTCGGGCGAGGCGATGCGGCGGATCGCCGAGCTTGCCGCGCAGATCCCCGGCACCAGCGTCGCCTGGGCAGGGCTCTCCTATCAGGAGCGGCTCTCCTCGGGTCAGGCGCCCCTGCTCTACGGCGTGTCGCTGCTCGTCGTGTTCCTGTGCCTGGCCGCGCTGTACGAGAGCTGGTCGATTCCGATCGCGGTGCTGCTGGTCATCCCGCTCGGCCTGGTCGGAGCGATCTTCGCGGTGACGCTGCGCGGGCTGCAGAACGACGTCTATCTGCAGATCGGCCTGCTCACGACGATGGGCCTCGCCGCCAAGAACGCGATCCTGATGATCGAGTTCGCCGAGCAGGCGGAGAAGCAGGGCAAGCGCGTGATCGAAGCGGCGCTGGATGCGGCCCGCATCCGTCTCCGCCCGATCCTGATGACCAGCCTCGCCTTCATCTTCGGCGTGCTGCCGCTGGCGATCTCCACCGGCGCGGGCGCCAACAGCCGCGTCGCGATCGGCACCTCGGTGATCGGCGGCATGCTGACCGCGACGATCCTCGCCATTTTCTACATCCCGCTGTTCTTCGTGCTCGTCCGCCGCGGCGTGCGCGACGGCCTGGCCGCGCTGCGCAATCGCCATCGCCGCAATACCCCGGAGCCCCAGGCATGAAGCGCGCGCTGACCCTGCTCTCCACCGCCGCGCTCGCCGGCTGCTCGATGGCGCCCAAGGACGTGCGCCCCGCAGCGCCCGTGCCGACGAGCTGGCCGGTGGGCGACTCCTATCTGCGCGAGAACGAGGCGACGCTGCCCGCGCTCAACTGGCGCGACGTGTTCCGCGATGCGCGCCTGCAGAGGCTGATCGAGCAGGCACTGGCCAACAATCGCGATCTGCGGGTGGCGGCAGCGAACATCGCGGCGGCACGCGCGCAATATCAGGTCCAGCGCGGCGCGCAGTTCCCCCAGGTCGATGCCAGCGCCGGCATCACCGAGCGTCGCGGCACGGCGACCACCAATGGCACGGGGACCGGCACGACCACGGGCGGCACGGGCACGGGCGGCACGGGCACCAGCGCCGGCAACGGCACCGGGCTGCGCACCAACTACACGACGCAGGCCGGCATCACCGGCTTCGAGCTGGACCTGTTCGGCCGGCTCGCCTCGCTCACCCGGCAGCAGCAGAACACCTATTTCGCCACCGAGGCCGGTGCGCGCGCGACGCGGCTGACGCTGGTTGGCGACATCGCGACGGCCTGGCTCACCTACGCCTCGGACGCGAGCCTGCTCGCCGTGGCGCAGCAGACCGCCAGGAGCGCCGAGGACACGGTGCGGCTCACCCGTGCGCGGCTCGACGGCGGCATCGCCCCGCGCACCGATCTGCGCCAGGCCGAGCAGACGCTCGCCACCGCGCAGAACAGCATCGCGCGCCAGACCACGCTGCTCGCGCAGGACGTCAACGCGCTGCGCCTGCTCGCCGGATCGGAGATCGACCCCGCCCTGCTCCCCGCCTCGATCGAGGAAGCCGGCCCGACCATCGCCGCCGTGCCCGCCGGGATCGATTCGAGCATCTTGCTGCGCCGGCCGGACGTGGTGCAGGCCGAATATCAGCTGCGCGCCGCCAATGCCCAGATCGGCGCGGCGCGCGCGGCCCTGTTCCCGCGCATCAGCCTCACCAGCGTGCTGGGGTTCGCCAGCTCGGCGCTGTCCAGCCTGTTCGACGGCGATGCATTCAACTGGCAGGCGGGCGGCACCGCCAGCTATTCGATCTTTCGCGGCGGCGCCGGCCGGGCGACGGTACGGCTGAGCGAGGCACAGCAACAGGCTGCCGTCGCGAGCTACGAGCGCGCGATCCAGACGGCCTTTCGCGACGTCGCCAACGCGCTGGCGACGCGCGGCACGCTGGATGCCCAGCTGCGCGCCACCCAGCTCCAGGCCGACGCCGCCGCCGACACCTTCCGGCTCAGCGAGGCGCGGTATCGCGGCGGGATCGACACCTTCCTGCAGAGCCTGGTCTCGCAGCGCTCGCTCTATACGGCGCAGCAGCAATTGGTGACGATACAGCTGACCGCGGCAACCAACCGCGTCGACCTGTACCGCGCGCTGGGCGGGGATTCGCAGCTGAACGTGACGCCGCAGGGGCCGCAACCGGTGGTGGCGCCCGGAACCGCCGACGGCACAGGCGGTTGACCACACGCCCCTGCTTGTGGCAGGCGCATCTCCAGCGGGCGGGTATAGCACAATGGTAGTGCAGCAGCCTTCCAAGCTGAATACGCGGGTTCGATTCCCGCTACCCGCTCCACCCTTTGCCCATGACAGCTGATCCCGCCCCGCTCGCACTCTATGTGCATTGGCCGTTCTGCGTGTCCAAATGCCCCTATTGCGACTTCAACAGCCATGTTCGCGAGCGCGTCGACCAGGCGCGGTGGCGCGAGGCGCTGCTGGCCGATCTGGCGCATGAGGCCTCGGTGCTGCCGGAGCGGCGGCTGGGGTCCATCTTCTTCGGGGGCGGCACGCCGTCGCTGATGCCGCCCGAAACGGTTGCCGCGATCCTCGATGCGGCCGCCAGGGCCTGGACGTTCGACGACGGCATCGAGATCACGCTGGAGGCAAACCCCTCCTCGGTCGAAGCCGCGCGATTCGCCGATATCGCAGCCGCGGGCGTGAACCGCGTGTCGCTGGGGCTGCAGGCGCTGGACGACGCGGCGCTGCGCTTCCTGGGCCGCGCGCACGGCGTCGACGAGGGGCTGGCGGCACTGGCGACCGCGCAGGCCGCGTTCAGGCGCGTCAGCTTCGATCTGATCTATGCCCGGCCCGGCCAGTCGCTGGAGGCCTGGGAAGCCGAGCTGCGCCGCGCGATCGGCTTCGGCACCGAGCATCTCTCGCTCTACCAGCTCACCATCGAGCCGGGCACGCGCTTCGCGACGCTGGCCGCGAAGGGCGAGCTGACCATCCCCGATGCCGATCTGGGTGCGGACCTGTTCGAGGCGACCCGCGCGATCACCGCGGCGGCGGGGCTGCCCGCCTACGAGATTTCCAACCATGCCCGGCCCGGTGCCGAGAGCCGCCACAACCTCACCTATTGGCGCTACCGCGACTATGCGGGCATCGGCCCGGGCGCGCATGGCCGGCGCGGGGGGCTGGCGACGCTGCGGCACAAGAAGCCCGAGAACTGGCTGGCCGCGCTCGACCGCAACGGTCACGGCATGGAGCGCGAGGACCGGCTCGATCCCGCCGATCGCGCGATCGAGGCGCTGCTGATGGGGCTGCGGATCGGCGAGGGTGTCGATCTCGACCGCATCGCCCTGCTGGCCGACGGCGCGCCGCCGATCGACCCACGTGCGCTCGACCGCATCGTCCAGCACGGGCTGGCAGAGCGCGCGGGAAGCCGTCTGCGGATCACCGAGGCAGGCATGCCGGTGCTCGAAGCGATCCTGCGCGAAATCGTCGCCTGAACCGCGCATCCGTCCTCCCGGCGGTCGCCGGAAGGACGGATCCAGGGACGTGGATCCTTTTTTACTGCGCGCTGGCGGGCGCTGCCGAAACCGTGACGATCGCCCCGTCGCGCACCTCCTGCACCTCCAGCGCGCGCGCGGCGATCCCGTCGCGGCCGAAGCGGAAGGCACCGTCGACGCCGCCGAAATCGTGATCGACCAGCATCGATGCCGGAAAATCGCTGTTGGTCTTCCACTCGCGCGCGATCCGCACGGTCAGCAGCACCGCGTCATAGCCGAGCGCCGACAGGCGATAGGGCGCCGCACCGAACCGGCTGCGATACTTCACTGCATATTGGCGGTACACGCCGTCCGGCACGCTGGCGAACCATGCGCCGTTGAGCACCGGCCGCGTGGCGATCGCCGAATCGGTGTTCCACAGCTCGGTACCCAGCACGCGCGCCGACTTCCCCGACGCCGAGCGGCGCAGCGCAGGAACCGCGAGCGTCGCCGATCCGGCGCTGCCCGCGATCAGGACCGCCTGGTAGGGCACGCCCGAAAGCTTGGCGATCGCGCTGTTCATCGAACCCGGCCGCGAATCGTAATTGTGCATCGCCAGCACCTTGCCCCCGGCGCTCTCGACGGCGCGGAGAAACGCGGTGGAGGTGCGCTGGCCATAGACGCCCGAAGGGATCAGCCCGGCAAACTGGGTGATGCCGTTACCCTTGGCATAGCCGACCACGCGCTCGATCGACTGTGCCGGGGAATAGCCGAGCAGATAGACGCCGCCGCCCGCGGCACTGGCATCGTTGGAAAAGCTGAGCACCGGCACCCGCGCCTTGCGGGCGGCGGGCGCCACCGCGCGGGCGTCGTCGGCAAGGAGGGGGCCGAGGATCAGCTTGTTGCCTTCGGCGATGGCGCGGTCGGCCGCGGCAAGCGCCCCGCCGGGGCCGGCCGTGTCATAGCTGGTGATGCGGATGGCATCGGTGTTCGTATCGAGGATCGCCAGCTGGGTGGCGTTCTGCAGCGAGCGGCCGACGCCGGCATTGGGCCCGCTGAGCGGCACCAGTAGCGCGACGCGGTGGCGCGCGAGGTCCTGCGGCAGGCCTTGCGTGATCGGCGTGCTCGGCTTCTCGGCCGGGCGCTCGATCGGCGCGGGGGGTGCCGGCGGCGGTCCGCCCCGCGGCGCCACGCAGGCACCGGCCAGCAGGGTGAGACCGAACGCGGCCAAACGGAGGAACGCGACGCGTCCCGGTTGCGATCTGCCGCTGCCCTCTGCCATGACTCTCCCCGATGGAACCTGCACTTGCGCCCGGCCTCTATATCGTCGCCACTCCGATCGGCAATCTCGGTGACCTGTCGCCGCGCGCCAGCATGATACTCTCTCAAGCCGATGTGGTTGCAGTGGAAGACAGCCGGGTGACCGCCGGCCTGCTCCGCCACATCGGCGTGAAGCGGCCGATGCAGCCCTATCACGACCATAATGCCGACGCCGTGCGCCCGGGCCTGATCGCGCGGATGGGCAGCGAGGCGGTGGCGCTGGTCTCGGACGCGGGCACGCCGCTGATCTCGGACCCCGGCTACAAGCTGGTGCGCGACGCCCGCGCCGCCGGCCATGCGGTGGTGACGATCCCCGGCCCCTGCGCCGCCATCGCCGCGCTGACGCTGGCCGGACTGCCGACGGACCGCTTCTTCTTTCTCGGCTTCCTGCCCAGCAAGGCGCATGCGCGGGCGGAGGCTATCGCCGAGGTGGCGGCGATCAAGGCGACCTTGGTGCTCTACGAATCGGGTCCGCGTCTCGCCGCCTGCCTGTCCGCGCTGGCCGAAGGGCTGGGCGACCGCGAGGCGGGCGTCGCGCGCGAGATCACCAAGAAGTTCGAGGAGTGCGTGACCGGCACGCTCTCGACCCTCGCGGCACGCTATGCCGAGGCACCGCCCAAGGGGGAGATCGTGATCATCGTCGGCCCGCCGGGCGAGGCGCCGCCGGCAACCCTCGAAGACGGCGAGGCGGCGCTGGTGGAGGCGCTCACCCGCCTCCCCGCGTCCAAGGCGGCGGGCGAAGTCGCAAAGAAGCTGGGGCTGGACCGCAAGGCGCTCTACGCCCGCGCGATGGAATTGAAGGGGTGAGGGACCGCCCGCCCCTTACCTTCGTGATCCCCGCGAAGGCGGGGATCCATCGGCGCCGGTGCCGCGGTTCTTTCCCCAAGCGCACAGGCGAATGGATTCCCGCCTTCGCGGGAAGGACAATGGTTGGCGTGGCAGGCCATTCACGCAGATGAAAAACCCCAAGCGCCAGGCCGCCGAAGCCCGGGGCCGCGACGGCGAGCGTCGCGCCGCCTGGTGGCTGTGGTTGCGCGGCTGGCGCATCCTCGATCAGCGCGTGCGCACGCCTGCAGGGGAAGTCGATATCGTCGCGCGGCGCGGCAGCCTCGTCGCGTTCGTCGAGGTGAAGACGCGCAAGTCCGCCGCCGAACTCGATTATGCGATCGACGCGCGCCGCCTCGCCCGCGTCGCCGCCGCCGCGGAACTGCTGATGCCGCGCTATGCCGGGCCGGGCGACGATATCCGCGTCGACGTGATCCTCATTGCCCCGCGCACGCTCCCTCGCCATATCGAGAACGCCTGGATCGGGTGAGTTGGCCCGGCAAGACACCCAAGGAGGCCGCATGCTTACCGTCGCCGTGCAGATGGACCCGCTCGATTCGATCAACATCGCGGGCGATTCGACCTTCGCGCTGATGCTCTCGGCGCAGGCGCGCGGCCACCGGCTGTTCCATTATGCCCCGGAGGACCTGAACTACAGCGCCGGCCGCGTGTGGACCAAGGCGCATCCGGTGACGGTGCAACGCGTGGACGGCGATCACTTCGCCTTCGGCGAGCCCGTCAAGCTCGATCTCGGTGACGAGGCCGACGTCGTGCTGATGCGCCAGGACCCGCCCTTCGACCTCGGCTACATCACCGCCACGCACCTGCTCGAGCGCATCGCCGATCGCACGCTGGTGGTGAACGACCCCGCGCAGGTCCGCAATGCGCCTGAGAAGGTGTGGGTGCTCGATTTCGCACAGTTCATGCCGCCGACACTCGTCACCCGCTCGGTCGACGAGGCCAAGGCGTTCCTCGCCGAGCATGGCGAGATCGTCGTCAAGCCGCTGCACGGCAATGGCGGCAAGGCGATCTTCAAGATCGGCCGCGACGGCGCCAACCTCTCCTCGCTGATCGAGGTGTTCAACACCGCCTATCGCGAGCCGCACATGGTGCAGGCCTTCCTCCCGGACATCGTGAAGGGCGACAAGCGCATCGTGCTGGTCGACGGCGCGGTGGCGGGCGCGATCAACCGGCTGCCCGGCGAGGGCGAGATCCGCTCCAACCTCGCGGTCGGCGGATCGGCGGCGAAGACCGAGCTGACCCCCCGCGAGGAGGAAATCTGCGCAGTGCTCGGGCCGGAACTGCAGAAGCGCGGGCTCCTTTTCGTCGGCATCGACGTTATCGGCGGGCAATGGCTGACCGAAATCAACGTCACCTCGCCCACGGGCATCGTTGCGATCGAGCGGTTCAACGGGACCGACGTCGCGGGCATGATCTGGGATGCGATCGAGCGCCGGGTGGCTGCGCGCGGCTGATCGGGTCCTGACGCGATGGGGATGATTCTCGGCTGGGGCTATTGGGGCATTTTCCTGCTGATGGTGCTGGAAAATGTCGTGCCCCCGGTGCCGTCCGAGGCGATCATGGGCATGGCGGGCATTGGTGCCGCGCGCGGACATTTCGATCCCGTGGCATTGGTGCTGGTCGGCACGTTCGGCACGGTGATCGGCAACCTGTTCTGGTGGGAGATCGGGCGGCGGCTCGGCTATGAGCGACTGCAGCCCTTCGTCGCGCGCTGGGGCCGCTGGCTGACGGTCGACTGGCACGATGTCGAGCGCTTCAAGGGCTATTTCGATCGCTGGGGCGGCCCGACGATCTTCGTGTTCCGCTTCATGCCGTTCGGCCGCACGATCATCTCGCTGCCGGCGGGACTGATGCACATGCCGTTCTGGCGATTCTGCCTCTACACCGCGGTGGGCAGCGCGATCTGGAACGCGGCATTGGTCGGCGTCGGCTACGGGCTGGGCGCGGCGGTGGCGGAGATCGACCGGTTCGTGACGCCCGCGATCGTGATCGGCGTCGTCGCCATGCTGGTCTTCTATGTGTGGCGCGTGCTGACCTGGAAGCCACGCCAGGCATAGGCGTCGCTCGCCCGTCATGGGGTGGGGGGCGCTTATGCCCGCGGATGGGCCGCGCGGTACACGTCCAGCAGGTGGGCAGCATCCACCGCGGTGTAGACCTGCGTCGAACTCAGGCTGGCATGGCCCAGCAGTTCCTGCAGGGCGCGCAGGTCCGCGCCGCGTCCGAGCAGGTGCGTGGCGAAACTGTGCCGCAGCGCATGCGGGGTGGTGCGATCGGACAGGCCCAGGCTGGTCCGCGCCGAGCGCACCGCCTTGCGAATCGCGCCGGGCGGCAGCGGCCCGCCCTTGGCGCCGCGAAACAGCGGCAGGTCGCGCGCGGGACCCCAGGGGCAGGCAGCGACATAGGCTTCGATCGCCGCGCGCACTTCGGGCAGCAGGGGCACGTCGCGGGTCTTGTCGCGCTTGCCGGTGACGCGGAGGGTGGCGCCGAGCGGCAGCACCGCGCCGGTGAGCGCCACGGCCTCGCCGATGCGCAGGCCGGCGCCATAGAGCAGCAGCAGCACCGCCCAGTCGCGCGCGGCGATCCAGGGTTCGCTGGCCTCGTCCGACGCCCATTCGGCGAGCGCCACGGCCTCGTGCGGCGCGATCGGGCGCGGCAGGCCCTTCTTGACCTTGGGGCCGCGCAGGCGGGGCAACTGGGAATCGTCGCCGCCGGCGAATTTCAGAAAGGCGCGCACGGCGGAAAGTTCGCGTGCGGCAGAAGTGTTCGACAGGCCCTCGTCGCGGCGTACGGAGAGATAGGCTCGCAGATCGGCGGCACTGACTTTGGCGAGCGCGTCCTGCGCGACCGAACCGCCCCAGTGCTGCTGAAGGAAGCCGAGCAGCCGGATCGCGGTCGCCTCATAGGCGCGGATCGTGTGCGCCGAGCGCCGCCGGTCGCGGCCGAGATGCTCGGCGAAGCGGCGGGGGAGCGGGAGGTCGGTCATGGCCAAACCAGTGGCACGAGGTATGCCCCGCCCGTGTCCCTCACGCACCCCTCCCGCTTGCGGGAGGGGACGGGGGAGGGGATGGCGGCTGCGGTGTCCAAAACTACCATGTCAGTCCCTCCCCTAGCCCAGTTTCAGGTAAACCATGCCCCGCATGGTTTAGATCAAGCCGGGGGCTTGATCGACCTGAAGCTCGCAAGCGGGAGGGGAATTTTGGATCAGGCGATCGTCTGGCCGGTCTTGGCCCAGTCGGCCATGAATGCCTCGATGCCCTTGTCGGTCAGCGGGTGCTTGACCAGCTGCTTGATCACCGACGGCGGCGCGGTCATCACGTCGGCGCCGATCTTGGCGGCCTGCAGCACGTGCACCGGGTGGCGGACGCTGGCGACCAGGATCTCGGTGGCGAAGTCGTAATTGTCGTAGATCAGGCGGATGTCTTCGATCAGGTCCATGCCGTCGAAGCCGATATCGTCATGCCGGCCGACAAAGGGCGAAATGAAGGTCGCGCCCGCCTTCGCCGCGAGCAGCGCCTGGTTGGCCGAGAAGCAGAGCGTGACGTTGGTCATCGTGCCGTCGTCGGTCAGCGTCTTGCACGCCTTGAGCCCGTCGATCGTCAGCGGCAGCTTGACGGTCACGTTGTCGGCGATCTTCCGGACAATCTCCGCCTCGCGGATCATGCCTTCATAGTCGAGCGCGACGACCTCGGCCGACACCGGCCCTTCGACGATCGCGCAGATCTCTGCCACGACTTCGAGGAAATTGCGGCCCGACTTGGCGATCAGCGACGGGTTGGTGGTGACGCCGTCGAGCAGGCCTGCATCCGCGAGATCGCGAATGTCGTCGATGATGGCGGTGTCGGCGAAGAACTTCATGGCAGCTGGACCTTCCAGTGGAATTGCGCCGCCCGCCTAGCCGACGCGGGTCCTGCGGGCAAACCCCCTTCTGCGGTCGCCAAAGACCAGCATCAGTTTCACCTGCGGCTGCTGCAGCTTGCGCAGCGTCACGCGATAGGTGCCGGGCTGGAGTTCGTAATAGACGATCTTCGCGATCTTCGCGCACGGAACGGCCGCGCCGAACGAGGCCGTGCGCAGCGGACGCCCCGATCCACGCGCCACGTCGATCCAGCCGGACTGGTCCGCGGCGATGCCGAAGGTGCCGGCCTTGCGGATCGTCACCTGCGTTTCCGCCCTGCCGTCCCGCGCCGTGATCAGGGTCGCATGGCGGGTATCGAGGCCAGCGCCGCGCTGGTCCCAGCCCGACAAGGTTCGCGGAAGATCGGTGCATCCCGGCACCGTGAGCATCAGTCCAGCTACGAAGATCAGCATCGCCGACTCCACCTGTTCAGCGAGTCGGCGTTCTATCTTCGTTCCACCTTCATAACAAGTGGAATGTTCAGTCGGCGACCAGCATCAGCTTGGCCTTGGTCTTCAGCAAGCCGCTGGCGAACACGCGATAGGTGCCGGGTGAAAGCTGGAAGCGGACGATCTTGCGGATCGTCGAGCAGTCCGGCCCATGCCCATGCGCGACGGACGGGAGCGGCACGCCGCCCTCGCCCCCCGGCAGCACGTCGATCCAGCCGGGCTGGTCGAGCGCGATGCCATAGGTGCCGGCCTTGGTGACCTTGAAGGCGATCGTCACCGCGCGGCCCGGTTTGGCGTCCCTGGACAGGCCGTTGAGCGTCGCGCCATCGACCGTGTCGAGCGATACCGCGCGATCCGTCGCGAGCTTGTCCCCGGGGGCATTCCAGCCCGCCAGCGCCGTCGGCAGACCGGCATCGGATGCCTTGCAGGCCGTCGTCGCCTGCGCGGGAGCACTTTGCAGGAGCAGCAGGGCAAGAACGAGCATCGGCGGATCTCCTCGAAGCGACGAACCGGCGGCAGGGGATTCCCGTTCCGCGGCAAATGCCCATATGAGGACCGATCATGGCCCGCGCGCGCATTCTCGTCCTCCATCCGGCTCTGGGGCCGCTCGATTATCGCGTGCCGCCCGGCATGGCGGTCGAACCCGGCAGCATCGTCATCGTGCCGATCGGCCCGCGCCAGTTCGCCGGGGTGGTGTGGGAGCCCGAACGGCTGCCGACCGAGGAGATCGGCGACAACCGGCTGCGCGCGATCCTCGCCGTCGCCGACGCGCCGCCGATTCCCGCCCCCGTGCGGCGGCTGATCGAGTGGACCGCGGATTATTATCTCGCGCCGCCCTCCTCGGTGCTGGCGATGACCCTGCGCACCTCGGCGGCGTTCGAGGCGGCGCCGACGATCACCGAATATCGCGCGACCGGCCAGGTGCCCGACCGCCTTACCCCGCAGCGCGCCCAGGCACTCGAGCGCATCGGCGAGCGCCAGGGGCTGGTGCGCGAGCTCGCCGCCATCGCCGAGGTGTCCGACGCGGTGATCCGCGGGCTGGTGAAGACCGGCGCGATCGAGGCCGTGACGGTCGACACCCAGGCGCCCTACCCGCTCCCCGACCCGGGCTTCGCGCCGCCGCAGCTCAACCCCGCCCAGGCGGCGGTGGCGAGCGCCCTGCGCGGCGCGGTGGAGACCGGCGCCTTCCAGCCCTTCCTGCTCGACGGCGTCACCGGCTCGGGCAAGACCGAGGTCTATTTCGAAGCGGTCGCCGCCGCGCTCGACGCGGGCAAGCAGACGCTGGTGCTGCTTCCCGAAATCGCGCTGACCGAGCCCTTCCTCACCCGCTTCGCCGGCCGCTTCGGCTGCGAGCCCGTCGCCTGGCACTCGGGCCTGCGCAGCTCGGAGCGCCGGCGCGCGTGGCGGGCGATCGCCAGCGGCGAGGCGATGGTGACGGTGGGCGCGCGCTCCGCCTTGTTCCTGCCCTATCCCAGGCTCGGCCTGATCGTCGTCGACGAGGCGCACGAGACCAGCTTCAAGCAGGAAGAGGGCGTGCACTATCACGCCCGCGACGTGGCGGTGATGCGCGGCATGTTCGAGCGCTGCCCGGTCGTGCTCGCCTCCGCCACCCCGGCGATCGAGACGCGGCACCAGGTCGAGGTCGGCCGCTATGCCGAACTCAAGCTGCCCGGCCGCTATGGCGCCGCAGAGCTGCCGAAGATCGAGCCGATCGACCTGATCCGCGAGCCGCCGGAGCGCGGCCGCTGGCTGGCGCCGCGGCTGGTCGCGGCGATCGAGGAAACGCTGAAGCGCGGCGAACAGTCGCTCCTGTTCCTCAACCGGCGCGGCTATGCGCCGCTGACGCTGTGCCGCCACTGCGGCCACCGCTTCCAGTGCCCGAACTGCACGGCGTGGATGGTAGAGCACCGGCTGCTCCACCGCCTGTCGTGCCATCATTGCGGCCACACCATGCCGACGCCGAGCATGTGCCCCGAGTGCAAGTCCGACGACACGCTGGTCGCCTGCGGCCCCGGCGTCGAGCGGATCGCCGACGAGGTGGCGGCGCTGTGGCCCGAGGCAAGGACCGCCATCGTCACCTCGGACACGCTCTGGTCGCCGGCCAAGGCGGCGGAGTTCGTGTCGCGGATGGAGCATGGCGCGATCGACATCGTCGTCGGCACGCAACTCGTCACCAAGGGCTATCACTTCCCCAACCTGACGCTGGTCGGGGTGGTCGATGCCGATCTCGGGCTCGACGGCGGCGACCTGCGCGCCTCCGAACGCACCTTCCAGCAGATCATGCAGGTCTCGGGCCGCGCCGGGCGCGGCGAGAAGCCCGGCACGGTGTTCCTCCAGACGCACGCCCCAGAAGCGCAGGTGATGCAGGCGCTGGTCTCGGGCGATGCCGAGGCCTTCTACGCCGCCGAGACCGAGGCGCGGCGCGAGGCCGATGCGCCGCCCTTTGGCCGCTATGCCGCGATCATCGTCTCCTCGGAAGACAAGGCGGCGGCAGAGGAAATCGCGCGGATGATCGGCCGCTCGGCGCCGGAAAGCGCCGAGATGCACGTCTATGGCCCCGCCCCCGCCCCGCTCGCCATGCTGCGCGCGCGGCACCGGTTCCGCCTGCTCGTTCATGCCAAGCGCGGCTTCGCGGTGCAGGACGCGATCCGCGACTGGCTGGGCGCGCTGAGCTGGAGTGCACGGGTCCGGGTGGCGGTGGACGTGGACCCGTACAGCTTCGTCTGAACCGACATTTCCGCATATCCCCGCCCCGCGCGGTACGATATGTCCCCCGCCATGCGCATGCCTTCTGTCGAGGAGTGAACAGGATGCGATTGTGGCGGCTGGTATTTCTTGTCCTCGTCGGCAGCGTGCAACCGGCTCGTGCCGACTGGCGCGTCGCCGAAACGACGCACTTCGTGGTCCATGCGGACATGTCGGAGAACACGCTGCGTCGCTTTGCCGAGCGGCTGGAGAAATTCGACAAGGCGCTGCGCATCGCACGCGGCGTGGACGAGACGCCGCCGCCCAAGGCAGCACGGGTGCGCGTGTACATGCTCGGTAGCAGCGCCAAGGTCGCCTCGCTGATCGGCAATGCCCATGTCGCGGGCGCCTATATCCCGCGTGCCGGCGATTCGGTGGCGTTCGTGCCGGAGGAAGCCGCGGGCGATTTCGGCAATCCCAGCGGGATCACCGCGGAGGCGGTGCTGTTCCACGAATATGCCCACCACTTCATGTTCACCGTCTGGCCGGATGCCGCGCTGCCCTCCTGGGTGGTGGAAGGCTGGGCGGAGTTCAACGCGACCGCCCAGGTGCGCAAGGACGGATCGATCCTGTTCGGCAATGCGCCCAACTATCGCGCGCGGGGCCTGCTCACCGGCAATCCGCTTCCGATCGAGCAGCTTCTCGCCGGCGCCGTCGGCAAGCTGCGAACCGATCAGCACGCGGCGCTCTATGGCCGCGGTTGGGCGCTGGTGCATTATCTCACCTTCGAGCCGAGCCGCAAAGGGCAGCTGGGCGCCTATCTCGATGCGATCACCCGCCAGCGCCGGACGCCCGAACAGGCTGCAGCGGCGTTCGGCGACCTTGGCGTGCTGCACCGCGAGCTGCAGCAATTCCTCTACCGGCCCCGCATTTCGGGCTACACGATCCGCGCCGAGCTGCTGACGGTGCCGCCCGTGTCGGTCCGCCTGCTCGGCCCGGGCGAGGCGGCGATGATGCCGGTGCGGATCCAGCTCGAGCGCGGCGTTCGCAGCGAAACCGCCGCCGCCCTCCTTGCCGAGGCGACGCGGATCGCCGCCGCCTTCCCCGCCGATCCGGCGGTGCAGGCAACGCTTGCCCAGGCGGCCTATGAAGCCCGGGACTGGAACGGCGCGCTGGCGGCGGCCGACCGCGCCATCGCGGCGGACGAGACGATGCTCGAGGCGCACTATCACCGCGCCCTGGCGCAGATGGCACAGGCGCAGGCGGCCGGGGACATGCGTCCCGAGACCTGGCTGGCGATCCGCCGCACCATCAGCCGCGCCAACCGGCTCGACCCCGACGATCCGCGGCCGCTGGCGCTCTACTACCGGAGCTTCGCCGACCATCGCGAAACGCCCTCGGCACTGGCGCGCGACGGGCTGCTGCGCGCCTTCACCCTCGCCCCGCAGGATCGCGGCCTGCGCCTGCAGACCGCCGCGATGCTGATCGCCCAGCACAAGCTGGCCGAGGCGCGCGAGATGTTGCTGGTACTGACCTATGATCCCCACGCCTCGGGGATCGGGGAGCGGGCGTCGCGGATGATCGATGCGATCGACGCGCAGAAGGCACGCGCGAAGCCGGCCGCTGCCGGGGGGACGGGACCGGCCGGCAGCCTCGGCGCTTGAACCGTCGCCGCTTTTCGCCGAAAGCGCAGGCCATGGCTTCTACCGGGGTGGGTCCGCGCATGCGGCAGATGATCGTGCTGGTCGCAACGCTGCTGGCCTGGATGGCGCCCGCGCGGGCGGACGACATTTCGGCGGCCGGGCGCGGCGTGGTACGGATCGTCACGATCGCGGTGGCCGATGACGAAGTGGTCGGCTTCGGCCATGGCAGCGGCTTTGCCGTCGCGCCCAACCGGATCGTCACCAACGCCCATGTCGTCGAGCTCGCCTCGCGCTATCCGGGCAACGTCGTTATCGGCGTGGTGCCCTCCGAAGGCAGCAAGTCGTTCCAGGGCAAGCTGATCGCGATCGACACCAAGCGCGACCTGGCGCTGATCGAGTTCAGCGGCACGAAGCTGGCACCGCTTGCGCTGTTCAGCGGCGCCCCCACGGATGGCGAGACGCTGATCGCGCTTGGCTATCCGGGCAATGTCGACATCGCGACGGCGCGCTCGGCGGCGGACTTCATCACGCCGCAATCGCCGGTCCGCTCGCAGGGCGGCTTTGCCGGCACGCGGACGCTGGAGGGCATTTCGGTGCTGCTGCACACCGCCAACATCGCCCGCGGCAATTCGGGCGGGCCGCTGCTCGATGCCTGCGGGCGCGTGCTCGGCGTCAATTCGGCGATCACCAACGGGGAAGAGGGCGACGCGACCTTCGCCTTCGCCATCTCCGACACCGAGCTGACCGGCTTCCTCACCCAGGCCAAGCAGCCCTTCGTCCAGATCGCGGCGCCCTGCATCAGCGTCGACCAGCGCATGGCGCTCGACAAGGCGGCCGAGGAGAAGGACCGCGCCGATGCCGCAAACCGCACCGCGCAGGCCGAAAGCGCCGCCGCCCGCGCGCGGGAAGCCGCGATCGACAAGGCGCGCACCGCCAACGAGTCCGCCCGCGAAACCTATATGGCAGGCGCTGCGGTATTGCTGGTGTTCGGCGCGCTGGCGCTGGGCGCGGCCGGGCTGCTGCTCTCGCGGGATCAGCAGCGCCCGGGCATCTGGAGCGCGGTAGGCGGCGGGGTGCTGTTGCTCGGCGCGGTCGCGCTGTTCGTGCTGCGGCCGAGCTTCGACGAGGCCAGTATCACAACCCCCGGCATGGGCAACGAGACCGCCGAGGCCAGGCTGCCGGCCGATGCCGCGCAGGGCCCGCTGCTGTGCACGCTCCAGCCGGATCGCAGCCGCATCACGGTGTCGCCAGGCGAGCCGGTGCGCGTCAATGTGGGTCCCGATGGCTGCATCGACGGCAGCACCCAATATGCCGAATCCGGCCGACGCTGGCAGCGCGTGCTGATCCCCGCCGACGAGCAGACCGCGACGATCCGCGAGTTCGATCCGGATACGGCGACGCTTACCGACACGCGCTATTTCCTGTCGGCGGCGGACATGCAGAAGGTGCGCGACGTGAAGGCACCCGTGCCGGTGAACCAGTGCACCGCCGATCAGGCCAAGCGCGCCAGCCTCGCCAGCCTGCAGCAGCTGATGCGCGCAAGCCTGCCGCCGGCCTATAACGAGAAGCTGGTCTATCATTGCGCATCGGCCGGCGGGCAGTAAGCGGCCGATCCTCCCCTGCACGGCAGGGGAGAGACGGCCAGGTCATTTCCGCTCGCGCACGCCCTCTCGCGCTCGCAGCACGCGCTTGCGCTCCAGCCCATAGGCATAGCCGCCCATGCTGCCGTCCCCGCGCTGGGCGCGGTGGCACGGGATGGCGAGCGCGACCGGATTGGCGCCGCACGCCGTGCCCGCCGCGCGTACCGCCGCGGGCTTTCCCGCCAGCGCGGCCAGCTCGGCGTAGCTCCGTGTCTCGCCCGGCGGGATCGTGCGCAGCGCCTGCCACACCGCCTCCTGGAAAGCGGTGCCCTGCACGTCCAGCGGCAGGTCACGCTGGCGGTCCGGATCCTCGACCAGCGCCACCACCTCGGCGGCGAGCGCGGCGAACGCGCCGTCCCCGGGCATCACGGTCGCCGCCGGAAAGCGACGTGCCAGCATCTCGGCATCCTCGTCGAAGGCGATGCGGCACAACCCCTTGGGCGTGGCCGCGATCAGTAGCGGACCGAGGCTCGTCTCGGCGATCGTCCAGCGGATCGTGACGCCCGCCCCGCCGGCGCGCCACGCGCTCGGCGCCATGCCCAGCCGCGCGCCGGCCTCGGCATAGAAGCGGCTGGGGGCGGAATAGCCTGCCGCATAGATCGCCTGGGTCACGCTATCCTCCTCGTGCAGAGCCGCCGCCGCCCTTCGCGCGCGCAGGCCGCGGGCATAGGCGGCCGGGGTCACGCCGGTCGCGCGCTTGAACAGCCGGTTGAAGTGGTGCGGCGCATAGCCCACCGCCGCCGCCAGCGCTTCCAGCCCGATCGTCTCCTCCGCCGTATCGAGCAGCGCGGTGGCCTTCGCGACGGCGGTCGCATCGCGCGCGGCCTCGTCGGGCCTGCAGCGCAGGCAGGCGCGGAAGCCGGCATCGGCAGCCTCCGCCCCTGCGTCGAAGAAGCGGACATTCTCCGGCCGCGGCCGCCGCGCCGGGCAGCTCGGCTTGCAATAGATGCCCGTCGTCGTCACCGCGACGACGAAGCGACCGTCCTGCGCCCGATCGCGTGCGACGAACGCGGTCCAGCGGGGGTCTTCCAGGGCAGCTCTTCCGGTCATGCCACAGGCTATACGCGCATGGCCGCAGCACCGCATCCTGCTGCGTGCGATCAAAAACGCGTCTACCACCTTGCGGGCGACGTGCTTTGCTGGCACCGTTAACGTTAACAAGCGTGGTGGCGCGCGAACGGGAGAGGTGGATGTCCTTCTGGCACCGCACAGGCGCGCTGCGCTGGTGGATCATCGGCATCGTCATGCTTGGCACGATGCTCAACTATCTGACGCGGAGCACGCTGGCCGTTGCCGCGCCGAGCTTCATGGCCGATCTCCACATCGACGAGCATCAATATTCCTACATCACCGCCGCCTTTCAGGGCGGGATCATGCTGCAGCCGGTGGTGGGCTACATGCTCGATGTGATCGGTCTGCGTTCGGGCCTGGCGCTGTTCGCTGCGGGATGGGGCCTGCTGAGCATGGCGCACGGACTCGCCTTCAGCTGGCAATGGCTGTTCGCGCTGCGCGGGCTGCTCGGCTTTGCCGAGGGCACCTCGCATACCGGCGGACTGAAGGTCGTCTCCGAATGGTTTCCGGCGCGGGAGCGCGGGTTCGCCGGCGGCATCTACAATCTCGGCGCCTCGGCGGGTGCGGCGCTGGCAGCACCGCTGGTCGCGGGCGCCATCGCGCTGTGGAACTGGCGGGCGGCGTTCGTCGTCACCGGCGTGCTGGCGCTGCTCTGGGCGCTGCTGTGGCTGGCCAATTATCGCACACCGCAGGCGCATCCGGGCATTTCCGGGAGCGAGCGCGATCTGATCCTGAGCGGACAGGAATCGCACATCCAGGATCGCGGCGAGCGCCCCTCGCTGGTCCGCCTGCTTCGCCAGCGCAACTTCTGGGGCATCGCCCTGCCGCGCTTCCTCGCCGATCCTACCTGGGGCACGCTCACCTTCTGGATGCCGCTCTATCTGGTGAAGGTGCGCGGGTTCAACCTCGGCGAGATCGCGGTTTCGGCCTTCCTGCCGTTCATCGCCGCCGATCTGGGCTGCATGTTCGGCCCCGCCCTCGCGCTGTTCCTCCAGAAGCGCGGCGTCAGCCTGATCAATGCCCGGCGCTGGACCTTCACCTGCGGTGCGCTGCTGATGACCGGCATGATCTTCGTTGCCAGCGTGAAGAGCCCCTGGGCCGCCGTGGCCCTGCTCTGCCTCGGCGGCTTCGCCCACCAGACCCTCTCCGTCACCGTCATCACCATGGCCAGCGACCTGTTCCCGCGCAACGAACTCGGTACCGTCGCGGGCCTGGCGGGGACCTTCGCCAATGGCAGCATCCTCATCTTCACGCTGCTGATCGGCGGACTGGTCGCCTCGCTCGGCTACGGCCCCTTCTTCATCGCCCTCGGGCTGCTCGACCTCGTCGCCGCCCTGCTTCTCTGGACCCTCGTCAAGGCCCCCCGATGATCCGCAACCCGATCCTTCCCGGCTTCAACCCCGATCCCTCGATCTGCCGCGTCGGCGACGATTACTATATCGCCACCTCGACCTTCGAATGGTTCCCCGGCGTGCAGATCCACCATAGCCGCGATCTCGCCAACTGGACGCTGGTCGCCCGGCCGCTGGTCCGTGCGGCCCAGCTCGACATGCGCGGCGATCCGGACAGCTGCGGCGTGTGGGCACCGTGCCTCAGCCATGACGGCGCGCGCTTCTATCTCTGCTACACCGATGTGAAGCGCTATGGCCGCACCACCGTGGGCGGCGCATCGGGCGCATCGCTGCGCGACTTTCACAACTACCTGGTCACCTGCGACACGATCGACGGCCGCTGGTCCGATCCCGTCCATCTGAATTCAAGCGGGTTCGACCCCTCGCTGTTCCATGACGAGGATGGGCGCAAATGGCTGGTCAACCAATATTGGGATCATCGCCCCGGCCATAACCGCTTTGCCGGGATCGTGCTGCAGGAAGTCGATGTGGAGGCCGGCGCGCTGATCGGCCCGCGCACCAACATCTTCCCCGGCACCGCGCTCGGGCTTACCGAAGCGCCGCATCTCTACCGCCGCGGCGACTATTACTACCTGATCACGGCGGAAGGCGGCACGGGGTGGAACCACGCCGTCACCATGGCGCGATCGCGCAGCATCAGCGGCCCGTACGAGCTGCATCCGGATAGCTATATCCTCTCCAGCCGCGCCCGCCCGGACGCGGTGCTGGCGCGCGCCGGCCATGCCGATCTGGTGGAGACGCCGGAAGGCGAGCCGTGGCTGGTCTATCTTTGTGGGCGCCCGCTGCCCAATCGCGGCCGCTGCGTGCTGGGCCGCGAGACGGCGATCCAGCCGATGCGCTGGGCCGATGACGGCTGGCTGTACACGCGCAACGGGCTGGGCCTGCCCGAGCTGGAGATGCAGGCACCGGCGGGCGAGCGATCGCCGGCACGCGCTACCGAGGCACGCTATGCGTTCGACGCGCCCGATCTGCCGATCGACCTGCAATGGCTGCGCACGCCCGAGCCGGACCGCATCTTCAGCCTTGATGCCCGCCCCGGCCATCTGCGCCTGTTCGGCCGCGAGACGATCGGCAGCGCCTTCACCCAGGCGCTGGTCGCACGCCGGCTGCAGGCCTTCTGCGTTTCCGCTTCCTGCAGCATCGATTTCGATCCCGAGGACTTCCAGCAGGCGGCCGGGTTGGTCGCCTATTACAACGGCACCAAGTTCCATTATCTCCACATCAGCCACGACGAGACGATCGGCCGCCATCTGCGCGTGATGACCGCGCTGCCCGACGCACCGCAGGGCGACGCCTTCACTGCGCCGATCCCGCTGCCGCCGGGGCAGGTCGAGCTGCGCTGCGAGCTGGACTATGAGCGCCTGCGCTTCGGCTACCGTCCCGCGGGTGCCGGGGCATGGCAGTGGCTTCCCGAGCTGTTCGACGCCTCGATCCTCTCGGACGAGGCAAGCGCGCCGGGGCTGCCCAACTTCACCGGCGCCTTCATCGGAATGGCCGCGCAGGATATGAGTGGCCGCGCGATCCCCGCCGACTTCGACTGGTTCGCCTATCGCGAGCGGGCGTTCCTGCCCGACCCGACGCTCGGCTGAAGGCTGCAGCGCCCGCCCCCTGCGAGGCGGGCGCGATCGCTCAGGGCTTGCGGAACTTGAGCGTCATGCGGTCGCTCTCGCCGATCGCCGCATATTTGGCGCGATCCTGATCCTTCAGCGCATAGGTGGGCGGCAGCGTCCACACACCGTTCGGCCAGTCGGTGGGATCGGCCTTGTTGGCATTGACCTCGGAGGCGCCGACGAACTTGAAGCCCGCCGCCTCGGCGAGCCGCCGGACGGTGGAGACCTTGATATAGCCGCTCTTGGTCTCGCGCTCGTCGCTGGCGGTTTCGGGCAGGCGGTGGTCCTCGATGCCGAGCGTGCCGCCCTTCTTGAGCATCGCGAACATCTGCTTGAACGCCTCGGGCGAATAATCCTGCCCGCTCTGCTGGTAGCCCATCCGCCAATTGTGGACGTTGCGGAAGGTGAGCACCACATCGGCAGTGCCGTCGGGGACCTTGGCCTGCCCCGCGGCGGCCGGGAAGCTGACCACGCGGATCGGCCCGTACAGCGCTGCGTCCTTGGTCTTCAGCGCTTCGATGCCCTTGGCATTGCCGCTCGGCACCGCCGCGTAGAGCGTGCCCTTGCCCTTGGTGAGCGGGGCGAGGATCTCGGTATACCAGCCGCCGCTCGGCCAGATCTCGACCACCGTGTCGCCGGGCTTCACGCCGAAGAACGCGAGCGTGTCGGCCGGGTGGCGATATTTGTCGCGTGCGGTATTGGCGGGCGTCCGGCTCGGTGCCGCAACGGCATTCTCGATGGCCTGGCGCAACGACGCGGGCTGCTGCGCGGCAACGCTGGCGACGGCGGCGAGGGTGGTAACGGCGGCGACGCCGAGTAGACGATGGCGCATTGACGATGGCTCCCTGCTATCGGTGCGCGACTGTGACGCAACAAGGTGACGATGCAACTACAATTCTGGATTGGCGCCGGGGTTGCGCTGGGAATCGCGATCCTCGCCGGGCTGGCCGAACATCGCAGGCGCAAGCGGCGGGACCTGGAACGGGTGGGCTGGGTACCGTGGATGGCGATCCAGATGGCCGGGCTGTTCGCGGCGCTGCTGCTGGTGAGCGTCGCGCTGCATCTGGGGTGAAGTTGGGTTGATCCTCCCCTGCAAGGGCGGGCTATCGCATACGAAGCCAGGGGCCGGCCGCATCGGAAAAGCCTTCGCGGGGACGACGACGTCCTTTGGCTAAATGCGACGGCGCTGCCTGCAACGGGAGGACAATGTCACAGGCAGGCCTCGAGCAGCGCCTGATCGAAGCCGAACTGGCGCGCCTTGTCGAGCGTGTACGGCCGCATCCCCATCGAGCGATACTCACCGATGATCTTCCCGTCGGTACCCTCATCGAGATACTCGAACCGGAACAGTTCCTGGGTGATGATCACCGGCCCTTCCATGCCGATCACCTCGGTGATGTTGGTCACCCGGCGGCTGCCGTCGCGCAGGCGCTTCACCTGGATGATCAGGTCGACCGAGTCGGCGATCTGGCGGCTGATTGCTTCCTTGGGCACCTTGATGTCCGACATCATCACCATGTTCTCCATCCGGGCCAGCGCCTCGCGCGGGCTGTTCGAGTGGAGGGTGCACATCGATCCGTCATGACCCGTGTTCATCGCGGCGAGCATGTCGAAACACTCGGCGCCGCGGATTTCGCCGAGGATGATGCGATCCGGGCGCATGCGCAGCGCGTTCTTGACGAGGTCGCGGATCGAGATCTCGCCCTGCCCCTCGAGGTTCGCGGGCCGCGTTTCCAGCGGCAGCCAGTGCGGCTGCTGCAGGCGGAGTTCGGCGGCGTCCTCGATCGTCAGCACGCGCTCGCCGGGGTCGATCATCTTCGAGATCGCGTTGAGCATCGTCGTCTTGCCCGAGCCGGTGCCGCCGGAGATGACGATGTTGAACCGGCTGGCCCCCGCGATCTTGAGCGCGGTCGCCATCTTCTCGGACATCGATCCGCCCTTGGCCATCATGTCGAGCGTGATCGGCTTGGCGGAAAACTTGCGGATCGAGATGGCGGTGCCGCGCAAGCTGAGCGGCGGCACGATCACGTTGACGCGGCTGCCGTCCTTGAGGCGGGCGTCGGCGAGCGGGGTGGTCTGGTCGACACGGCGGCCGACCGAGTTGCAGATGCGCTGCGCGATCTGGAACAGGTGCTCCTCGTCGCGGAAATTGATGTTGGCGAGCTCGAGCTTGCCCTTGCGCTCGACATAGGTCTGCTCGGGGCCGTTGACCATGATGTCGCTGACCGCGGGATCGGCTAGCAATTCCTCGAGCGGCCCCAGGCCCAGCAGCTCGTCGACCAGCACCTTTTCGAGCGCGAACTGCTCGCGCCGGTTGAGCGTGAGCTTGAGCTCGCCGAGCACCTCGCCGATGATCGGGCGGAATTCCTCGGCCAGCTCGTCCTTGGTCAGCGTCGCCGCCGCCTCGGGATCGACGCGCTCGAGCAGGCGCGGGAGCACCTGTTCCTTGATCCGGTGGATCGACGCCTCGAAGCCCTCGTTGCGCGCGCCGCCAAGGTCGACCGGGGCAGCCTGGCGATCGGCAAGCCGCTGCATCGCATCGGCGCTGGCGGCACTGGGCCCCAGCGGGTCGCGCTCCAGCATCGGGTCATAGAGACTCTGGCCGGGCAGCGGCACCGAGTCGAGCGGCGGGAACTGCTCTCCCCCCAGCGGGATCGGATCGGGGCGCTGGAATCCGCCGCCCTGCATCGGCCGCGCGACTCCGAAGGCCGGTCGGCCACCGGATCCGCCTGTCATGCCGTTGCGACGCCCGAACGCGCTCATCGAACCTTCGTCCCCAAGGAAGTGCCGAGGAGTAAAGGAGAAGCCTTGCGAATTGGCTAACTATGGGGGGTGGGAAACCAGATGCCCTAAACGCTGTCATCCCCGCGAAGGCGGGGACCCATTGGCCTGTGCGGTCTCGGCACGAGCCGACGCTTTGGCGCGAATGGATCCCCGCTTCCGCGGGGATGACGATGGAAGCGTTGGATGGCTGGGCCGTCCCAGCCAAGCAATGTTATTCGGCGCGTTCGGCCAGCACAGTGAGGCCGCGCTCGTTGACCTCGGCGAAACCGCCCTCGACGCGGATCAGCTCGGGCGTGGTGGCGCCGGCCTTGTACAGCTCGATATTGCCGTCGCGGATCGTCGACATGATCGGCGCATGGCCTTCGAGCACGCCGAAATCGCCCTCGCTGCCGGGGACGACGACCATATGGACCTCTTCCGAGCGGACGAGACGTTCCGGGGTGACGAGTTCGAAGTGCAGCATCTCGGTTCTTCCTAAGCCCCTCCCCCGAAGGAGAGGGGCGAGAGTCAATTACGCCTCGTCGGCGAGCTTCTTCGCCTTGGCGATCGCATCGTCGATGCCGCCGACCATGTAGAAGGCCGCTTCCGGCAGATGGTCATACTCGCCGTCGACCACCGCCTTGAACGAGCGCACCGTGTCTTCCAGCTGCACGAAGGCGCCCGGAATGCCGGTGAACACTTCGGCGACGTGGAACGGCTGGCTGAGGAAGCGCTGGATCTTGCGGGCGCGGGCGACGGTCAGCTTATCCTCTTCGGAAAGCTCGTCCATGCCCAGGATCGCGATGATGTCCTGCAGCGACTTGTACTTCTGCAGGATGGCCTGCACCGCACGTGCCGTCTCGTAATGCTCCTGGCCGACGACGCGCGGCTCGAGCACGCGGCTGGTCGAGTCGAGCGGATCCACCGCCGGGTAGATGCCCAGCTCGGAGATGGCGCGATTGAGCACGGTCGTCGCGTCCAAGTGGGCGAACGAGGTTGCCGGCGCCGGATCGGTAAGATCGTCGGCGGGCACGTACACGGCCTGCACCGAGGTGATCGAACCCTTGGTGGTGGAGGTGATGCGCTCCTGCAGCGCGCCCATGTCGGTCGACAGGGTCGGCTGATAGCCCACCGCCGACGGAATACGGCCGAGCAGTGCCGACACTTCCGCGCCCGCCTGGGTGAAGCGGAAGATGTTGTCGACGAAGAACAGCACGTCCTGGCCTTCGACGTCGCGGAAATATTCAGCGATCGTCAGGCCCGACAGCGCGACGCGAGCGCGGGCGCCCGGCGGCTCGTTCATCTGACCGTAAACGAGGGCAACCTTCGAGCCCTCGGTGATGGCGTTGCCGTCGGCGTCCTTGGCGATAACGCCGGCGTCGAGGAACTCGTGATAGAGATCGTTGCCCTCACGGGTACGCTCGCCCACGCCTGCGAACACCGAGGTGCCGCCATGGCCCTTCGCGATGTTGTTGATCAGCTCCTGGATGAGCACGGTCTTGCCCACGCCGGCGCCGCCGAACAGGCCGATCTTGCCGCCCTTCGCGTACGGCGCGAGCAGGTCGATCACCTTGATGCCGGTGACGAGAATCGCGCTGTCGGTCGACTGCTCGATGAACTCGGGGGCCTTGGCGTGGATCGGCGCGCGGAGATCGGTGCTGACCGGACCACGCTCGTCGATCGGCTCGCCGACGACGTTGAGGATGCGGCCGAGCGTCGCCGGGCCGACGGGCACCTGGATCTGGTTGCCGGTGTCGGTCACGGTCTGGCCGCGGGTCAGGCCCTCGGTCGCGTCCATCGCGATCGTGCGGACGGTGTTCTCGCCCAGATGCTGCGCGACTTCGAGAACCAGGCGGTTGCCGTTGTTCTGGGTCTCCAGCGCCGAAAGGATCGCCGGCAGGTTGTTCTCGAACGTCACGTCGACGACCGCGCCGATCACCTGGCTGATGCGGCCGACATTGTTGGTACCCGTGGTCGGGGTGGTGTCTACAGCGGCGGTTGCCATTGTTGCTTTCCTTGCTTCGTGCAGCTTTTAGAGCGCTTCGGCGCCCGAGATGATTTCCACCAGCTCGGTCGTGATCGCGGCCTGGCGGGAACGGTTATACTGGATCGTCAGACGGTTGATCAGGTCGCCGGCGTTGCGCGTGGCGTTGTCCATCGCGGTCATCGACGCGCCCTGCTCGCTGGCCTGGTTCTCCAGCAGCGCCTTGAAGATCTGCACCGTCAGGTTGCGCGGCAGCAGATCGGCGAGGATCGTCTCTTCGTCCGGCTCATATTCGACCGACGCACCCGCGCTCGCCACCGTCGTCTCCGGCACCGAGACCGGGATCAGCTGCTGCTCGGTCGGCACTTGTGCCAGCGCCGAGCGGAAGTGCGAGTAGAACAGGGTCGCCACGTCGAACTCGCCCGCGAAGAAGCGGTCGGTCACGTCCTTGGCGATCGCGCGCGCCTCGTCATAGCCCGGCGTCCGCACCGCCGTGGTGTCGAACTGGCCGACGATCATGCCGGGGAAGGTACGGGCGATCACCGCGCGGCCCTTGCGGCCGACGAGGTAGAACTTCACCGTCTTGCCCTCGGCGATCAGCGTGCGCGCCTTCAGAATCGCCGCCTTGACGATGTTGGCGTTGAACGCGCCCGACAGGCCCTTGTCGCCATTGGCGACGATGAGGAGCTGCGTGTCCGCCTTGCCGGTGCTGGCGAGGAGACGCGGTGCATTGTCGCTCGCCCCCACCTTGCTGGCGAGGCTGGCGACCACGCCCTCAAGGCGCTGGGCATAGGGACGGGCGGCTTCTGCGGCGGCTTGCGCCTTCCGCAGCTTCGCCGCCGCCACCATCTGCTTGGCCTTGGTGATCTTCTGGGTCGACTTGACCGAGGCGATCCGGCCCTTGAGTTCCTTGAGGTTGGCCATCCGGCGGCAGTCCCTTAGGCGAAGGTCTTGGTGAAGGCGTCGAGCACGCCCTTCACCTTGTCTCGCGTACCGTTCTCGAAGGCCTTGGTATCGCGAATCTCGGCGAGCACCTCGGCATGCTGCGAACGGAAGTGCGCGAGCATCGCGGCTTCGAAGCGGACCACGTCCTTGACCGCGACATTGTCGAGGTAGCCGTTGGTGCCGGCGAAGATCGAGATGGTCTGCTCTTCGAACGACAGCGGGCTGAACTGCGGCTGCTTGAGCAGCTCGGTCAGGCGCGCACCGCGGTTGAGCAGCTTCTGGGTCGAGGCGTCGAGGTCCGAACCGAACTGCGCGAACGCGGCCATTTCGCGATACTGGGCGAGCTCGAGCTTGATCGAGCCCGACACCTTCTTCATCGCCTTGGTCTGCGCCGACGAACCCACGCGCGACACCGACAGACCCACGTTGATCGCCGGACGGATGCCCTGGTAGAACAGGTTGGTCTCGAGGAAGATCTGGCCGTCGGTGATCGAGATCACGTTGGTCGGAATATAGGCCGACACGTCGCCCGCCTGGGTCTCGATGATCGGCAGTGCGGTCAGCGAGCCGTTGCCGTTGGCGTCGTTCATCTTCGCGGCGCGCTCGAGCAGGCGGCTGTGGAGATAGAACACGTCGCCCGGATAGGCTTCGCGGCCCGGCGGACGGCGGAGCAGCAGCGACATCTGACGATAGGCGACGGCCTGCTTCGAAAGATCGTCATACACGATCACGGCGTGCATGCCGTTGTCGCGGAAGAACTCGCCCATCGCGCAGCCGGTATAGGGCGCGAGGAACTGCAGCGGGGCCGGCTCAGACGCGGTCGCGGCGACGACGATCGAATATTCCATCGCGCCATTCTCTTCGAGCTGGCGGACGATCTGCGCGACGGTCGAGCGCTTCTGGCCGACGGCGACGTAGATGCAGTAGAGCTTCTTGCCTTCGTCGCCCGAGCTGTTCGGGCCCTTCTGGTTGATGAAGGTGTCGATCGCGACGGCGGTCTTGCCGGTCTGGCGATCGCCGATGATCAGCTCGCGCTGGCCACGGCCGATCGGCACGAGGGCGTCGATCGCCTTGAGGCCGGTCTGCACCGGCTCGTGCACCGACTTGCGCGGGATGATGCCCGGCGCCTTCACTTCGACGCGGCGACGCTCGGTATATTCGATCGGGCCCTTGCCATCGATCGGGTTGCCCAGGCCGTCGACGACGCGACCGAGCAGGCCCTTGCCGACGGGGACGTCCACGATCGTGCCGGTGCGCTTGACGGTGTCGCCTTCCTTGATCTCGGCGTCCGAGCCGAAGATCACGACGCCGACGTTATCGGCCTCGAGGTTGAGCGCCATGCCCTGCACGCCATTGGCGAACTCGACCATCTCGCCGGCCTGGACATTGTCCAGCCCGTGGATGCGCGCGATGCCGTCGCCGACGGACAGCACCTGGCCGATTTCCGAAACCTGCGCTTCGGTGCCGAAATTGGCGATCTGGTCCTTGATGACCTTCGAGATTTCTGCGGCGCGGATATCCATCTTCTTAGCCTTCAGCCTTTCATCGCGTGCGCGAGGGAGTTCAGTCGGGTCTTGATCGACGAATCGATCATCTGGCTGCCGATCTTCACGACCAGGCCGCCGAGCAGCGAGGGGTCCACCGACAGGTCGACCGAGACCTCGCGGCCGATACGGGTGCGGAGCTGCTGCTTGAGCGCATCGACCTGTTCGGCATCGAGCGGGTGTGCCGAGGTCACTTCCGCGGTCGTCTCGCCGCGGTGGCGGGTGGCCAGCGCGCGAAAGGTGCGGATGATCGCCGGCAGCTGTGCCAGACGGCGGTTCTCGGCGAGCACGCCGAGGAACTTGGTCGTCGTCGCATCCAGGCCCATCGCGCCCGCCGCAGCGGCCACGGCCTTGCCGGCGACCTGGCGGCCGATCAGCGGGCTGGTGGTCAGCGCCTTGAACTCGGGCGATTCGTCGAGCGCCGCCCGCACGGTCGCAAGGCTGGCTTCGACGGCCTCGATGGCCTTGGCGTCACGTGCCAGCTCGAACAGCGCGGTTGCGTAGCGTCCGCTTAGGCTGGCCTGAATACCGCCGGAATTCTCCACGCGATTCGTTTCCTCTCGGAGGGTCGGAAGTGACCCCATGCACAAAAGGGGGGCGACGCATACTGCGCCCCCGATGGGTTGCCGGGCTGCTAGCATCGCGGTTCGAGGGATGCAACCCGAGTCGCCGAAACGTCACACGCCCATTTCATCTTTGGATTTGGACGTGCTGCGACGCACCCAAGAAAAAAGGCAGGCGATGCGCTCGCCTGCCCCGAAATCATGCGGTTAGCCGCTGTCAGGCGACGCGATACGCCGCGGCGCGGCGGCGGCGGAACATGCCGCCGACCAGCGCGAAGCCACCGATCATCGTCGCCCAGCTCGCGGGCTCGGGCACCGCGGTGAGAAAGACCTGGCTCTGCTGGTCGTTCGAGAACAGCACCTGCAGCTTGTGACCGGCGATCGCCGTCCAGCCGCCGGTGGTGATCTGCGTCAGATAGTCGTTTGCCAGCGCGCGCGCGTCGTCGCTGTTGCCGCCGGTGGTGTAGAACTGGCCGCCGGTGGTGTCGTAGCTGCCGCCATGCTCCTCCAGGATCTCCCACACGGCCAGCTGGGTGGCGGCCGAGATGGTCTTCTGGGCGAGCAGGTCGGTCTCCTTGCCGAGCAGCAGGTCCGAATGGGTGAGCAGCGTCAGAAGCTGCTGCTGGCGGGTGGAGTCGCTCAGCACGGATGCTATGTCGGCGCGCTCGAAGCTGCCTTCGCCAAGGCCAGTGAAGGCGGCCACGCAATAGGTCAGGAACTCGACGGCCTTGCCATTCTCGGTGCCGGTGAAGCGGAACCGGCTCATGCCCGGATCGGTGCCACGGAACCCGGTCGGCGTGTAGACCATCAGGTCGCCCTTGAGGTAGCCCGGGTTGTCGTCGATGCCGGTAATCACCACCGTGGCTTGTGCCGCGGCAGGCGTCACGGCGCCAAGCGCCAGAGCAGCGGCCATCAGTGCAGTACGCATCGTCATCTGTTCCCACCCGTTGAGTGGAACGAGCGCTATCGCGCGCAGGAGGCGTCCGCTAGATTATTGAAATTGGTGAATGACCGGCTTTGGCACAGCCGTGCCGGGATGGGACGGACCCTTTAAATTCCTCCCCGGCACGGGGAGGGGGACCGCCGCCAAAGGCGGTGGTGGAGGGGTCGCCGCGGCACGCGGCGGTGTCCCCTGTCTCAGAACGCGAAAGACCGCGCCTTTCGGCGCGGCCCCTCCACCATGCTGCGCATGGTCCCCCTCCCCGTGCCGGGGAGGAGCTTAGTGTTCAGCGCGAGCGACCTGCGCCGCCGCCTTGGCCCTGGCCGCGATTGCCGCCGGGACGACCCTGGCCGCTGCCCGCCGGGCGTGCGTTGAACTTGCGCTTCGGCGCGCCCGGACCGCGACCGGCACCGGCGCCAGCACCGGCGTGACCGGCACCTTCCTGGCGACGCGGCTGCTCCCCGCGCGGACCTTCGGCCCGGCGCTGCTCGCCACCGCGCGGCGCATCGCTGCGCGGCCCGCCGCGACCGCCACGCGCCGGCTGGCCGTCGCCACGACGGCCCGAGGCATGCTGCATCGCGCGGCCGTTGCGGCCGTTTTGCTCGTCGCGGCTCGCCGGCATCGGCGAGCGGGTCGACTTGATCTTGTCGGCCTCGGCCATGAAGTTCTCCGGCAGCGGCTGCACGGTGAGCTTCTGGCGGGTCAGCCGCTCGATGTCCTTCAGATACGGACGCTCGTCATCGGCGCAGTAGCTGATCGCGATGCCGTCGGCGCCGGCGCGCGCGGTGCGGCCGATGCGGTGGACATATTGCTCGGGCACGTTCGGCAGCTCGAAGTTGAACACATGGCTCACCCCCGACACGTCGATGCCGCGCGCGGCGATGTCGGTCGCCACCATCAGCTTGACCTTGCCCGAGCGGAACTCGCCCAGCGCCCGCTCGCGCTGCGGCTGGCTCTTGTTGCCGTGGATCGCGTTGGCGGCGATGCCGTTGCCGGCGAGCAGCCGCACGACGCGGTCGGCACCATGCTTGGTGCGGGTGAAGATCAGCGCGCGGTCGATGTCCGGGTTGCGCAGCTGCATGGTCAGCAGCGCCTGCTTCTCGGTCTGGTTCACATAGGTGACGAACTGCTCGACGCGCTCCGCGGTGGTGGCGACCGGGGTCACCTTCACTTCCACCGGATTGTGGATGAACTGGCTGGCCAGCTCGCGGATCGTCTTGGGCATGGTCGCCGAGAAGAACAGCGACTGGCGCTTGGCCGGCAGTTCCTTCACGATGCGGCGCAGCGCGTGGATGAAGCCGAGGTCGAGCATCTGGTCGGCTTCGTCGAGCACCAGGATCTCGATCCCGAGCAGGATCATGTAGCACTGGTCGAGCAGGTCGACGAGGCGGCCCGGCGTGGCGACGAGGATGTCGACGCCGCGCGCCAGATCGGTCTTGTTCTTGTGGACCGAAGTGCCGCCGAACACGGTGGCGATGCGCAGGCCGGTGCCGCTGGCGTAGTGCTTGGCGTTGTCGGCGATCTGCGCGGCAAGCTCGCGGGTCGGCGCGAGGACGAGCATGCGGCAGCCGCGCGGCTGGGCACGCTTGCCGCTGGCGACGAGGCGATCGATCGAGGGGAGCATGAACGCGGCGGTCTTGCCGGTGCCGGTCTGGGCGATGCCGAGCAGGTCGCGCCCTTCGAGCAGCGCGGGGATCGACTGCGCCTGGATCGGCGTAGCTTCGCTATAGCCCTTCGCCGAAAGCGCAGCGAGGACGGTCTCGGAAAGGCCGAGGTCTTTGAACAACATGGAAAAACCCTTACAAATGGGCCGGCGCACGCGCATCTTCGAAGGGCGCGCGCGTAGGCGGGGTCAACAAGTGACGCCCCGCGTGATTTGGGAAGCCGGTAAGGACGAGGCAGAGCCGAGCGGCGCTTTTTCCCTGGATGGGCACGCACCGCCGATCACGCTGCATGTAAATGCCTCGTCGTGATGCGGCATATGGCAGCGATGCTGCGCCGCGTCAAGATAAGCCGCGGCGTTGGTCAGCTGTTAACTCCGATTGTTCTAGGCTTGCACCTCTGGGGCAGAGGAAAGGCGCTGGTGCTCGTCGCGAGGCTGGAAGTGTGGGGAAGCATGGACGCGCGCGGCGCGGTGCGCTTCCTCGTGCAGAGCGAAACCACGGTGCGCGGCATGGACGGGCGGCCGTTCGACGCGGTGGTCGAGAATTTCTCCCGCACCGGCTTCCTGTTCACCGCCGAGGTGGAACTGGCGCCAGGCACGCTGATCTGGATCGGCCTCTCGGGCGCGGGCGCGCGCGAAGCAAAGGTCGTGTGGCAGGAAGGCGCGCGGCACGGCTGCGAGTTCCTGATGCCGCTGGGCCGCCGCGACCTGCAGCACGCCTTCCGCAGCCGCGACGCGATCGTCGAGGATCTCGAAGCGCGACTCCGCCGCGCGAGCATGCTGCCGGATCCACCGTCCGAGCAGGACTAGCGCCACCGACCCGCCCGCGGCGCCGATCCGGCACCGACGCGGGCGGTAGGCGCCTGCTTACTTGCCCAGTTTCTCGATCTTTTCCTGCAGCCGCGCGAGTTCGGCCTTGAGTGCCGATACGTCGTCGCCGCTGCCCTCGGATGCGGCCGCTGCTGCCGGAGCGGGTCCCGCGGTCGGCGTCGGGTTCGCTGCGCCACCGGGCTGGAAGGCACTGGCCGCCGCCTCGAACATCGCCATGTTGCGCTTGGCGATCTCCGCGAAGGGCGAGTTGGCGAAGGCGCCCTCGACCGCCGACTTGAACTGCTCCTGGTTGCGGCGGAAGCTGTCCATCGACGCTTCGAGATAGCCCGGCACCATCGCCTGCATCGAATCGCCGTACAGCGCGATCAGCTGGCGCAGGAAGTTGACCGGCAGCATCGTCTGCCCGCGCGCTTCCTCTTCCATGATAATCTGGGTGAGGACGTTATGGGTGATGTCTTCCTCGGTCTTGGCATCGACCACCTTGAAGTCGCGGCCTTCGCGCGTCATCGCTGCGAGATGCTCGAGCGTGATGTAGGACGAAGTCTCGGTGTTGTAGAGCCGACGGTTCGCGTACTTCTTGATGATGACCGGACCGCTTCCGGGTGCAGCTTTCTTCATGGGGAACCCCGCGCGTGACAGATGCGCACCTAACTACAGTTTCTGACGCGCCGCAACACGGACCGCGCCCTTTGCCGCTTTTTCTTGCAATGCTGCGCAACGAAACGGCAGCATCGCCGGAAAAACGGGCAGCGGCACTGGCGGGATTGGCCGCCTATCAGCGTGCGCCGCGCCCTGCCCCGCGCCCGGAAAAGCCGATCGTCGCCCGCGCCGGCCGCGCGATGCTGCGCGATTATGGCGGGCATGGGCAGCCGGTGGTGTTCGTCCCGTCGCTGATCAATCCGCCACTCGTACTGGATCTCGCGCGCGGCAATTCGCTGCTGCGCTGGCTGTCGCGCCAGGGCGTGCGGCCGCTGCTGGTCGACTGGGGGACCCCGACGCCGGAGGATGCCGCGCTGGATGTGAACGGCCATGTCGAGCACCTCCTGCTCCCGCTGCTGCGCCAGATCCGCCGCCCGCCGGTACTCGCCGGATATTGCCTGGGCGGACCGATGGCGATCGCGGCGGCGCAGGCGAGCGACGTCGCCGGCCTGGTGACGATCGCCGCGCCCTGGCACTTCGGCGGATATGGCGCGGCGCTGGAAGGCTTCGCAGCACTTTGGGATCAGGCCTATCCCACCTGCGAACGTTTGGGCCTGGTGCCGATGGAGGTGCTGCAGGCCGGCTTCTGGCAGCTCGACCCGCGCCGCACGATCCTCAAATATGAGCGCTTCGGCCGCCTCGGACCCCGGGATCCGGAGGCCCGGGCGTTCATCGCGCTGGAAGACTGGGCCAATGCCGGGGCCCCCCTCCCCTTTGCCGCGGGCCGCCAGCTGTTCGACGATTTCCTGTCGGCCGATCTGCCGGGACGCGGGCGGTGGCAGGTCGCAGGACGTACCGCGCGGCCCGAGACGCTCGATCTGCCGATGCTTTCGCTCGTCTCCACCACCGATCGCATCGTTCCCGCCGCCAGCGCGGCGCGGCTGGGCGAGGTGCGCGAGATGGCGCTCGGCCATGTCGGCATGATCGTCGGCGGCCGCGCGCGCAAGGCGGTGTGGGAGCCGCTTGCCCACTGGCTAAGCACGCTGCGCCGCACTAGATAGCCGCCAAACACACCCAGGAGACCAGCATGACCGACGTCGTGATCACCGCCGCCAAGCGTACCCCGGTGGGCAGCTTTCTCGGTGCCTTCGCCGCAACGCCCGCGCACGAGCTTGGCCGCATTGCGATCGAAGCAGCGCTCGCCGATGCAGGCGTGAAGGGCGAGGAGGTCTCCGAAGTCATTCTCGGCCAGGTGCTCACCGCCGCGCAGGGGCAGAACCCCGCCCGTCAGGCATCGATGAACGCCGGCGTGCCCAAGGAAGTGCCGGCGTGGAGCGTGCAGCAGGTCTGCGGCTCGGGCCTGCGCGCGGTGGCGCTGGGCTTCCAGTCGATCCGCAACGGCGACGCGACGATCATCGTCGCGGGCGGCCAGGAATCGATGTCGATGAGCCCGCACGCCCAGTCGCTGCGTCCCGGCACCAAGATGGGCGACCTGAGCCTCGTCGACACGATGATCAAGGACGGCCTGACCGACGTGTTCAACGGCTATCACATGGGCATCACCGCCGAGAACCTTGCCGAGCAGTATCAGGTGACGCGCGGCGAGCAGGACGAATTCGCGGTCCGCTCGCAGAACCTGGCCGAGAAGGCGCGCGCCGATGGCCGCTTCAAGGACGAGATCGCACCCGTGACGATCAAGACCCGCAAGGGTGAGACGGTGGTCGCCGACGACGAATATATCCGCGCAGGTGCAACCGTGGACGGCGTCGCCGGCCTGCGCCCGGCCTTCAAGAAGGACGGTACCGTCACCGCCGCCAACGCCTCGGGCCTCAACGACGGCGCCGCCGCGCTGGTGCTGATGAGCCGCGAGGAGGCCGAGAAGCGCGGCGCGCCGATCCTCGCCACGATCAAGAGCTGGGCGAGCACCGGCGTCGATCCCGCCGTCATGGGCATCGGCCCGGTCACCGCGAGCCGCAAGGCACTGGAAAAGGCCGGCTGGACGGTCGGCGAGCTCGACCTGATCGAGGCGAACGAGGCGTTCGCGGCGCAGGCGCTGTCGGTCGGCAAGGAACTTGGCTGGGATGCCGACAAGGTCAACGTGAACGGCGGCGCGATCGCCATCGGCCACCCGATCGGCGCCTCGGGCGCGCGCATCCTGACCACGCTGGTCCACGAGATGAACAAGCGCGACGCGAAGAAGGGCCTGGCCACGCTGTGCATCGGCGGCGGCATGGGCATCGCGCTCTGCGTCGAGCGGGACTGATCTGGCGCGGACCCATCCTCGATTCCGACAAATCCACCGGGGCGGCTCGCACATTGCGGGCCGCCTTTCTTGTATGATCAAGGGGCAGCGTGACGCAGGAGGCGCAACCATCGAACCGTCCTGATGGTTGAAATTGTTACAATATTGCAGCAGCTGTGACTGAAATGCCACAAGGCGGAAATGGATGGCCTAATTTGTTGCATTCACGTTGCGCATCAGTGTGAACGATGCATGAATTGTCACTCAGGGCATGCAACCCAAAGGGGCAATTAACGTGAGAATGTCTAATTTGTTGAGCGCCACCGCGCTCGCCGGTGCGCTGCTGTTCGCACCCTCCGCCGCCTTCGCGCAGACCGATTCGTCGGCACCGAAGAAGGAAAAGCAGGAAGCCACCGCCGCGGAGTCCGGCGAGCAGACGGATACCATCACCGTCGTCGGCTCGCGTATCCGCCGCACCCAGTTCAACCTCGCCGACTCGATCCAGGTGATCACCCGCGACGAATCCACGCAGGCGGGCTTCTCGTCGACCGCGGGCGTTCTGCAGAGCACCCAGATCACCGGCGGTACGTCGCAGATCAACAATTCCTACGGCGGCTTCGTCACCGCCGGCGGACCCGGCGCGAACACGCTGTCGCTGCGCGGGCTCGGCACGACGCGGTCGCTGATCCTGCTGAACGGCCGTCGCGTCTCGCCGTCGGGCACGCGCGGCCAGGTCGGCGCGGTCGACCTCAACACGCTGCCGAACATCGCCGTTGAGCGGATCGAAGTGCTGAACTCGGGCGCCTCGTCGATCTACGGTTCCGACGCGGTCACCGGCGTCGTCAATCTTCTCACCCGGTCCAAGGTCCGCGGCTTCGAACTGGAAGGCCAGATCAACGCGCCGCAGCTCGGTGGCGGCTATGAGAAGCGCGTGTCGGCCATCTTCGGCGCGGGCACCGATCGCTTCGACTTCATGGCGTCGCTTGAATATTACAAGCGCGACGAAGTGCAGCTGGGCCAGCGCAGCTGGGCAACGTGCCAGCTCGACAACCGCAAGCTCGCCGGGGGCGAGATCAACGGCGCCGGCTCGGCCACCTCGCTCGATCCCTATACCGGCCAGCCCAAGTGCTACCCGACCGGCCTCACCGGCCAGGGCGGCGTGACGATCAACACGCTGGGTACCCGCAACTATACCGGCTCGACCGTCGCCAAGGGCCCGGGCGTCGCAAGCAACTACACCGGCACCTGCAACCGCTTCCGTCCGAACGCATCCGTCACCACCGGCGCGCTGCCCGGCTATGAGTGCGTCGGCGGCGGCACGCTGAGCCTTGCCACCCGCGACACCTTCCCGCAGTCGCTGCTGTCGACCTCGCTGGTCTCGCCGGCCGAGATCTACAATGGCTATGCGCAGGGCAGCTACAAGCTCGAGGCACTCGGCGATGCCGAGCTCTATGCCGAACTGATCGTCAGCCGCCGCAAGTCGTCGCAGACCGGCAGCCGCCAGCTCGTCATCGATTATGCGCAGGGCTCGCTGCTGCTGCCGACGCTGTTCCGCAACGACACCTTCCTTGCGGCGCAGGCGGGCGGCATCACCGGCACCACGCCGATCGCGGCGCGCGTGTTCGCCGACTACGGCACCTACGGCAACCGCCAGACCTCTGACTATGCCCGCGCCGCAGCCGGCATCCGCGGCAACCTGTTCGGCGGCTGGCGCTATGACGCGTCGGTTTCGAAGAGCTGGTCCGACGGCACTTACACCTCGGATCTGGTGCTGACGTCGCGTCTCGCCCAGTCGCTGGATGTGGTGCAGAATTCCAACGGCACCTTCTCCTGCCGCAACACGCTCGGCAACTGCGTCGCCGCACCGGCGCTTTCGGCAGCCGTGATCGGCGGCCAGTTCCCGGCGGACTGGAAGAACTGGATCACGACCGGCGTCACCGGCGTGACCAAGTATCGCGAGACGATCTTCAACCTGTCGCTCGACGGTCCGCTGTTCCAGCTCCCGGGTGGCGCTGCGCAGGCCGCGATCGGTGTCGAGCGTCGGACGATGAGCATCGACGACACCCCGTCGACCGAGAGCATCAACAACAACCTGTACAACTTCACCGCCTCGTCGATCACGCGCGGCAGCGATGCCGTGAGCGAAGCCTTTGGCGAGCTCGAACTGCCGGTGTTCAAGAACACGCCGTTCTTCCACACCCTCACGTTCAACGCCTCGGGCCGCTACACCAACTATCGCTCCTATGGCAGCGAATGGACCTACAAGGTGGGCGGCATCTGGGAGCCGGTGAAGTTCCTCGGCGTGCGCGGCAGCTACAACACCTCGTACCGCGCGCCTGCGCTGTTCGAGCAGTTCCTGGGCGCGACCAGCGGCTTCCTGTCGAACCAGAGCGACCCCTGCAACAACTGGGGTTCGCTGGATCCGACCTCGCCGCGCGCCAAGAACTGCGCGTCGCTGGGCATTCCATCGGACTTCCAGGCGACCACCAGCATCACCTCCAACCAGGTGGGCGGCGCGTCGTCGGGCCTGAAGGCGGAAACCTCCAAGTCGTGGACGGCAGGCGTGATCCTGCAGCCGGACTTCGGCAGCGCGGGCAAGCTTCAGGTCTCGGCGGACTATTTCAACCTGAAGATCGACAACGGCATCTCGCAGCTCGGCGCCGCAACCGTGCTGTCGCAGTGCTATGACCGTCCGGACTTCCCGAACTTCAGCCTCTGCAACCTGATCCGTCGCAACACCAGCGCACCGTACGGCCTCACCGTGACCTCGGGCTACGTCAACATCTCGACGACCAAGGCTTCGGGCTGGGACTTCGCGGTTCGCTATCAGGTGCCGGTGTTCACCGGCCAGCTCCGCCTGAACGCGGCGCTGACCAAGTACAACAACCGCTACTCGCAGACGCTGCCGACCGACGCGATCTTCGACAACATCGGAAGCCTGAACAACCCGGACTGGACCGGTACGTTCGAGGGCTTCTACAACATCAACCGCCTGCGCTTCCGCTACGGCGTCGAGTGGATCAACAAGGTCTATTCGTCGGCTGCCTATGCGGGCCTGTCGGATGCGGCACGCCAGACCTACGTTCTCGAGGCGCCGAACTACTTCCTGCACTCGGCATCGACGCAGTTCGCGCTCGAGAAGTTCTCGCTGACCGTGGGCGTTCGGAACCTGTTCAACACCACGCCGCCGTACATCTCGTCGGGCGTGTACAACCGCATCGGCAACGTGCCGCTGTACAGCGGGTATGACTATAACGGCCGTACCTTCTTCGTGAGCACCGGCATCAAGTTCTGATCCGGCCGCACGGCAATCTGAGAGGGCCGCTCCGCAAGGGGCGGCCCTTTTCTTATGCCCAGACGCGATCGAACCGCGCGCCCAGCCCGGTGAGCAGCTCATATTGCGACAGGCCGCTCAGCGCCGCCGTCTCCGGCAGGTCATAGGCCATCTTTACCCAGTCGCCCTCGGCGAGATCGGGCGCGGCATCGATGCAGAGCGCGGTGAGGTCCATCGAGACGCGGCCCACCACCGGCAGCACGGCATCGCCCGCCAGCGCCCGTCCCCGGTTCGAGAAGCAGCGCAGATAGCCATCGGCATAGCCGAGGTTGAGGATTGCCACCGCCATGTCGTGCGGCGCGGCATAAGTGGCGTTGTAGCCGATCGTCTCGCCCGCCCGCACCCGGCGGCGCTGGAGGATCTGCGCCTCGGGGGTGACCACCTGCGCGATGCCGCCATGCGCGCCGCGCTGGCGGCCGCCATAGAGCGCGATGCCCGGGCGGGTGAGATCGAAGTGGAAATCCGCGCCCAGCGCGATGCCGCTGCTGTTCGCCAGGCTCATCCGCCGCGCCGTCGTCCGTCCGGCAAGCGCGGCGAAGGCGTCGCGCTGGCGTGCGTTGAGGGCGACGTCCTCGTCGGCCGCGACCAGGTGGCTCATCAGCGTCTCGATCGCGAGACCGTCGAGCAGCCCGTCGGCCACGTCGGTCGGGGAGACGCCCAGACGATTCATGCCGGTATCGACCATCACGTCGCAGGCGCCGCCGCCGGCCCCGCGCCAGCGCACGACCTGCTCCGCGCTCGCCAGCACCGGGCGGGCGCTGGCGGGGCGGTCGGCCAGATCCTCGGCGCGCAGGCCGTGCAGGACCGATATCGATACGCCGAGATCGGCGATGGCCCGTGCCTCGGCCCAGGTGGCGACGAAGAAATCGCGGCAGCCCGCCGCCGCCAGCCGCTCGACCACGCCGCGCGCGCCCAGGCCGTAGCCATTGGCCTTCACCGCAGCGCCGCACGCCGCCGCGCCGCTCAGCCGCGCCAGCAGCGTCCAGTTGGCGACAAGGGCAGCGGCATCGAGGCGGAGGCGAAGGGGCGCGGTGGTCATGCCCCCGCGGTTAGCGCGCGCGGTCGCGCAGCGCCACCGTCTCGCGCAGGCCCAGCATCGTCACTAGCAGCGCCATGGCCACCACCGCGAAGGTGTACCACAGCCCGGCATAGGGATTGCCGGTCCGCGCGACGATGTACTGGCTGATGAACGGCAGGAAGCCGCCGAAATAGCCGGTGCCGATGTGATAGGGGATCGACATCGACGAATAGCGGATGCGGCTGGGGAACATCTCGCTCAGCAGCGCCGCGACCGGTCCGTAGGTGGCACCGCACAGCGCCATCAGCACCGTCATCGCCACCAGGATCATCGCGATGTCGATCGGCTCGGGCACGATCCGGTCGAAGCGATACCCCGCATCCTTCAGCGCGGCCTCCACCGCCGCCGGCTCGCTCTGCGGCACCACCTGCCCGCCGATCGTCACCACGACGCTGGGCGCCTTCTCCGTCGCATATTGGACGCCGAGCTTGGAGAGATGATCGAGGATGCGGCCGCATTCGTCGCGCTGGTCGCTGGCGAAGGGATCGTACCGGCAGTGCGGGCCGGAGACGACCACCGGCTGGCGGATCGCCGCCTTGGCAAGGCCCGGATTGGCGGCGCTGCCGATCACGTAGAAGCAGGGAAACAGCAGCACCAGCGCCAGTGCATAGCCGATCACGATCGGCGGCTTGCGGCCCACCTTGTCCGACATGCGGCCGAACAGGATGAAGAAGCCGGTGCCGATCACCGCGCCCGCGCCGGTGATCAGCTGCGCCGCGGTCTGGTCCAGCCGCATCGGGCCCGAGAGGAACGAAAGCACCGAGAACATCGCGGTGTACCACACCACCGTGAGCCCCGCGGCGATGCCGAACAGCGCGACGAACAGGCGCTTCTTGTTGCCCGGATAGGTGAAGCTTTCGAGGAACGGATTGCCGGCGGTCTCGCCGGCCTCCTTCATCGCCTTGAACACGGGGCTTTCGGAAAGCTTGAGCCGCATCCACAGCGAGATGGCGAGCAGCACCAGCGAGAACAGGAAGGGCAGCCGCCAGCCCCATATGTTCCACACACTTGCAAAGCCCAGCTTGAACAGCAGCACCACGGCAAGGCTGAGAATGAAGCCGCCGACCACGCTCGCCTGGATGAAGCTGGTATGGAAACCGGCACGACCCGGCGGCGAATGCTCGGCGACATAGATCGCCGCGCCGCCATATTCGCCGCCCAGCGCCAGCCCCTGCGCCACCCGCAGCAGCAGGATGAGCACCGGTGCCGCCGTCCCGATCGCGGCATAGCCCGGGATCAGGCCGATGCCCGCGGTCGCCAGGCCCATCACGGCGATGGTGACGAGGAAGGTGTATTTGCGCCCCATCCGGTCGCCCAGATATCCGAACAGCACCGCGCCCAATGGCCTGAAGCCGAAGCCGACCGCGAAGGTTGCCCAGGAGAGCAGCGTCGCCAGCGTCTCGTTGCCGGAAGGGAAGAAGGTGCGGCCGAGGATGCCGGTGGCGGTCAGCGTGCCCCAGATGAAGAAGTCGTACCATTCGAAGATCGTGCCCAGCGACGATGCGCCGATCACCATCCGCATCTCCGCCGCGCTGGGTTCGCGCACCGCTTCGCTCATCCGTTTCGTCTCCCCTTGTGCGGCCGGTTCTACAGGATTTGGCGAAGCGGTCGAGCGGCTGCGGGAAGGTTCAGCTGCGGCGCCCCAGCGTCTTGAACATCAGGGTGATGCGCGCGGCATCGGGTGCCCCGCCATAGATCGGGCGGGCGGCATGGGGGATGGTGCCGGGAAAGATCACCAGCCGGTCGGGCTTGGGCACCACCGCCTTCAGCACTTCGCTGCCGGCGCGGTTGAAGAACAGCGTCTCGCCGCCATGGTCGGCATTCCACGCGGCCTGGGGATAGTAGATCGCGGTGAGGTGCTCCTTGCAGTCCGAATCGAGGTGCACGCCGCCGCCGATGCCCATCGGCATGCGGTTGGCGTAGCAGCGCGAAAGCTGCTGGCCACGCAGCGGCTTGCGCAGCAGATCGGTCCAGACCGCCGCGATCGGGGGCGCCATCATCGCCAGTTCGGCGGCGATCGCGGCCGGGTCGCGGGCCTCGTGCGCGCTTTGCTGATAGCCGGCGAAATGCTTGTAGAAATAGCGCGGCGCATCGGGCGCGGCGGAGGAATAGGCGCCGTGGGTCCAGCCCGGCTGGTCCAGATAGTCCCAGATCCGCTCGCGTCGCTCCTCGCCCAGGAAATGGTCGACAATGAGGATGTTGGTCAACGCGCAGATCCTTGCAACTCGCCCCGGCAGGGCGACCACGGACCTACGCCGATAAGGTTAAGCGGCGGTTAGGCGCCACGGCACCAGCCGGCATCGCCGACGACCCGCGCATGGGCTGTCGCCGCTCCGCCGCTCCGCGGCGAGGATCTTCGGGACCTATCCGCCAAGGCCTTCCAGCGCCTCGCTGGCTTCCATCCAGGTCAGCTCGGCCTTTTCGATCAGCGCACTCACCTCCGCCCGGCGCTTCATCAGATCGGTCATGGTCAGCTTGGTGAGCGCCGCGTCCGCATGGGCCGGATCGAACATCGCCTTTTCCAGCGCCGACAGCTGCGCCTGCAGCCGGGCGAGTTCGGTCTCGGCCGCCTTGGCCGCCTTGCGCAGCGCGGTACCCTTTTCGCGCGCTTCGGCGGCGGCGCGGCGGGCTTCCTTGCGATCGGCCTTGGAGGCACCGCCCTTGCCGCCGCTCGAATCCTTGGAGAGCACGAAGGCGATGTAATCATCGAGGCTGCCGTCGAACTCGCGCGCGGTGCCCTGGTCGACCAGCACCAGCCGGTCGGCGGTCATCTCGAGCATGTGGCGATCGTGGCTGACCACGACGACGGTACCGGTATAGCCGTTGAGTGCCTGGATCAGCGCCTCGCGCGCATCGACGTCCAGGTGGTTGGTCGGCTCGTCGAGGATGAGGAGGTGCGGCGCGTCGCGGGTGATCAGCGCCAGCGCCAGGCGCGCGCGCTCGCCGCCCGAAAGCTTGCCGACCTTGGTCGTCGCCTTGTCGCCGGAGAAGCCGAAGCGACCGAGTTGGGCACGCACCGCGCCGGGGCTGGCGCCGCCCATGTTGCGCGTCATGTGCTGCAGCGGCGTATCGTCGCGGTCGAGCTCCTCCACCTGATACTGGGTGAAATAGCCGACCTTCATCTTGCCGCTGGAATTGATCCCGCCGTCCATCGGCGTCAGCTGCGCGGCGAGCAGCCGGGCGAGCGTGGTCTTGCCGTTGCCGTTGCGGCCGAGCAGCGCGATGCGATCGTCGGGATCGATGCGCAGGTTGAGCCGCTGAAGGATCGGCGTGTCGCCATAGCCGACGCTGGCCATGTCGAGCGTGATCAGCGGCGGGCGCAGCTCGTCCGGATTGGGGAAGTCGAAGCTGAGCGAGGGATCGTCGACCAGCTCGGCGATTGGCTGCATGCGGGCCAGCGCCTTTTGCCGGCTCTGCGCCTGCTTGGCGGTGGAGGCACGCGCCGAGTTGCGGGCGATATAGTCCTGCAGCTTCTCGCGCTCGGCCTGCTGCTTGGAGCGCGCGGCGGCGAGCTGGGCCTGGCGCTCGGCGCGCTGGCGCTCGAAGGCGTCATAACCGCCCGGATAGAGCGTCAGCTTGCCCCGCTCGAGGTGCAGGATGTGATCGACGACGTTGTTGAGGAAGTCGCGCTCGTGGCTGACCAGCACGATCGTCGCGGGATAGGACTTCAGGAAGTCCTCCAGCCACAGCACCGCTTCGAGGTCGAGGTGGTTCGAGGGTTCGTCGAGCAGCAGCAGGTCGGGCTGCGAGAAGAGCAGGCTGGCCAGCGCCACGCGCATCCGCCAGCCACCCGAGAAGCTCTCGAGTTCGCGATGCTGCATTTCCTCGTCGAAGCCGAGGCCGACCAGGATGCGCGCGGCGCGCGATGGCGCGGCATGCGCGTCGATGGCGATCAGCCGCTCATGGATCTCGCCGATGCGATCGGGATCGTGGCTGGTCTCGCTCTCTTCCAGCAGCGCGGCGCGCTCGATGTCGGCGGCGAGCACCGTCTCGAACGGCGTCGCGGAGCCGCCGGGGGCTTCCTGCGCGATATAGCCGAGCTTGGCGCCGCGCGGCATGTCGACGCTGCCGCCATCGGGTTCGAGCTGGCTGGCGATCACCTTCACCAGCGTCGACTTGCCGGCGCCGTTGCGGCCGATGAGGCCGATGCGGCCGCGCGGCGGCAGCTTGGCGGTGGCGGCGTCGATAATCGTGCGCCCGCCCAGGCGCACCGTGATGTCGGTCAGGTTGAGCATGATCGGGCAGCGCCTAGCCGATGCGGAGCCGCAGGGCCAGCCATGTGCGTGCATCTCCGCCTGCCTGCACGACAGGGCAGCTACGCCCGGTAACCGGTCTGTCCGAACAGCAGAATTGCGTCGCAGCACCGCCGGCAAGGATGGCGACGGGTGTGAAGCATTGCATCCTTCGGCAAATTTTTTGCCGCCTGAACAGAATCTTCCTCCGGTCTTTTGCCTATAATTTCCATGTCGCCTTTGGATCCAAGCCGCAGGCGCGGACCATTAAGCTCGCGCCAACCATCCTTACCGAGGAATAAATGGAAACAGATCTGCAGATCACTTCCTCCGCAACGGTGCGCAATGCTCGGGATATTCAGGACCAGTGCCTGGCGGCATTGGCCGGCGAAGGCGCCATCAACATCAACATCGCGGGCATAACGGACGCTGATCTGAGTTTCGTCCAGCTGCTTCAGGCGCTGCGCACGGCGGCGGAGGCGGCGGGTCGTGTGGTGCGGCTGCGTTCGCCGGCGCCTGCGCCGGTGGCGGCGCTGCTCGAGCGCGCCGGGTTCCTGGCCGCTCCCAGCCCCCAAGATCTCGATTTCTGGTTTCACGGAGAAGCTGTTCAATGACCGCCTCGATCCTCACCGTCGACGATTCGCCCAGCCTGCGCATGGCGATCAAGATCGCGCTGACCGGTGCCGGCTATGCCGTGACCGAGGCCGGCGACGGCGTCGAAGGGCTCGCCAAGGCCAAGGGCGCGAAGTTCGACCTGATCATCACCGACCTCAACATGCCCAACATGGACGGGCTGACGATGATCCGCGAGCTGCGCAAGGACCCCGCCCAGTGCGGCACGCCGATCCTGTTCCTCACCACCGAGAGCGATGACGCGATGAAGCAGCAGGCCAAGGCCGCCGGCGCCACCGGCTGGCTGGTCAAGCCCTTCGTCCCCGAGCAGCTGCTCAAGGTGTCGCGCAAGGTGCTCGGCCGGTGAGCGGCGGCGATCCGATCGCCGCCTTCCGGGTCGAGGCCGGCGACCTGCTCGACCAGGTCGAACAGGGCCTGCTCGACCTGACCCACCGGCTCGACGATCGCGACCTGATCGACGCGGTGTTCCGCGGCCTGCACACGCTCAAGGGCTCGGGCGCGATGTTCGGCTTCGACGCGCTGGCCAGCTTCACCCATCACTGCGAGACTGCGTTCGACCGCGTCCGCAAGGGTCTGGCCCCCGCCACCCAGGGCCTGGTCGCGGTGATCCTCTCGGCCAAGGACCATATGCGCGCGCTGGTCGACGGCGACGGCGCGGGGCTCGAGGCGGCCGGTGCCGCGATCCTCGCCGAGCTGCAGCGCGAGGTCGATGCCGCCGCCGGCGCGCCCGCGGCCGCGCCCGCCGCCCCTGCGCGCAAGGGCTGGCGGCTGCGCTTCTACCTGCCGCCCGAGAGCATGGCCAACGGCACCAATCCCTTGATGCTGCTCGACGAGCTGCGGAGCTTGGGCGACTGCACCATCGCCGCGCGCACCGACCGGCTGCCGCCGCTCGCCGACCTGAACCCGGTCGAATGCCATATCGGCTGGGACGTCGAACTGTTCGGCGACGTGTCGCGCGACGATATCGACGACGTGTTCCTGTTCGTGATGGACGACATGGAGCTGGTGATCGAGGAACTCGGCGGCGAAGCGGAAGCGCCCGCCGAGGTCGCGGACGCGCCGGTTGCAGCGACGGCCGCCACGCCCGAGGCCGCCGGCCCGGCCAAGGCCGCGCCCAAGGCGGGCGAGAGCGTCCGCGTGCCCGCCGAACGGCTCGACGAGCTGATGGACCGGGTGGGCGAGCTGGTCATCGTCCACAGCCGGTTGTCGCAGCTCGCCAACGGCCAGGGCGGCGACATGGTGCTGCGCTCGATCTCCGAGGAAATCGAGCGGCTGGTCAGCGAGCTGCGCGACACGATGATGGTGCTGCGCATGGTGCCGGTCGCCACGCTGTTCGGCCGCTTCCGTCGCCTGATCCACGATCTCGCCCGCGAGACCGGCAAGGCGATCGAGCTGGAGACCGAAGGCGAGGCGACCGAAGTCGACAAGACCGTGATCGAGCGGCTCGCCGACCCGATGGTCCATCTGATCCGCAATGCCTGCGACCATGGCCTCGAGCCCGAGGACGAGCGCATCGCCGCGGGCAAGCCCGCCACCGGCCATGTCCGCCTGTCCGCCCACCAGGCCGGCGGCGAGGTGCTGATCACCATCCAGGACGACGGCCGCGGCATCAACCGCGAGCGCGTCCGCGCCAAGGCGGAATCGCAAGGCCTGATCCAGCCGGGCCAGCAGCTGAGCGACAGCGACCTGCTCCAGATGATCTTCCACCCCGGCTTCTCGACCGCGGCGGCGGTGACCAACCTGTCGGGCCGCGGCGTCGGCATGGACGTGGTCAAGCGCACCATCGAGAGCCTGCGCGGCGCGATCGACATCACCTCCACGCCCGGCGAGGGCTCCAAGGTGGTGCTGCGCATCCCGCTCACCCTCGCGATCATCGACGGGCTGCTCGTGCGCGTCGGCGAGGGCCGCTACGTCATCCCGCTCGCCGCCGTCGAGGAATGCCTCGAGCTGAGCCTCGAGGAGGATCTGCGCTCGCGCGGCCGCAGCTTCATCACCCTGCGCGACCGGCTGGTGCCGTTCCTGCGCCTGCGCGAGATGTTCGAGACCGGCACAAGGCCCGATCCGCACCAGAAGATCGTCGTCATCGCCACCGGCGCCGAGCGCGTCGGGCTGGTCGTCGACCAGATCATCGGCAGCCACCAGACCGTGATCAAGTCGATGTCGCCCCTGCACCAGGACGTCGCCGCCTTTGCCGGCGCGACCATCCTCGGCGACGGCGGCGTCGCGCTGATCCTCGACGTCGTCCAGCTCGTGCTGGCCGGCCAGCAGCAGGAGGAGCGGCTGCGTGCCGCCGGTTGAGCCCATGCAGGACACCCACACCCAAAGCGCCGTCCCCGCCGCCGTCCCCTGGGACGCCGCCGGCCATCTCGAGGTCCTCACCTTCGATCTCGGCGAGGAGACCTTCGCGGTCGAGGCCGTGCTGGTCCGCGAGATCCTCGACCTGCTGCCCGAGACCCGCGTGCCGGGCGCCGCACCGCTGGTGCGCAGCGTCGTCAACTTCCGCGGCAAGATCATCCCGATCGCCGATCTGCGCCAGGCCTTCGCCATGGAGCCCGCCGAGGCGACGCTCGACAGCCGCATCGTCGTCATCGAGATCGCGCTCGCCGGCGAGCCGCTCCAGATCGGCATCCGCACCGACAAGGTCCACGAGGTCGCCACCCTCGACCAGGCCGCCAGCGAGGAGCCCCCCGTCGTCGGCATGCGCTGGCGCCGACGCTTCGTGCGCACCCTCGTCCGCCGCACCACCGGCGTCGTCGTCCTCCCCGACCTCCACGCCATCTTCGCCGACCTCATCGGCGACGACACCGTCGCAGCCGCGGCATGACGCCGCCCCGCCCCCATTTCGCACGGCCGACCTTGGCGGCCCCCCGTTTCGAGGAACGATGACCATGCGTGCCACGATCAAGTTGAAACTAGGCTTCACCTTCGGCGTGCTGATCGCGCTGCTGCTCGTCGTGATCGGCGTCGCCAGCACGCGGCTGTCGATGCTCAACCAGGCGACCACCGACGTCATCAACGGCCCTGCCAGCCGCCTGGACATCGCCCAAAGCATCGATGCCAAGCTCGGCTATGTCGTGCGCCAGGAAAAGAACATGGCGATGACCGAGGATCTGGAGCTGACCCGCAAGTTCGACGCCGATCTGATGAAGGGGCGCGGCGAGGTGCAGGCGCTGATCGCCAAGGGGCTGGCCGGCGCGACCGCGCAGGGCAAGCCGCTGTGGATGCAGATCGACGCCAAGTTCAACGAATATGTGCCGATCAACGAGCAGATCCGCGCGCTGGCAAATGCCAACAAGAACGCCGAGGCGGCCAAGCTCTCGATGACCCGCTCGCGCGAGGCCGTGGTGGCGATCACCGATCTTGTCGGCCAGCTGGTGACGCTGTCCAAGGCACAGATGGCGCAGGCCGACAGCGACACCAATGCGCTCTACGGCAGCGCGTCGACGATGCTCTACGCGGTCGCCGGCATCGCACTGACGATCGCGATCGGCGGCGCCTGGTGGATCTCGCGCACCGTGTCGACCGGTCTCGCCCGCGTCTCGACCGCGATCACCGCGGTGGCGGACGGCGATCTCAACCAGCGCGTGGCGATCTCGAGCAACGACGAGATCAAGGATCTGGTCGATACCGTCAACACCATGGTCGATCGCCTGCGCGGCGTGATCGCCGACGCCACCGTCGCCTCGACCAACGTCTCCTCGGGCAGCCAGGAACTCTCGTCGAGCGCCGAGCAGGTATCGCAGGGCGCGACCGAACAGGCCGCCGCCGCCGAGCAGGCCTCGGCGTCGATGGAAGAGATGGCCGCCAACATCAAGCAGAACGCCGACAACGCCGCGCAGACCGAGAAGATCGCCCGCCAGTCGTCCAAGGATGCCGAGCTGAGCGGCGTCGCGGTCGATCGCGCGGTGGGGGCGATGCGCACGATCGCCGAGAAGATCGGCATCGTCCAGGAAATCGCCCGCCAGACCGATCTGCTCGCGCTCAACGCCGCGGTCGAGGCTGCCCGCGCCGGGGAACATGGCCGCGGCTTCGCGGTGGTCGCCTCCGAAGTGCGCAAGCTCGCCGAACGCAGCCAGGGTGCCGCCGCCGAGATCAGCTCGGTCTCATCCGAGACGGTGAAGGCCGCGACCGAGGCCGGCGAGATGCTGACCCGGCTGGTGCCCGACATCCGCCGCACCGCCGAGCTGGTCAGCGAGATCAGCGCCGCCTGCCGCGAGCAGGACATCGGCGCCGCGCAGATCAACGAGGCGATCCAGCAGCTCGACCAGGTCACCCAGCAGAATGCCGGTGCCTCCGAGCAGATCAGCGCCACCTCGGAAGAACTCGCCGCCCAGGCCGAGGAGCTCCAGGCCAGCATCGCCTATTTCAAGGTCGACACGGTGCAGGGGGCGCGCCCGCGTGCCGCGGCACCGGCGCGTCGCCCCGCCGCCAAGCCGGCTGCACGCCACAAGCCGAACAGCATCGCCGACCAGAAGGCGCGCGTCAGCGGCTTCGCGCTCGATCTGAGCAACGGCGGCCCCGACGGCGACGATCAGCATTTCCACGCAGCTGCGTAATGACCCTGTTCAGGCCCGGAGAGTAAGATGCGTCTCACCATCAAAGCAAAGCTGGCGGGAGCCTTTGGCTTCCTGCTGCTGCTGACCGCCACGCTGGGCGGCCTCGGCATCGTCAAAATGGCGTCGATCAACGACCAGTCGACCGAGATCGCCAAGAACTGGATGCCCAGCATCAACCTGATCAACCAGATCAACACCGCAACCTCGGACCTGCGCGTCGCCCAGCTGACGCATGTCGCGACGCTGGACAGCGCCGGCATGCAGAAGATGGACGACGAGATCCGCAAGATCCTCGCCGACATCCGCGACAAGCGCGACCGCTACGAGAAGCTGATCTCTTCGGAAGAAGAGCGCTCGGTCTATAATCAGTTCTCGAGCAAATATCAGACCTATCTGGACCGTTCGAACGTCTCGCTCGCGCTGTCGCGCGAGAACAAGAACGCGGAAGCCAATGCCAGCATCGCGCAGAACCGCGGCCTGTATGACGATTTCACCGGCGACCTGAACAAGCTGGTCACGATGAACGTGAATGGCGGCAACGCCGCAAGCGCCTCTGCCGACGCCACCTATGCGTCCGCCCGCACCACCTTCATCGGCCTGCTCGCCCTCGCCATCGTCACCGGCGCGGGTGCCGCGCTCTGGATCGCGCGCAGCGTTACCCAGGGTCTTTCGCGTGCCGGCGGTGCGGTGAGCGCCGTCGCGATCGGCGACCTCAGCCAGGACGTGGTCGTCACCACCAACGACGAGATCAAGGATCTGGTCGACTCGGTCAACGTGATGGTCGCCAATCTGCGCATCAGCGCCGCCCTGGCCGACAAGATCGCCGATGGCGACCTGACGGTGAACCACAAGCCGGCCTCGGACAAGGACGTGCTCGGCAACGCGCTGATCCGCATGGTCGAGCGGCTGCGTGGCGTGGTGGCCGATGCCACCGTCGCTGCGACCAACGTCTCGTCCGGCAGCCAGGAGCTCTCGTCGAGCTCGGAGCAGGTCTCGCAAGGCGCGACCGAACAGGCAGCCGCCGCCGAGCAGGCCTCCGCGGCGATGGAGGAGATGGCCGCCAACATCAAGCAGAACGCCGACAACGCCTCGCAGACCGAGAAGATCGCCCGCCAGTCCGCCAAGGATGCGGAAACCAGCGGCGTCGCGGTCGATCGCGCGGTGGGAGCGATGCGCACGATCGCCGAGAAGATCGGCATCGTCCAGGAGATCGCTCGCCAGACCGATCTGCTCGCGCTCAACGCCGCGGTCGAGGCTGCCCGCGCCGGCGAACATGGCCGCGGCTTCGCGGTGGTCGCCTCGGAAGTGCGCAAGCTCGCCGAGCGCAGCCAGGGTGCCGCTGCCGAGATCAGCTCGGTCTCGTCCGAGACGGTGAAGGCCGCCGCCGAGGCCGGCGACATGCTGGGTCGGCTGGTGCCGGACATCCGCCGCACCGCCGAGCTGGTCAGCGAGATCAGCGCCGCCTGCCGCGAGCAGGATATCGGCGCCGCGCAGATCAACGAGGCGATCCAGCAGCTCGACCAGGTCACCCAGCAGAATGCCGGTGCCTCCGAGCAGATCAGCGCCACCTCGGAAGAACTCGCCGCCCAGGCCGAGGAGCTCCAGGCCAGCATCGCCTATTTCAAGGTCGATGCCGTGCGGGGATCAGCGCCCCGCGCCGCCGCACCGGCGCGGCGGCCGGCGGCGAAGCCCGCTGCCAAGCCGGCCGCCCGGCCCAAGGCCAACAGCATCGCCGACCAGCAGGCGCGCGTCAGCGGCTTTGCGCTCGACCTCGCGACGGGCGGCCCGGATGCCGACGACGATGCCTTCGGAGCCGCGGCATGAGCGACGCGACCGAACTCCAGCTCGTCACCTTCGGGCTGGGCGCGGAAGTCTTCGCGGTACCGGTGTCCCTCGTCCGCGAGATCCTCGATTATCGCGAGACCTTCCGCATCCCCAACGGGCCCAGCTATCTGCTGGGCCTGACGGACATGCGCGGCCAGGGCGTACCGACGATCGACTTCCGCCAGCGTCTCGGCCTCGCACCGTTCGCGCCCACCCCCGCCACCCGCATCCTGGTGCTCGACGTGCCCGTCGCCGACCGCATGCTGGTGCTGGGCCTGGTGGTCGACCGCGTGCTCGAGGTGTGCAGCATCACCACCGACCAGATGGAAGCGGCGCCGGATATCGGCGTGCGCTGGTCGTCCGACTATATCGCCGGGGTCATTAAGCGCGCCGAAGGATTCGTCGTGCTAGTCGACATGGCGAAGATTTTCTCGTCGGAAGAAGCGCGGGTGCTGGTCGCACGCGCCGCCGCCTGATCGCCACGGAGCAGCCCTTGTCCGCAGCACTCGCGCTGGATCCGCCCACCCCCTCCACGCTCGATATGATGAGCCGGCGCAACTTCTCGCGTCTTGCCGCCCATATCTACGAGGTCTCGGGCATCAAGATGCCGGAGACCAAGAAGACGATGCTCGAGGGCCGGCTGCGCCGCCGGCTGCGGGCGGTGGGCGTCGAGACGCTGGACGGCTATTGCGACTATCTGTTCACCGGCGACAATCTCGCGGCCGAAGGGCTGCACCTGATCAACGCCGTCACCACCAACAAGACCGACTTTTTCCGCGAGCCGGCGCATTTCGACTATCTGGTGGCGCACGCGCTGCCCAGCCTGCAGGCGCGCGGCATCCGCACGCTGCGCGCGTGGAGCAGCGCCTGCTCGACCGGGCCGGAGCCCTACACGCTGGCGATGGTGCTGGACGACTATGCCGCGCGCAACGGCGGGCCGGACTATGGCATCCTCGCCACCGACCTCGATACCGAGGTGCTGGCGACGGCGCGTGCCGGCATCTATCCGGCCGAGCTGATCGATCCCGTGCCCGCGGCGCTGCGCCAGAAATATGTGATGGCGTCGAAGGATCCGGCACGCCGCGAGGTCCGCATCGTGCCGCGGTTGCGCAGCGCGATCGGCTTCGCGCGGATGAACCTGATGGACGATCGCTACCCCGTCGGCGATCCGATGCACCTGATCTTCTGCCGCAACGTATTGATCTATTTCGACAAGCCCACGCAGAAGAAGGTCGTGTCGCAGCTTTATGACTGCCTGGCGCCCGGCGGCTATCTGCTGCTCGGCCATTCGGAATCGATCACCGGGCTGGGGCTGCCGCTGCAGCAGGTCGCCAACACCGTCTTCCGGCGGGGCAACTGATGCCGGGCAAGATCCGCGTCCTGATCGTCGACGATTCGGCGAGCGTCCGCCAGACCATGGCAGCGATCCTGGAGGAAGATCCGGCGATCGAGGTGATGGGCACCGCCGCCGATCCGTTCAGCGCGGCCAAGCGCATCCAGGAAGAAGTACCGGACGTCATCACGCTCGATGTCGAGATGCCGCGGATGGATGGCATCACCTTTCTGCGCAAGCTGATGCAGCAATGCCCGGTTCCGGTGGTGATGTGCTCCTCGCTCACCGAAAACGGATCGGAAACGCTGCTCCAGGCGATGGAGGCAGGCGCGGTCGACGTGATCCTGAAGCCGCGCGTCGGCGTTGCCGACCATCTTGCCGAACATCACCTCCAGATCCGCGACGTGGTGAAGGCCGCGGCGCGCGCCAAGGTCCGCGGGCGCCCCGGCAAGCCGGTGCCCCGGGTGGAAGCGCCGGCCCGGAAGCTCACCGCCGATGCGGTGCTCCCGCCGCCCAGCGGCAAGCCGATGAGCCGCACCACCGAGATGGTGGTGTGCATGGGCGCGTCCACCGGCGGCACCGAGGCGCTGCGCGAAGTGCTGGAAGCGCTGCCCGCCAATTCGCCGGGCATCGTCATCGTCCAGCACATGCCGGAGCATTTCACCCGCGCCTTCGCCCAGCGGCTCAACGGCCTGTGCCAGGTGGACGTGAAGGAAGCCGCCGACGGCGACCCCGTGCTGCGCGGCCATGTGCTGATAGCGCCGGGCGGCGGCAAGCACACGATGCTCGAGCGCCAGGGCGCGCGCTATTACGTGTCGGTCCGCGACGGGCCGCTGGTCTCGCGGCACCGTCCCTCGGTGGACGTGCTGTTCCGCTCTGCCGCGCGCGCGGCGGGATCGAACGCGGTCGGCATCATCATGACCGGCATGGGCGACGACGGCGCCCGCGGCCTGCTCGAGATGCGCCAGGCAGGCGCCCGCACCTTCGCGCAGGACGAGGCGACCTCGGTGGTGTTCGGCATGCCCAAGGAGGCGATCGCCCGCGACGCCGCCGACAAGATCATTCCCCTCGGGCACATCGCCCGCGAACTGCTCTCGGCTACGGCTCGATGACCGCTTGCAAAGGAGACGGCCATGTACGCCGCACGCATTCCTGAACCCGCGCCCGATTCCGAGGTCTCGCTGACCGCCATCGAAGCGACGATCAGCCGGGTGGCGAGCAGTCTCGACGCACGCTTCGTCTCCGCGGGCGAAGCGCTCGCCCAGGCCTATGCCATTGTCGAGCGGCTGGTCAGCGCGCTGGAAGGCGTCACCAACGCCCTTGGCCAGGACGCGGCGGAAGCGGCGGTGGAAAACATGCGCGCGACCGCCGATCGGCTGGAACGGCTGCCCGAGGTGCAGGCGACGCGACAGGCCGGGCTGGAGCGCATCGCCGCCGGCGCACGCCCGCTTGCCCACCATATCGCCCAGGTGAAGCGCACGCTCGACTTTCTGCGGATCTGCGGGCTCAACATCAAGGTGGCGGCCGCCGGCCGCAACGGCTTCGCCGACTTCGCCGACACGATGAACGTGCGCCTCGACGTGGGCGAGATCGAGATCGGCGGCATCGGCGTGGAGATCGAGCAGCTGACCGCGAGCATCCCCGCGCTGATTGAGGTCGATCGCCAGCTGGGCGCGGAATGCGGCAAGGTCATCCCGCACGTGCCGCGCAAGCTGGCCGCCGATGCCGAGGCGCTGCAGCGCCATCAGGCGGCAGATGCCGGCCGGGCCAAGCGCATCGCGGCCGTGGGGCGCGAGATCCATGGCAGGGTGGCCTCGGCGATCGGCGCGATGCAGGTCGGCGACAGCACCCGGCAGCGGCTGGAGCATGTCGCCAGCGGCATCCGGTCGCTGGTCGCCTGGCGCGATCAGGCCGATCCGGCGACGGCGGTGCAGGTGAGCGGCCACATGATCGCGCTGTTCGCCGCACAGGCGGCCGACACCATCGAGGCCTTCCATGCCGATTCGGGCCGCCTCGCCGAAAGCCTGCGCGGCATCGCGCCGAGCGCGGCGCAGCTGCTCGAGATCAAGGCGGAAGGCGACCGCGAACGCTCGAGCGACAATAGCGTGTTCCTAGCCGCGCTGGAGAAAAGCGTGGCGGACGTCACCACCGTCACCATGCGGCTGCGCGAGGCGGATTCGCGCGCCCAGGCGCTGGGCGGCTCCACCTCGGACAGCGCCGAGCGACTGGCGCAGCGGCTCCGCGTCGTCCACCGGGTGAACCACGACGTGCATCTTATGGCGTGGAATACCGATCTGCGCTGCCACCGCCTCGGCGACGAGGGCAAGGCACTGGCGATGGTCGCCTCGGAGATCCGCGGCTTCGCGACGACGCTGGCGACGATCTCCGCCGAGATCCGCCAGTCGGTCGAATCGCTGGTACAGGCGGTGACCGCGCTGCGCGATCCGCAGGGCGAGCAGGGCGGCGATGCTGCCGAAGCGCTTACCGAATCGCTCGCCTGCATTCGCGACGGCGCACAGCGGATGCGCGACGGCATGGGGGGGCTGAGCGAGGACGCCGCCGCCGTGACGCGCATCCTGGAGACGACCACCAGCAATGTCGACTGCGAGGCCGCGTTCGGCGACGCGCTGCGCGACGTGGTACAGCAGCTGGCCCAGCTCGCCGCGCCGTGCACCGCACCCGACGCCGCGACCGAAGCGGCGCTCGCCGGGCTGCTGGACGGCATGGCGCGCAGCTACACCATGGCGCGCGAACGCGACATCCACCGCCGCTTCGCGCTGGCCGGCAGCACCGCCCCGGTACTGCCAACGACAGACGAGGACGAGGACGACGACGGCCTGTTCTAGGTCGTCGTCTGTTCAGGACTCCGCAGGCGCAACCTGGACGTCATAGACCGGTGCCAGCGCCCGAACCACCTCGTGCGCATCGATCGCACGACCGGCAAAGGCTTCGTATCCGCGAGGCGGCCCCTCCGAGCCAAACCGAATAACGCGCAGCGTGACGCTGTAACCGGAGGCGATGGGGCGGCCGAGCCCCATATAGCCGTGCATGGTGTTGCGCCCGACGACATCCTTGTCGACCAGCGCGAAGCGCTCCTTGCCGGCAGCGAGCGTATCCTGCGCTGCCTTGAGCAATGCCAGTTCCTCCACTACCGCTTCGGTCGTATTCAGGCCCTGAAAACCTACAAGCTCGATAGGGCCATCAGTGCCAAGGAAGAAGCCGTTGCCGGTGTCCCCCCAAAAGGATTTGGAGGCAGCATATTTGGGGATTCGCTGGCGCGTTTCAGGTGAGGGCACGGCGGCATAAAGCTGGTCTATACCGAGCGTGATGGGCTCTCGATCGTGCCGCGCCTTGGCATCGCGCAGACTAGCCTCCAGCGCATTGATCTCTGGGGTCTCGGCCTTGGCATCGCGAAGCGCGCGAAGGATCGCGAGCCCGAAGCCGTCATGGGGTATGGCGCCACGCGCAATGGCTGCGGTAACGCTCTGCAGGCCGCCGCGCTGCGCCTGTGCCAGCAGTTCGGCATTGGCGCGCGCTGCGACCAGCTGCTTTTCCAGCGCAAACCGATACGCCTGAAGATACCGATGGGCATCACGTAGTTCTCGCCGCGGCTTGCGTCCGTCCGGCCCTACCGGGAGATCCGCCTTCAGCGGCACCAGGCGCTGCTCCAGCTCCCGCAGCGACGCCTGACCCTCCGCATCGCGCCCGCTCGCCACCAGCGCAAAGCTAGTCAGGGTATCCGCGCGGAACCGGTCCACGAATAGCCGGGCCAGCACCAGCGGGTAATTCTCAAGCAAAAAGCCGACCTGATTCTCCTTCGGCGGGGTAAAGTCGATCTGCGCCCGGGTCTCGATCACCTTGGCCCAGTCAAGTCGATCGACAGCCTCCTGCATGAGCAGCGGGCGCAGGTTCGAATTGAGCGTCGCCAGCCGGTCCAAGGCCGCATAGCGAGCGTCGGCATCGCGCTCGGCGTTGAACAACATGGCGTTCGCCAGGCGTTGGACTGCGCCGGAATAGGGCCGGGCCTTTGCCGCCGCCCGAAGCAGTACAGCGGCCCTTTCATTCTGCCCGTTCGACAGCGCGAAATATGCGTGGAACAACTGGTTCCCGAGCGCCATCGAGCGCTGATAGAATGGGTCGGTCTCCTGCCCGCCTTCGATATCCGCTGCGTCGAGGTCTGCCTGCGCGCCCTTCTTGTCACCAGTGCCGAAGCGATGAATCGCCCGGGCACGCAACAAGCTCGCCCGCCGGACATGATATTGCGGCAGCAGCCTCGTCGCATTGCCAAGCGCGTCGGTGCAGGCTTCGATGCTGTAGGCCGAAACCTTAAGTCCGCGCATCCCGGTGTCCCCGGACTTGGGCTCCGGAATGAAGATCCCTAGAAAGCCCGACGCAGCCTTGGTGATGCCATCTCCATTTTCATTGGGTGCGCCGTAGCCGTCACAGACCTGGAAATTCTGCGGCGCGCCCACCTTGAGTACGGGTTCCGACGTTTGCGCAAACGCCAATGACGATACCACAACTGAAGCGGCCACCCCGCCCAATCGCACCATTTCTAAGAGCATCTTCAGCAAGCCCCCTCGCATTTGGATGGTGCATAGCAGACGACGAGTCGCCGGCAAGCCATCCGCCACAAAGGCGACGAAGTACTGACAGCGAAGCAGGTCGCCTGCGTTGTCGTCCAGCGATGTCAGGAGAAAATGGCGCGCCCGGAACGATTCGAACGTCCGACCCTCAGATTCGTAGTCTGATGCTCTATCCAGCTGAGCTACGGGCGCGCGGTGAGGTGCGGCGCCTAAACGAGCTTTGGGGGTAGCGCAACCCCTTTTCGCACGGCGCGCTCAATTATCGCGATAGGGCAGCATGTCCTCGTCGAACGAGCGCGGCTCGTTGCAATGCCAGGTGGCACCATCCCAGCGGTCCTCGTAGGCATCGAACTGCAGCAGCGTGCCCACCGGGCAGCCGAGCGACACCAGTTCCTCGCGGCAAAAGGCGCGGCCGCGCTCGAGATCGGTGAGGTCGACGTCGAGGATCGCGCAGGCCGCGCGCCACTGGCCGGCATCGTCGAGCGTCTCGATCAGCGTGCCGCCGCCGCAGGTGCCGAGTCCGGCAATGCGCAACTCGGCGTCGAGGAACACGCCGAACCTGCCCTCGCGTTCGTGCGGATCCATGTCGCCGGGAAAGGCGACCGACACGCTGTGCGTGTCGAGCGGCTCCGTGAGAAGGGCGTCGAGCCCGGGAAGGAACCGCTCGATCATCGCATCATCCTCGCAGGGTTGCGCCCAGCTTCGCCGCCGCCGCGACGACCTTGTCGGCCACTGCCTTGAGGTCCGCGTCGGTGAAGCTCTTGTCGCCCGGTTGCAGCGTGACTTCAATGGCCAGCGACTTCTGCCCCTCGGGCACGCCCTGGCCGGTGAAGACGTCGAACAGCCGCGCGTCCACGATCGTTGCCTTGTCCGCGCCCTTCACGGTGCGGACGAGATCGCCTGCCGCCAGCGCGGTCGGCACCAGGAAGGCGAAGTCGCGCGTCACCGCCTGCAGCGCCGGGGGCGTGAAGGCGGGGCGGGTGAAGCCGGTCGCCTTCTTGGCGGGTAGCGCGTCGAGATGGATCTCCACCGCCGCCACCGCGCCGTCGAGGTCGAACGCCTTGAGCACGCTGGGATGCACCATGCCGAAGCTGGCGAGCACATTCTTCGGCCCCAGCCGCAGCGTCGCCGACTGGCCGGGATGGTAGGCAGCACCCGCCTCCCCCATCACCTGGAGGTTGGCGACCGGCGCGCCGGCAGCCTCGAGCAGCGCCAGTGCCTCGGCCTTGGCGTCGAACGCGGTGAAGGGCTGGGCCTTGCCGGTCTGCCAGCCGCGCACGGCCTTGGAACCCGTCAGCACCACGCCCAGCGTCAGCCGCTCCTTGTCCGCCAGATAGCGGCGGCCGACCTCGAACAGGCGGACGCTGGTCGCGCCGCGCTTCAGGTTGCGCTCCGCCGCCGCCAGCAGGCCGGGCAGCAGCGAGGGGCGCATGACCTTCATGTCCTCGCTGATCGGGTTGGCGAGCGTCCAGGCGCCGCCGCCGAACACTTCGGCCTGGGCTTCGGGCAGGAAGCTCCAGGTGATCGCCTCGTTGAGCCCGCGCGCGGCGGCGGTGCGGCGCATCCGGCGCTCGAGCTTCTGCTCGGGCGTGGCGGTGGGCGTCGCGACGCCGGGGGTGCGGGGCAGCGGCGTGGAGGGCACATTGTCGATGCCGGCGATGCGGATCACTTCCTCGACAATGTCGGCCGGACCGTCGATATCGCGGCGCCAGCTCGGCGCCGTGACGCGGAAGGCTTCGAAGCCCCCGCCGAGCTCGACCGGATCGCCGTTGCCGTCGAGCGGCTGGACGACGAAGCCGAGGCTTTCGAGGATCTCCACCTGCTGCGCCGCGGGCACGGCGAGGCCGCCCAGCGTTTCCGCGAGCGTCGGATCATAGCCGACCACCGCACCCACCTTGGGCGGCGTGCCGCTGCGGGTGACCTCGCTCGGGGTGCCGCCGCACAGCGCCAGCACCAGCCGGGTCGCGATCGCCAGCCCCTCGTCAAGGAATTCGGGATCGACGCCGCGCTCGAAGCGGGTGCGCGCATCGCTGGTCAGCAGCAGCTTCTGGCCGGTGCGGGCGATATGCTCGGGATCGAAATAGGCGCATTCGATCAGCACGTCGGTGGTGTCGTCCGAACAGCCCGAATGCTCGCCGCCCATGATGCCGCCGATGTCGTGCACCGCCGCATCGTCGGCGATCACCGTCATCGAGTCGGTCAGCGTGTAGGTCTTGCCGTTCAGCGCCAGCACGGTCTCGCCGGCTTTCGCCTTGCGCGCGACCAGCCCGCCCGAGAGCTTCGCCATGTCATAGACGTGGAGCGGACGGCCGAGCCCGAACATCACGAAGTTGGTGATGTCGACCAGCGCGGAAATCGGCTTCTGCCCCACCGCCTTGAGGCGCTGCTGCAGCCAGTCCGGCGAGGGCCCGTTCTTCACGCCGCGTACGACCTGACCGTAGAAGGCCGGGCAGCCCGCCGCATCGTCGGTGCGCACGTCCGGGCCCGGACCCTGCGGCACGATCGCCGGCAGGCTTGCCACCACCGCATCGAGCGACTTGAGCGTGCCAAGGCCCGCTGCGGCGAGATCGCGGGCGATGCCGCGCACGCCCATGCAATCCTGGCGGTTGGGCGTGATCGACACGTCGATGACGGGATCGTCGAGCCCGGCATAGTCCGCAAAGGCGGTGCCGACCGGCGCATCTTCCGGCAGCTCAATAATGCCGTCATGGTCCTCGCCGAGCTCCAGCTCGCGGGTCGAGCACATCATGCCGTTCGACTCGATGCCGCGCACCGCCGCGACCTTGAGCGTCATGCCGTTGGCCGGCACCACCGCGCCGGGAAGCCCCAGCACGCCGACCAGCCCCGCACGCGCGTTCGGCGCGCCGCAGACGACCTGCAGCGGTCCCTCGCCGAAATCGACACTGAGCACCTGCAGCTTGTCCGCCTGCGGGTGGCGCTCGGCGGTCAGCACGCGGGCGACGCGGAAGCCGGTCAGCCGCTCGGCGGGGTTCTCGACGCCTTCGACTTCGAGGCCGACACGGGTCAGCGCCTCGAGGATCTCGGTCAACGAGGCTTCGGTCTCCAGATGCTCCTTGAGCCAAGAGAGGGTGAACTTCATGCGCCGACTCCCCCGCTCAGCGTGGGCACGTCGAGCGCCGAGAAGCCGTAATGCTTGAGCCAGCGCAGATCGCCGTCGAAGAAGGGGCGCAAGTCGTCCATCCCATATTTGAGCATCGCCAGCCGGTCGACACCGGTGCCGAAGGCGAAGCCCTGCCATTCATCGGGATCGAGCCCGCAGGCCTCGATCACCCGCCGGTGCACCATGCCGCTGCCCAGCACTTCCATCCAGCCGCCGCCGGGCGCGTCGCCGCTGCCGCCGATCACGCGCTTGCCGTCCTTCCAGGTGAAGCCGACATCGACTTCGGCCGAAGGCTCGGTGAAGGGGAAATAGCTGGGGCGCAGGCGCAGCACGATGTCGTCGCGCTCGAAGAACGCCTTGAGGAAGGTCTCCAGCGTCCACTTGAGGTGGCCGAGCGTGATGCCCTTGTCGATCACCAGGCCTTCGATCTGGTGGAACATCGGCGTGTGCGTGGCATCCGAATCCGAGCGATAGACGCGGCCCGGCGCGATGATGCGGATCGGGGGCTTGCTGCGCGTCATGGTGCGGATCTGCACGGGGCTGGTGTGCGTGCGCAGCACCATTGGCCGCGCGTGTTCGCCGGCGAGGTAGAAGGTATCGTGCATCGCGCGCGCCGGATGCGTCTCCGGAATGTTGAGCGCGGTGAAATTATGCCAGTCGTCCTCGACTTCGGGGCCGGTGGCGACCGCGAAGCCCAGATCCGCGAAGATCTCGGCGAGTTCGTCCATCACCTGGCTGACCGGGTGGACCGAGCCCGGTGCGACGCCGTCAACCGGCAGCGTCATGTCCACCGTTTCGCTGGCGAGGCGCGCGTCGAGCGCGGCCTGCTCCAGGCCCGCTTTGCGGGTGGCCAGCGCCTCGGTGACGGCTTCGCGCAAGGAATGGATGCGCGGGCCCTGTTCCTGGCGCTCTTCGGGGGTGAGCTTGCCGAGCGTCTTGAGCAGGCCGGTGATCGCGCCCTGCTTGCCGAGCGCCTGGACGCGCACCGCCTCCAGCGCATCGAGCGCGGTGGCGGCATCGATCGCGGCAAGCAGCTCGCCGCGCAGGGTATCGAGATCGGTGGTCATCGTTTTCCGTTCACTGTGCGAGATGGCTGGAACCCCAGACGGGCCCCCAGGTCAAGGCGTTTGAGGGACCGCTACACCCGGCTGCCGAGCAGCGCCGCGCCGAAGGCGACGAACACGCCGCCGGTCACCCGGTTGAACGTCCGCTGCCGGGCCGCCGGTGCCAGCCAGGCTGCGAGCGAACGGCCGCCCAGCGCATAGACCGAGAACCAGAAGGCCTCGATCACCGCGAAGGTCGCGATCAGGATCGCCAGCTGCGGCAGGAACGGCCGGGTCACGTCGAGGAACTGCGGGAACAGCGCGGCGGCGAAGACGATCAGCTTGGGGTTGGACAGCCCCGTGCCGAGCCCCGTGAGGTACCGCGCGCGCACCGTCTGGCGTGCCGGCACGGGCGCGTCGGCATGCGCTTCCGCCACCGGCGCGCGCCAGGCCTTGATGCCCAGCCAAACGAGATAGGCGACCCCCGCATAGCGCAGCACGTCGTACAGCCCCGGCGACGCCTTGAGCAGCGCCCCCAGCCCCGCCGCCGAGGCGATGAGGCAGAACAGGTTCGCGCTCATCAGCCCCGCGGTCGTCGGCAGCACGCGGCCTGCGCCCTCGCGGATGCTCTGCACCATGACGTGGAGCATGTTCGGCCCCGGCGTCATCGACACGAAAAACACGGCGGTGACGTAGAGCCACCAAGTCTTCATCGCCACGGGATCGTCCCTCCCGGTTGGAATGAAAAAGGGCGCCGAAGCCGCAGCCTCGACGCCCCTTGTTCAGCTTGCGCGCAGGTCCGCTCAGGCGGCCTGGGGCAGCGCCGCCTTCGCCTGCGCGATGATGGCGGTAAACGCCTCACCCTCGTTCATGGCGATGTCGGCCAGGACCTTCCGGTCCAGTTCGATACCGGCCAGCTTGAGGCCGTGCATGAACTGCGAATAGGTCAGGCCTTCGGCGCGGACGCCGGCGTTGATGCGCTGGATCCACAGGGCGCGGAAGCTGCGCTTCTTTACCTTGCGGTCGCGATAGGCGTACTGGCCGGCCTTTTCGACGGCCTGGCGCGCGATGCGGATGGTGTTCTTGCGACGGCCATAATAGCCCTTCGCCTGATCCAAAATCCGCTTATGCTTCGCCTTGGTGGTCGTACCACGCTTCACTCGTGCCATTTTTCAGGACTCCCTTACTTCAGGCCGTACGGCGCCCACGCGACAACGCGCGCGACGTCTGCATCGGCCAGCACGGAGGTGCCGCGATTGGTACGGATATACTTGGAATTGTGGCTGATCAGACGGTGACGCTTGCCAGCGACGCCGTGCTTGACCTTGCCGGTGGCGGTGAACTTGAAGCGCTTCTTCACACCGCTCTTGGTCTTGAGCTTGGGCATTTTCGTCTCCTTATGGTTCGACGATTGCAGACAGCCGCGGCAGCCCTATTAGCCGGACGGTCCCTCGATCGCGGAAAGGCGGCCCCTTAGCGGATGGTTCGGCGATATGCAACCACCGGGGAACCGCGGGGGCGGGAAGGATTTTGAGGTTCATGGCCGATCTCGACGCTCCCGTCCACGCCGCCGACCAGGCACCGCCGCCGCCCCGGCCGGCACGCGCGATGGGCACGCCGCTCGCCGCGACGATCGCGGTCGTCACCAGCCTGGTGGGGCTGGTGGTGCTCGCCTGGGCGATCCTGTTCGTCACCAAGGGGCGCTTCCTCAAGGGCACGTTCGAATCGATCGCGAGCAGCAGCGCCGACCGAAAGGTGCGCGTCGCGGGCGACTTCCAGCTCTATTTCGCGCCGTTCAACCTCAAATTCGTGGCCGAGGGTCTGCGCGTCGAGAACCCGGACTGGTCCGGCACCAGCCCGTTTTTCAGTGCCGCCCGAATCGATGCGCGAATCGCCACCCTGTCGTTGCTGTCCGCGCAAAAGCGGTTCCAATGGCTCGGCCTCACCGACGGGCGAATCGATCTGCAATGGGATCGCGACGGCAAGCGGAACACGTGGACCTTCGGCAGCGGCGGGGGCAAGCCGCTGCAGATGCCGCTGATCCAGCAGGCGCGGATTGCCGGAACGCAGATCCGCTACCTCGATCCGCTGCACCGGCTCGATGCGGCGATCCGGGTCGATACGGTGGCGGCGGAGGACAACCGCTTCGCCGACACGATCCGGTTCGACGGCAACGGCACCGCGCGCGGCGCCCGCTTCACGCTCGCGGGCGCGCTGCTGTCGTCCAACAAGACGCTCGCGGGCGGCGAGAACCGGCTGCGCCTCCATGCCGAGGGCGTGCGGACGCAAGCCGATCTGGTCGGCACGCTGCCGGGCGCAACCGTGCTGGACGGTGCCAAGCTCCACATGGACCTGCGCGGGCAGAACCTTGCGGACGTGTTCCTGGTCGCCGGCATCGCGGTGCCCGACACGCGCCGCTATCGACTGACCTCGGTCGTCACGAAGCAGGGCGACGAATGGCGCTTCACCGGGATGAAGGGCCGCTTCGGCGACAGCGACCTGTCGGGCAAGTTCACGGTCAAGCTCAGCCAGCCGCGGATGCTGGTGACGGCGGACCTGTTCACCCATGTGCTCGACATCGTCGATGCCGGCCCGTTCATCGGCTACAATCCCAACGCGCTTGCCGCCCAGGGCGTGCAGGCTGCGGTGACGCAGGTTTCGAGCACGCCGCGGCTGCTGCCCGATGCACCGCTGCGGGTCGACGCGCTCAAGAATTTCGATGCGAAGGTGCAGTGGCAGGTGCGCACCGTCCGCGCGCCCAGCCTGCCGGTATCGAACATCGAGCTGGGGCTGGACCTCAACGACCGCCTTCTCAAGTTGAGCCCGCTCAACTTCAGCCTGGCGCGCGGCACGGTCACGTCGGACATCAGCATCGACGCGCGCAAGGTGCCGGTGTTCACCACCTACGACATCCGCCTGTCGCCGACGCCGATGGGGGTGCTGCTCGCCGGCTTCGGCGCGGAGCAGTCCGGCACCACCGGCATGCTCAAGGCACGCATCCAGATGAACGGCCGCGGCAACAGCGTGCGCGATTCGCTGGCCAGTGCGAACGGCCGCATCGCGGTGATCCTGCCCAAGGGCGATTTCTGGACCCGCAACACCGAACTCGCCGAGTTCGACATCGGCACCTTCGTCCAGAAGATGTTCGAGAAGAAGCTGAAGGAGCCGGTGCAGATCAATTGCGGGCTGATCGGCTTCACCGTGCGCGACGGCATTGCTGCGGCCGATCCGATCCTGATCGACACGCAGAAGAACGTGATGCTCGGCCGTGGCGGGTTCAGCTTCCGGAACGAGACGATCGACCTCGCCTTCCGCGCCGATTCGAAACGGTTCAGCCTGTTCTCCGGCCAGTCGCCGGTCGGGATCGGCGGCTATTTCGCCAAACCTGGGATCAACGTGATCAGCCCCGAATTGGTCGGCCGGGCGGGTGCGGGGCTGGGCCTCGGGCTCGTCGCCTCCCCGCTGGCGAGCGTGCTGGCCTTTGTCGACTTCGGCGATGCCAAGGCCGCGGACTGCGGCCCGGTACTCGCCGGCGCGACCGCCACCAGCCAGCGCGACGCCAAGGGCCGCCCGCGCGACGATGTCGGCCGCGGCACCACCGCCAAGTCGGAAAGTGGCAAGGCCACGCCGGGCGAGGCGAAGCAGCAGCGGAAGAAATTCCTCGGCATCTTCTGATCGCTTGCCCGGGCTGATCCGGCAGGCGCAGGATCATGGCCGATGCTGCGATTCCTTGCCCTTGCTGCCGCTCTTGCCGTGACCGGCGACGTGCGACCGCCACAGCGCGTGACGATCGGCGGATCGGTGCCCGTTGCGGCCCTGCAGGCCTTGCCGCTGACGATCGGCGGCCGCGTCGAGCGCAGCGCGCGCGGCTTCCGCCATCAATGGCCCGGCATTTATGCCGAAGCGGCGTTTCGCGGCGACCATGTCGTGCTGCGCTTCGAGGACACGCACAACGAATGGCGGGTCAGCATCGACGGGGCGCCGCCGATCGCGCTGGACCGACCCGGCACGGCGCCGGTCACGATCAGCGGACTGACCCCGGGCTCGCATCACATCCGGATCGACAAGGTCACCGAAAGCGCGGCACCCGCGCGGTTCGAGGGGGCCTTCGTGGCACCAGGTCGCGCGCTTCCCGCGCCGCCACCGCGCCGTCGCCAGATCGAGTTCATCGGCGATTCGTCCATGACCGGGTACGGCGCCCGCAGCGACCGGATCGGTTGCTCGGCCGAGGAGGTGCGCGCCACCACCGATACGCCGGATGCCTTCGCCGCCCGTGCTGCGCAGCATTTCGGTGCCGAGTATCAGATCAACGCCGTCTCCGGTCGTGGCCTGATCCGGAATTTCGGTGGCACCGCGCCGACCGGCACCATGGAGACGCTCTGGCCACGCCGGATGCCGTCCGATCCGGCGCCGTTCACGGACCCGTCGTGGCGGCCCCAGATCGTGATGCTGAAGCTACAGGCCGATTTCGTGGGCTTCCACCCCGACGCGCGCTGGCCGACCCTGGAGGCGCTCGTGACAGACTATGCCGTGCACTACGGCCAGTTCCTCGTGCGGCTCCGGCAACGGTATCCGCGCGCCGTGTTCGTGCTGTGGTGGTTCGACGCCAGCGACGCACCGCCGGAGCAGGCCGCGATGCTGCGCAAGGCGGAGGCGCAGATCAGCGCAGCGGCGCTGCGGGCCGGCGCACGGGATCTGCTGTTCCTCCCCTTCCCCGCCGGCGCGTTTCGCGCGACGGCATGCCATGGCCATTACGGCCTGGAGGCACATCGCAGGATCGCCGACTGGCTCATCAAGGCAATCGATGCGCATCCGGCGTTCTGGGACGGCCGCTAGCCGGATCGGCCGCCCGCGAGGCCGCGGCCCCTGTCAGTGCCCCCGGCAGGCCATCGCGTCGAGAATGTCGTCGATCCGCGCGGGATCGCCGGCGGCGATCACCTCGCCCTTGCTGCCGGCATGGAGCGGATCGCCCTGCCAGTCGCACATCCGGCCGCCCGCGCCTTCGATCACCGGCACCAGCGCGGCGAAGTCGTGCAGCTTGAGCCCCGCCTCGACGACGATGTCGAGCCAGCCGCTCGCCACGCAGCCATAATTGTAGCAGTCGCCGCCGAGCACCGTGCTCATCACCTGCGCGTCGAGATGTTCGAAGGCATGGAGCTGGCCGTCGTCGAACAGCGCCGGCGAGGTGGTGGCGAGGATCGCCTGGTTCAGCTCGCGGCAGATACGGGTGCTGGCGGGCTTGCCGTTGAACAGCGTCTGCCGGCCGGTCACGCCCAGCCAGCGCTCACCGATGATCGGCTGGTCGATCACGCCCAGCACCGGCCAGCCATTGTCGACCAGCGCGATCAGCGTGCCGAACACCGGTCGCCCGGCGATGAAGGCGCGGGTGCCGTCGATCGGATCGAGCACCCATTGCCGCCCGCTAGTGCCTTCGCGCACCCCGAATTCCTCGCCGATGATGCCGTCCATCGGGCGCTCGGCGATCAGCAGCTTGCGCATCGCCTCCTCGCCGGCGCGGTCGGCGAGCGTAACGGGGGACTGATCCTCCTTCGCCTCGACGCCGTGTTCGGCGCGGAAATAGGGGCGGATCGCAGCACCCGCCGCGTCGGCGAGGCGTGCGGCAAGCGCGATGTCGGTTTGGGAAACGGCCATGCCCCTGCCCTACAAGGCCGATTTTGACTCGCCAAGGTCACAAACGCCTGCCACTCCGCCGAACATGCGTGTGATCGCCGCTCTCCCGATGCTCAGCCTGTCCTGCCTTGCCGTACCCGCGCTGGCGCAGGTGCGCGCGGTGCCTGCCCAGCCCGCCTCCGAACAGGCAGCGCTGCGCGGCGTCGAGGTATTCCTGGTCAACGAGACCGAGGTGGCGATCGTCGATGCCGGCCCGCGCCAGATCGAGGTGACCGCCGCCGATGGCACCCGGCTGATGCTGGAACGCACGCCCGGCCCCACTCCGACCATTGCCCCGCACGGCTTCGCCAAGGCGCGCTACGTGCCCGTGGGCGTTGCCGGCATCGCGGTGCCGCCCGCGGCGCGGCATCGCCCCGCGGAGGTACCGGAGCAGGAAACCGTGGTGCAGAGCTCGACCGGCAGCTCGAGCGGCCTGCTCGCACGGTTCGAGCCGCACGAGCCGGTCTATGGCGCCTTCGGCCTCAATGACGCGGGCGGGAAGGTGCAGGTGAGTTTCGCGGTGCGCCCCTTCGCCGAAAATGCGCCGCTGCAGCTGGGCAATCTGCGCTTCGCCTATACCCAGACGATGTTCTGGGCGCTCAACGAGCCCTCCGGCCCGTTCCGCTCGACCAACTATACGCCCGAACTCTACGCCGACATTCCCTTCGACGAGACGACGCGGGTGGCGATCGGCTGGCGGCATGATTCGAACGGGCGCGGCGTCACCGACTCGGTCGACATCAACCGCATCTTCCTGCGCGGCGAGAAGACGTTCGACCTGGGCAGCGACTGGCGGTTGGATGTGGCGCCACAGGCCTGGGTCTATGTCGGCAACAGCGGCACCTTCCACGACATGAAGGAGTATTTCGGCTATACCGGCCTCGCTGCCGCGATCCAGCAGAAGGACGGCATCAAGCTGGCGCTCACCGCCCGCGGCAATGTGAAGACCGGGCGCGGTGCTGCCGAAGCCTTCGTGTCCTATCCCTTGCGTCGGCTGGGCGGAGGGCTCGGCATCTACCTCTTCGGACAGGCATTCACCGGCTATGGCGAGGCGCTAGACCGCTACAAGGTCAACGACACGCACGCCCGGATCGGCATCGCCTTCACCCGCTAGCCGCCGAAGCCGTGCTGGCGTAGACAGATGCCCAACCACCCAGGGAGACCGATATGCGCCTGAAGCTCGCCCTTGCCGCCCTTGCCCTGCCCTTCGCCATGATGCCGGCGAACGCAACGCTCACCGCCGGCGCCAAGGCGCCCGTGTTTACCGCCAAGGGTGCGGTGGCCGGCAAGCCGATCACCGTCGATCTGAAGGCCGCGCTGAAGAAGGGCCCGGTCGTGCTCTACTTCTTCCCGGCCGCCTTCACCTCCGGCTGCAATGCCGAGGCGCACGCCTTTGCCGAGGCGCTGCCCGATTTCACCAAGGCAGGTGCGACCGTGATCGGCATGACCGCCGGCAATGTCGACCAGCTGGAACAGTTCAGCAGCCAGTATTGCGCCGGCAAGTTCGCGGTCGCGGCCGCCACGCCGGACGTGGCCGCCGGCTATGACGTGGTGAACAAGAAGCCCGACGGCACGGTCGGCAAGTTCACCAGCCGTACCAGCTATGTCATCGCGCCGGATGGCAAGGTGCTGTTCGTCCACTCCGACTCGAACCCCGCCGATCACATTCGTCTCACGCTGGACGCGGTGCAGAAGTATCGGAAGACCCACCGGGGCTGATCGCCCGACTCGCGCGGCACCCCCGCGCGGCGTTCAACCGATCCGGAGGCATTAATCCTCCGGATCGGCCTGGATCCACGAAGATCGCCGCACAACCCCTTGAGAGATATATAAAATTCTCGGTCTGCGGGGCATGCTTTCACGGCGGGGTGCGCCAGGGTGAAGCAAGCGGCAACCAGATATTAGCACTCTATGCTTATCTCTCCGGCGCAATGTAGCGGCCATGATGCCGTGACTTGCACGGGGGTTGGGAGCGTATGCGCATTGCGCGTGCCGTTCGGTCGGATGCCGGGAAAGAGGAGGGCCGAACGCTGTTCGAGCGGATCGGGGCGTTCCTCGTCGATCAGCGTCTCGAACCCACCCCGACCAACTATGCCTTTGTGCACCGCCTGTTCACCGATCCCGACGACACGCTCGCCCGCGCGGTCGAGCTGATCACCGATCGCGGCGTGCGGCTGACCCCGCGCGACATCCAGACGCTGACTGCCGACGAGCACAGCGATGAACCCGTCGTGTCCGACGTCGATCTGAAGGCACGGACCGAAGGGCTGGTCGCGCGCACCCAGATGCAGGTGGAAGGCTTTGCCGACATGGTCACGGCGATGCGGGCCGAGACCGCCGACTTCGGGCGAGACCTCGCCGCCAGCGCGGAGGCGATGTCCACCGGCAGCGACGCACCGCAAGCGAATGACGATTTCCTGCGAATCACGGCTGCGATGCTGCAACGTATCCGCGTCGCGGAGCAAAAGCTGGAGACGACGACGCGCGAGGCGAACGACCTGCGCGAAAAGCTGGAAGAGGCGCGGGACAATGCCCGCCGCGACCCGCTGACCCAGTTGCCCAATCGCCGCGCGTTCGAGGAGGCGTTCGCGGCACAGGAGGCGGCCGGCGGCAGCATGTGCATCGCGGTGTGCGACATCGATCACTTCAAGTCGGTCAATGATCGCTTCGGCCACGCGGTCGGCGACAGGGTGCTGCGCGTGATCGCCGATGCGCTCAGCCAGTGCTGCCGGGGCCATCTGGTGACGCGCTATGGCGGCGAGGAATTCGCCATCCTGTTCACCGACGTGCCGCCCGACAAGGCGCAGGCCGTGCTGGAGCACGCCCGCGGCACCGTCCAGGCCAAGCGCTACAAGCTGCGCGACAATGACGCGCCGCTGGGCGAGATCACCTTCTCCGCGGGGCTCACGCCGGTGGAGCCCGGCGAAATGCACCAGACCGCTTTCCACCGCGCAGACCGCCTTCTGTACCTCGCGAAGCACGAAGGCAGGAACCAGGTCAAAATCGGCAGCGCCAGCTATAGCGATTTCCGCCGGTAAATGGTGATTTTCGCCAACGATTTCCGCCTAAAGCACCAATATCAGGCCTGATGATCAGGTCACAACGTGCTTTTTCATATACTTAGCTGAATTGGCACGCTCCCTGCAAAACTGCTGGCATCGGCAGCCGGATGGTCCGCCAGCCGAACATCAGGGAGTATCCATCATGACCGCACGTTTCGCCTCGCTGCATCAGACCGTTGCCGTCAGCGCCGCGGTGCTGCTCACCGCCGCCCTCGTCCTGTTCTCCACGCCGGTGATCCCGGTCGCATGATCCCGCTCGCGCAACAGGAGAAGATCAGCATGTTCCGCAGCATCCTCATCGGCGTCGTCTCGTTCGCGATCACCGGCGTCATGATCCTCGGCAGCGGCCTGCAGGGTTCGGGCTATATCGGCTGACCTTGCCGGCCGCTCCGGCGGTCCCTTTTCTCAGGAACGTATCGCGGGCACACCCGCTTGTTCGGCACCCCTCTCTCGCTTTCGGAGCCGTGCCGATGTCCGACGACCTTATCATTGACCGAGTCCACGAGGATGCGCTCCCCGGTGAGGAGCGCTCCCTCGATCCCAAGCCTGAGTGGCAGCCACGCTATCGCGGATCGGATCGCCTGAAGGACAAGGTGGCCATCGTCACCGGTGCCGATAGCGGGATCGGCCGCGCGGTCGCCGCGCTCTACGCCCGCGAAGGCGCCGATGTCGCCATCATCTATCTGAACGAACACCGCGACGCAGAGGATACGGCCGAGGCCGTCCGTGCCGAAGGCCGCCGCGCGCTCACCATTGCCGGCGATGTCGGGGACAAGGCGTTTTGCGAGGACGCCGTTCGGAAGGTGATCGCCGAGTTCGGCCGCATCGACGTGCTGGTCAACAATGCCGGGGAGCAGCATCCCGACAAGGACATTGTCGACATTACCGAGCAGCAGCTGCGCCGTACCTTCCAGACCAACATCTTCGGGATGTTCTTCATGGTCCAGGCCGCATCGCCGCACCTCGAGCAAGGGGCGACGATCGTCAACTGCACCTCGGTGACGATGTACCAGGGCGAACCGGAACTGCTCGACTATAGCTCGACCAAGGGCGCCATCACCGCCTTCACCCGCAGCCTGTCGATGAACCTGATCGAGAAGGGTATCCGGGTCAACGCCGTGGCGCCGGGCCCGATCTGGACCCCGCTCAACCCCAGCGGCGGCGCGTCGCCGGAGAAGCTCGAGCATTTCGGCGAAAGCGTGCCGATGGGCCGGCCCGGCCAGCCCAACGAAGTCGCCCCGGCCTTCCTCTTCCTCGCCTGCGAGGATTCGAGCTACATGTCCGGCCAGGTGCTTCACCCCAATGGCGGGACGGTCGTCAACGGCTGAAGGCGTGCCGCGCCGGTGTCACACCGGCGCGGTTTCGCCGACCAGCCCGGTGGGAGCCTCCTCGCCGCGCGAATAGACGCCGGTGAGAACCCCCGCGGCAAGCACATGCCCGGCCATCGCCTTTACAAGCGCGCCGCGCCCGGGATTTTCGCCGACCTCGCAGCCGCCCCCGAGCGCGAACAGCTGGAACGTGTAGTTGTGCGGTCCATGGCCCGTAGGGGGGTCGGGCGGCAGCCAGCCTTCGCCCAGATAGCTGTTGCGGCCGACGTCGGTACCTTCCGCGTCCCCGACGCCATCGGCGCGGATCGCGCCTTCCTTCAGGTCGCCGTCGACCGGCAGGCCCCAGACGACCGCATGCACCAGCGGCTGGGGGGCGGGCGCATCGGGATCCTCGACGATCAGCGCCAGGCATTGGGTGCCCTCGGGGATGCCGGTCCAGAACAGCGGCGGGGAGATGCCCTCGCCGTCGGCGGTGAACCGCTCCGGCAGGCGCCCCCCGTTCGCAAAGGCGGGGCTTGCAAGGTGGAGCACCTCGAAGCTGCCGAGCTCCGGCTGGACGATCGCCAGCTTGTTGGCGCCGGCGCGCAGGCCCTTCAGCGCGCTTCCCAGCCAGTGCGGTATATGTTCGAGCATCGCGGACTCTCTCCCGTTTGGCAGCCAAACGCGCCGGGCCACGCGATTATCCCGCGTTAAAGGTCCAGCTTCTCGTAATCGGCCGGCGGCGTGATTCCCTCCATCCGCTCGGCGAGCAGCTGGCGAAAGCTCGGGCGGCTCTTCATCCCGATATACCAGCGCTTGGCGAGCTCGTGGCTCTTCCAGTCGATGCCGCCCAGATAATCGGCGACCGAGATCTGCGCCGCCGCGGTGATGTCGGCAAGGCTCATCGTCGCCCCCGCCAGCCAGGTGCGATGGTCGAGCAGATAGTCGATATAGTCGAGATGGCCGACGGCCGCCTTCATCGCGTCGCGCAGCACCTTGGCGTCAGGCGGCTGGCGATAGACGATGCGCTTGATCATCCGCTCGTGCAGCAGCGGCGCGGTGATGTCGCTGTAGAAGTTGTTGTCGAACCACACGACCAGCCGGCGGATCTCGGCGCGATCCACCGCCGAGCCGTTGAGCAGCGCATTCTTGCTCACCGTCTCCTCGAAGAACTCGCAGATCACCGTGGAGTCGATCAGCGTCACGTGGCGCTCTGCATCGATCATCACCGGCGTCTGGCCGGTGGGGTTCAGATCGAGAAACTCGTCGCGCCGCTGCCAGGGCGATTCGCGCACCGGCTCATAGGCGATGCCCTTCTCGCCCAGCAGGAGCCGGACCTTGCGCGAGAAGGGACAGAGCGGGAATTGAAGGAGCTGCCACATGGGGCAAGCCATAAGCAGCGGAAATGGGCCGGGGAAGACTCGTTATATGGCTCGCCGCATTTCCGGGGATCCAGCGGATGCCGGGCGCGCCCCATTCGGGGCACGACGGGCGAAGGTTTCCAAGCCCCCGCCACGATACAGGAGGTGGGGACGGGCCCCACCCCCTGTCGATCATTCCGCCGCCACCGCCTCGACCGTGTCGCTCAGCGGATGCGGCAGCCGGGTGAGCATCTCCTTCGGCACCACCTGCCAGAACTTGCCCACTTCGCGGTCCCAGTCTTCCAGCAGGCCGTTCGACCATTTGCTGTCGGTCGCCTCGGCATGCGCCTCGACCAGCGCCCGCAGCTTGCCCTCCCAGTGGCTGGAGGCAAGGCGCGCCCAGGTGATGTTCTCCGGGTTGGCGTGGCGCTCGAAGCTGCCGTCCACGTCATACACGAACGCCATGCCGCCGGTCATGCCCGCGCCGAAGTTCATGCCGACCCGGCCCAGCACCACCGCGGTGCCGCCGGTCATGTATTCGCAGCCGTTGGCGCCGCAGCCTTCGACGACCACGTCTGCGCCCGAGTTGCGCACCGCGAAGCGCTCGCCCGCCTGGCCTGCCGCGAACAGCCGGCCGGAGGTCGCGCCATAGAGCACGGTGTTGCCGATGATCGTGTTGTTCCACGATTCGATCGGCGAGCTGACCAGCGGCCGCACGACGATCACGCCGCCCGACAGACCCTTGCCGACATAGTCATTGGCGTCGCCGAACACCTCGAGCGTGATGCCCTTGCACAGGAACGCGCCGAGCGACTGGCCGGCCGAACCGCGCAGCCGGACATGGACATGCCCGTCGCTCAGCGTCGACATGCCGAAGGTGTTGGTCACCTCGGACGAGAGCCGGGTGCCCACCGCGCGGTGCGTATTCCGCACCGAATAGGTGAGCTGCATCTTCTCCCCGCGCGCGAACACCGGGGCGGCATCCTTGATCATCTGCGCGTCGAGACTGTCCGGCACCGCATTGCGGAAGGTGCTGAGGCTGAACCGCCGCTCGGCATCGTCCGCATCCACCTTGGCGAGGATGGGATTGAGGTCAAGATCGTCGAGATGCTCGGCGCCGCGGCTGACCTGGCGGAGCAGCTCGGTGCGGCCGATCACGTCGTCCAGGCTCTTGCAGCCGAGCTTGGCGAGGATCTCGCGCACTTCCTCGGCGATGAAGGTCATCAGGTTGATGACCTTTTCCGGCGTGCCGACGAACTTGGCGCGCAGCTTCTCGTCCTGGGTGCAGACGCCCACCGGGCAGGTGTTCGAATGGCACTGGCGGACCATGATGCAGCCCATCGCCACCAGGCTCAGCGTGCCGATGCCGAATTCCTCGGCCCCCAGGATCGCGGCGATGACGATGTCGCGCCCGGTCTTGAGGCCGCCATCGGTGCGCAGCTTGATGCGGCCGCGAAGACCGTTGAGCGTCAGCGTCTGGTTCACCTCCGACAGGCCCATTTCCCAGGGCGTGCCGGCATATTTGATCGAGGTGAACGGCGAGGCACCGGTGCCGCCATTGTGGCCGGCGACCAGGATCACGTCTGCATGGGCTTTGGCCACGCCCGCCGCAACGGTGCCGATGCCGGCCGAGCTGACCAGCTTCACGCACACCCGCGCACGCGGATTGATCTGCTTCAGATCGTAGATCAGCTGCGCCAGATCCTCGATCGAATAGATGTCGTGGTGCGGCGGCGGCGAGATCAGCGTCACGCCGGGCGTTGCATGGCGCAGCTTGGCGATGAACTCGGTGACCTTGAAGCCGGGCAGCTGCCCGCCCTCGCCGGGTTTGGCGCCCTGGGCCACCTTGATCTCGATCTCGTCACAGGCGTTGAGATATTCCGCCGTCACGCCGAACCGGCCCGAGGCAACCTGCTTGATCGAGGAATTGGCGTTGTCGCCATTCTCGTACGGCGTGTAGCGCGCCGAATCCTCGCCGCCCTCGCCCGAGACGGCGCGCGCGCCGATCCGGTTCATTGCGATCGCCAGCGTCTCGTGCGCCTCGGGGCTGAGCGCGCCTAGGGACATGCCCGGCGTGACGAAGCGCTTGCGGATCTCGGTGATCGCCTCGACCTGGTCGATCGGCACGCCGCTCTCGGGGAAGTTGAACTCGAGCAGATCGCGCAGATAGACCGGCGGCAGGTCGCGCACGCCGCGCGAGAAGGCGAGGTAGCTCGAATAGCTGTCGTTGGAGACCGCGGTCTGCAGCTGGTGCATCAGCTGCGCGGAATAGGCATGCGCCTCGCCGCCTGCGCGCTGGCGATAGAAGCCGCCGACCGGCAGCGTCGCGACGCCCGCGTCATAGGCCGCCTCGTGGCGCATCATCGCCGAGAGGTGGAGCGAGGCATAGCCCTCGCCCGAAATCTTGGCGGGCATGCCGGGGAACAGATCGTTCACCAGCGCGCGGCTGAGTCCCACCGCCTCGAAGTTGTAGCCGCCGCGGTACGAGCTGATCACCGCGATGCCCATCTTCGACAGGATCTTGAGCAGCCCCTCGTCGATCGCCTTGCGGTGACGCTTGAGGCAGTCGGCGAGGCTGATCTCGCCGAACAGGCCGCGCGCATGGCGATCGGCAATCGCGGCTTCGGCCAGATAGGCGTTCACCGTGGTCGCACCGACGCCGATCAGCACCGCATAATAATGCGTATCGAGGCACTCGGCGGTGCGGACATTGACGCTCGCATAGGAACGCAGCCCCCGGCGGACGAGATGCGTGTGCACCGCCGCCGCCGCCAGCACGCCGGCAATCGCCGCCTTGTCCGGCCCGCTATGCTCGTCGGTGAGGAACAGCTCGGTGCAGCCGGCGCGGACGGCCTGTTCGGCCTCGTGCCGGATGCGCTTGATCGCCGTCTTGAGCGATTCGGGATCGCCGTCCGCCGGGAAGGTGCAGTCGATTTCGGCCGCGTTCGTCCCGAAATGCGCGCGCAGGCGGTGCCAGTCGGCATTGGTGAGCACCGGGCTCTCCAGCACCAGCACCGGGCTCCCCGCCCCTTCGGTATCGAGGATGTTGGCGAGATTGCCGAACCGCGTCTTGAGCGACATCACATAGCGCTCGCGCAACGGATCGATCGGCGGGTTCGTCACCTGGCTGAAATTCTGCCGGAAGAACTGGCTGATCAGCCGCGACTTGTACGAGATCACCGCCAGCGGCGTATCGTCGCCCATCGAGCCGATCGCTTCCTTCGCGGTCTCGACCATCGGCGCGAGGATCAGCTCCATGTCCTCCAGCGACTGGCCGGCCGCGACCTGGCGACGCGACAGTTCGGCGCGGTCATAATATGTCTCGGCCGGCGCCGCGGGCAGGTCGTCGATCGACAGGAAGCCCTGCACCATCGAGGCATAGTCCGCCTCGCCGGCGATCTGGTCCTTGATCGCGCGATCGGAGAGCAGCTTGCCCTCGTCCAGATCCACCGCGATCATCTCGCCCGGCCCGAGCCGGCCCTTGGCGACCACGTTCGCCTCGGGCACCGGCACCATGCCGGTCTCCGAGCCGACGATCAGCAGCCCGTCCGAGGTTTGCGTATAGCGCAGCGGGCGGAGCGCGTTGCGGTCCATGCCGGCGACCGCCCAGCGGCCGTCGGTCATCGCAAGCGCTGCGGGGCCGTCCCACGGCTCCATCACGCTGGCGAGATACTGGTACATCGCGGCATGCGCGGGCGGGGTATCCTCGTCCTGCTGCCAGGCCTCGGGCACCAGCATCAGCTTGGCGGTCGGCGCGTCGCGGCCCGAGCGGCAGATCGCCTCGAACACCGCGTCGAGCGCGGCCGTGTCCGACGCGCCGGCCGGGATCACCGGCTTGATGTCCTCGCTCTGCTCGCCGAACGCGATGCTCGCCATCTTGATCTCGTGGCTGCGCATCCAGTTCTGGTTGCCGCGGATCGTGTTGATCTCGCCGTTGTGCGCCAGGCAGCGGAACGGCTGCGCCAGCCACCATTGCGGGAAGGTGTTGGTGGAATAGCGCTGGTGGAAGATCGCGACGCGGCTCTCGAAGCGCGAATCCTTCAGGTCCGGATAGAAGTCGGACAGCGATTCGGCGAGGAACAGCCCCTTGTAGATGATCGAGCGGCACGAGAGCGAGCAGATGTAGAAGCCGCCGACCTGCGCCGCGATCACCCGCTTCTCGATGCGGCGGCGGATCAGGTAGAGCTGGCGCTCGAACTCGGCGGCGTCCATCGCCTCGGGCATCGGCCCGGCGATCATGATCTGCTCGATCTCGGGGCGCGTCGCCTGCGCCTTCATGCCGATGACCGAGACGTCGACCGGCACCTGGCGCCAGCCATAGATGGTGTACCCGGCCTCGATGATCTCGCTCTCGACGATGGTGCGGCAGGTCTCCTGCGCACCCAGGTCGGTGCGCGGCAGGAAGATCATGCCGACGGCGAGGCGGTTGGGCAGCACGCGGTGGCCGCTGCCGACAATCTGCTCGTCGAAGAAGCGTAAGGGGAGATCGACATGGAGGCCGGCACCGTCGCCGGTCTTGCCGTCGGCATCGACCGCACCGCGGTGCCACACCGCCTTCAGCGCGTCGATCGCCGACTGGACGACGCGGCGCGACGACTGGCCGTCGGTCGCCGCGACCATGCCCACGCCGCAGGCATCGCCTTCATATTCGGGGCGGTACATGCCCTCGCGGGCGAGGCGTTCGCGCTCGGTTGCCAGCGTCTTGATCATCACTTCTCGTCCTGTTCTGCGGCGTGCGTTGCCGCGGTCGCCAGCGTCCATTCCCCCAGGCCGCGGATCGCGGGCCGGGGGGAGCGGCGCGGCCGTCTCACTTTGCCTTTGCCTTTGCCGTGGCCAAATATTCGGCCTCGGCCGCCTCCCGCGCCTTCTTCAGCTCCGCCGCATGGTCGGTGCCGAGTTGAACGCCCCAGGTCTTGCTGGCCTGCATGATCCTGGTGTTGACCAGCTGCATCTTCCTCGCCGCCGAGCTTGCACCAAACGCGGTGATTGCGGGGTAATCCGCTTCCGTCAGGTCGGACACCGCCGCCTGTACGGCAAGCTTCTGCCCTTCCTCGCCGGATGCTGCGCCCTGCTGCTCCAGCGCAGCGGTGGCGCGCGCCCGCATCTTCACGCCGGTGGGACTTTCGAAGAAGGTGATCGTGTCGACCATCTCGTCCGGCTCCAGCTCGTCGCGGACGATGGCGGCCAGCTGCTCGCGCAGGCTGGGGAGACCGGCGACGGCAAAGCGCGCCAGCTCCTTGGAGACGCGCTCCGCAACGAAGTCCTGCATCCCCGGATTGGCGTCGTAGATCGCCTTGCCCGCAGGATTGGCCGCCAGGCTGTCGCCGAAACCCTTGCGGAAGCCGATCGCGATCAGCGCCGGCATCTGCGCCTCGGGAACGATCAGGCCGGCGAGCCGTGCGGCGTCGCCCGCCTGCGGCGCGCGGGTAGCCGGCTCGGTCTGGGCGAATGCGAGCGTCGGCGCGGCACCGGCGATCAGCAGGGCGGCAAACAGCGTCTTCATGCCAGGCTCTCCTCGCGTGCTGCCTCGGCGGCCGATGCCTTGGCGTGCGCCTTCATCCAGGCGTGCATGTGCGCGGCCACGTCGCGGCCGTCGCGGATCGCCCAGACGACCAGGCTCGCGCCGCGGACGATGTCGCCCGCGGCGAACACACCCTCCAGGCTGGTCATCATCGTCTTGCCATCGGTGCGCAGCGTACCCCAGCGGGTGACGCCCAGTTCCTCGGCGCCGAACAGCTTGGGCAGATCCTCGGGCTCGAAGCCCAGCGCCTTGATGACGAGATCCGCCGGCATCTGCAGCGCCCCACCGGGATCGACTTCCGGCGCGCGGCGGCCCGAGGCGTCGGGCGCACCGAGGCGCATCTTAGAGGCGCGCACGCCTGTCACCTGCTCGGTCCCCTCGAAAGCTTCCGGGGCGGAGAGCCAGACGAATTCGACGCCCTCTTCCTCGGCATTGGCGACTTCGCGCTGCGATCCCGGCATGTTGGCCCGGTCGCGGCGATACAGGCACTTCACCGAGGCCGCCCCCTGGCGGATCGCGGTCCGCACGCAGTCCATCGCGGTATCGCCGCCGCCGACGACCACGACATGCTTGCCCAGCGCATTGAGGCTGCCGTCCTCGAAGGCGGGCACATTGTCGCCGAAGCTCTTGCGGTTGGAAGCCGTCAGATAGTCGAGCGCATCTACCACGCCCTTGGCGCCGACCCCCGGCGCCTTGATGCCGCGCGCCTTGTAGACGCCGGTGGCGACCAGGATCGAATCGTGGCGCTGGCGCAGCTCGCCAATCGTCGCGTCGCGGCCGACCTCGAAATTGCGGTGGAAGACGATGCCCGCCTGCTCCAGCCGGTCGACGCGCCGCATCACCACATCCTTCTCCAACTTGAAGCCGGGGATGCCATAGGTGAGCAGGCCGCCCGACCGGTCATACCGATCATAGACATGGACCGCATAGCCATAGCCACGCAGATATTCGGCGGCGGCAAGACCTGCCGGCCCCGCACCGATGATGCCGACCGACTGGCCGCGATCGCGGCCGACCTGCACCGGCTCCACCCAGCCTTCGGCCCAGGCGGTATCGGTGATGAACTTCTCGACCGATCCGATCGTCACCGATCCGTGGCCGGAGAACTCGATCACGCAATTGCCTTCGCACAGCCGGTCCTGCGGGCAGATGCGGCCGCAGATCTCGGGCATGGTCGAGGTGCTGTTGGACAGCTGATAGGCTTCGCGCAGCCGACCCTCGGCGGTCAGGCGCAGCCAGTCGGGGATGTGGTTGTGCAGCGGGCAGTGGACCGAACAATAGGGCACACCGCACTGGCTGCAGCGACCCGCCTGCGATTCGGCGTCGGGCACCGCATAGCGTTCCGCGATTTCGCGAAAGTCTTCCGCGCGCAGCTGGGCGGGGCGCTTGGCCGGATACGCCTGCGGGCGTCCGACGAATTTGAGCATTGGATCGTCAGCCATGCCGCCCCCGTACAGGAGAGCGGCAAACCAATAAAGACAGCAATGCTTACCTATAGACCCCCATCAAGGCGGATTTTACAGGTGAGATGAAAAATTTCACCCCATATATGGCCGATACGGCCTTAACGAATGGAAAGCCAAATTAGGGCCGCCACTCCGGCAACAATACGATAATAGGCGAAGGGGGTGAAGCCATGCTTGCTCACGATACCGACGAACCACTTGATCACGGCAAGCGCGACCACGAACGCCACGACGAAGCCCACGCCGATCTCGCCCCAGCCCACACCGCTCGTCGTCAGCATCTCGCGATTCTTAAGCAGTTCCAGCGCGGTTGCGCCCAGCATCGTCGGGATCGCGAGGAAGAAGCTGAATTCGGCCGCCGTTCGACGCTCGACACCCAGCGACAGCGCGCCCATGATCGTCGCGCCCGAACGGCTGACGCCCGGCACCATCGCCAGGCACTGGACGAAGCCGATGCCGATCACGCGCACTACGGGAATCTCGGCGATGCCGTGGATCGTCGCCGACTTGACCAGCCGCTCGATCACGAGGATCGCGACGCCGCCGACGATCAGCGCCCAGGCAACCACCTTGGGCGCACCGAGCAGCGCCTCGATATGCTTGTGCAGCACCAGGCCGATGACCGCCGCGGGGATGAACGCGATCAGCAGGTTGCGCACGAACCGGATCGATACCGGGTTCAGCTTCAGCAACCCCTCCGTCACCGCCCAGAAGGTGCGCCAGTACAGGACCACCACCGCCAGGATCGCGCCGAGCTGGATCACGACGTTGAACATCGCCCAGCGCGCCGAATCATAGCCCATCAACTCGCTGGCAAGGATCAGGTGCCCGGTCGAGGAGACCGGCAGGAACTCGGTAACGCCTTCGACGATGCCGAGCAGGATCGCCACCAGCAGCGTGGTCATGGGAAAGCTCCTTGCAGGGTAGCGCCATGCGGCCCCTGCAAGGCACCGCCTGGCCGGAAGATCGGGATCAGGCGGCGGTGCGGAAGCGGCTGAACCGGCCGGCCTGGCGGAAGCGCACCAGCCAGCTCGGCGCCACCGTCGCCAGCGGCGTCGGCGTCACGCCCAGTGCGGCAAGGCCTTCGTCCCCCGCCGGCACCACATTGTCGGCCTGCAGCATCGCGAACTGATCGCGGGTGATCGGCGTGCCGGGCAGCGACGCGATCAGTCCACTGATCGAATCGGGCAGTTCCACCAGATGCGGTGCGCGGCCGATCGCACCGGCGATCCAGCGCAGCAGCGCGCTCATGCTCAGCACGTCGGGACCGCCCAGTGCATAGGTCTTGCCGCCATGCGCAGCCGGATCGGCAAGCGCCGCGGTGATCGCCTGGGCGACGTCCACCACGAACACCGGCTGGAACCGCGTTTCGCCGCGCACGACCGGCACGATGTTCAACGGCGCGCCGGCGATCATGCCGGCAAAGCGGTTCACGAACGCATCCTCGCGGCCGAACACGATCGACGGACGCAGGATCGTCGCACCCGGGAACGCCGCGAGCACGGCCTGCTCGCCGGCCGCCTTGCTGCGGCCATAGGCGGACGGGGAAGCGGCATCGGCACCGAGCGCCGAGATGTGCACCAACGCGGAAGCGCCAGCGGCCTTCGCCGCTTCGGCGACGTTGCGCGCGCCTTCGACATGCACCTTGTCGAAATCACCCGAAAGGATGCCGACGAAGTTCACCACCGCGTCGCTGCCCTGCAATGCGCGGGCGAGCGTCTCGGGCTTGGTGATGTCGCCGACGACAAGCTGGGTCTGGCCCAGATTGCCCTGGGTCTTGAGGAACCAGGCGTCGCGGGGCTTGCGCTCGACGACGCGGACGCGCGCGCCGGCGGCGAGCAGCTCCTGCGCCACGTAGCGGCCCAGAAAGCCACCACCGCCGATCAGGGTTACCAGCCGATCCTTCATCTTGCGCCTCTTTGCCTCGCGTACGTGCGGCCCCAATGCCGTGCGGACGGCTAAACGGCAAGCGGCGCGCGAAGTCCAATATTTTTCGCAAAAAGTGTTTGACACCTCCCGCAAACCTCCACTAGAGGCGCCGGCCTACCCCGTGCCCAGATGGCGGAATTGGTAGACGCACCAGCTTCAGGTGCTGGCGATCGCAAGGTCGTGGAGGTTCGAGTCCTCTTCTGGGCACCACTTCCCTCTTTCATGGGGGAAAGGCCAAAATCACGTTATCAACGACTTGGCGCTCCGGTCTCTGACTGGCAGCGCCTCGTTGCGTTTTGCCTTGGGGCGGCCCCCATGCTGCATGTGGTGGACCTGCGCCCGTCGGCACCGGGTGATCGATATCGCCTGTAAAAGTGCGGAAGCACTTGCGAAATAGCAGCACGGCTCTAGCCTTTGTGCGACCAGGCCGAACAACGGCCGGCGTCAGGAGAGAGTCCATGCATCTCGATCGTCGATCGCTGCTGTCTGCCACCGGCCTCGGCGCCGCTTCCCTTACCAGCGGCGTGCACGCGGCTCGGGCGCCGGGGGCCTTCACCGGGGATTGGGAGTCATTGGTCCGGGGCTACCGCGCGCCCGACTGGTTTCGCGACGCCAAGTTCGGCATCTGGGCGCACTGGTCGGCACAATGCGTGCCCGAGGCGGGTGACTGGTATGCGCGCGAAATGTACCTGCAGGGTTCGCGCGCGTACAAGCATCACCTCGCCACCTACGGGCACCCGTCGCGCACCGGCTTCCTGGAAATGTATCCGCGCTGGACCGCCGCCAAATGGGATCCCGAGCGGCTGATCGAACTCTATCACCGCGCCGGCGCCAGATACTTCATGGCACTGGCCAACCATCACGACAATTTCGACTGCTACGCCTCGCGCCATCATGGCTGGAACGCCACCCGCATCGGGCCGCGGCAGGACATTGTCGGCCGCTGGGCGAAGCTCGCGCGGGCGAAAGGCATGCGCTTCGGCGTTTCCAACCATTCCGCGCACAGCTGGCACTGGTACCAGCCCGCCTATGGCTATGATCCGGAAGGGCCGCTGGCCGGCACGCGCTACGACGCCGCACGGCTGACCAAGGCGGATGGCGGCGGCCGCTGGTGGAACGGGCTCGATCCGCAGCAGCTCTACACCGGCTCGGTGATGCCGATGCCGGACGGCCTGACCACGATCAAGGATGCCAATGCCTGGCATGAGAAGCATGACCGGGTGTGGGACGAGGCTGCGCCCGCGGCCAATCCGTGGTTCACCCGCCACTGGGCCGCGCGCTGCCAGGACCTGATCGACCAGTACCGGCCGGACATGGTCTATTTCGACAATTTCACCCTGCCGCTGGGACAGGCCGGGCTCGACATCACCGCCCATTTCTACAACCAGTCGATGCACTGGCATGGCGGGCGCAACGAGGCGGTGGTGACCGCCAAGGGCACGCCCGTTGAGCGTCGCGCGGGCATTGTCGACGATGTCGAGCGCGGCGTGCACGACGATATCCAGCCTTATCCGTTCCAGACCGACACCTGCATCGGCAACTGGCACTATGACCGCGACCTCTACGAACGCGACGGCTACAAGACGCCGGCCAAGGTGCTCCACACGCTCTGCGACGTGGTGTCGAAGAACGGCAATCTGATGCTCTCCGTGCCGATCCGCGGCGACGGCTCGATCGACGAGAAGGAAGAGGCGATCGTCGAGGGCATTGCCGCGTGGATGCACCGATATGGCACGGCGATCTACGGCACGCGGCCGTGGCGGCTGTTCGGCGAAGGCCCGACGCGCCCGAAGAGCGGCGACTTCAACGAAGGATCGAAGGAGTCTCCCTATACCGCGCGTGACATCCGCTATGTGCGCAAGGGCGATGCGGTGCATGCGCTGGTGCTGGGCTGGCCCGAGGACGGCGTGGCGACGCTGCCGGCCCTTGCCCGGCGGGGCACGGTCCGCCGCGTTACCCTACCCGGCTCGCGCGCGCCCCTGGCCTTCCGGACCGGTCCGGAGGGGCTGCGCGTGACGCTGCCCGATGCGCATCGCAATGCAATCGGCGTCGCGCTGATCGTGGAGGGGGACCAGCTTGCATAGCGGCCCCCGCACCATGCAGGTGCGGAGGCCGTACGAACTCAGCGGCGCGATGTTGCAGTGGCTGCCGGCACCGCCGGCGGCGGAACGGCCGCACCGGCTGCCGGCGCTGTCGCTGCCGCGGCGGCGGGGACGCCAGCAGGGACCGGTGCTGCGCCCGCCCCATCCGGCGGCGGCACGGCGCCCGGCGGCGGGGGCGGCGGAGCACCGGCACCCGGCGGCGGAGGCGGCGGTGCGCCCGGGCCACCCGGCGGGGGCGGCGGCGGACCGCGGCGATCCTGCGGGCCGTGCGGTGGACCGCCCACCGCACGAACATTGCCCTGCCCGTCGATCAGGAAGGAGGCATGAAGCTGGCCGTCGATGAACCGGCCCTGCGCCGTCACCGTGCTGCCGCTCGCCACGTCGCCACCGTCGGGGCCGACATCGACCAGCGTGCGTCCCGAGCTGTCCTGCAGCACGAAGCGATCGCCGTAGCGTTCGGCCACGCGGCCCTTCACCGTCACGATGCCGCTGGTCTGCGAAAGCCTGGCGGCCGCCGTCGGCACGGTCGGTGCCATTTCCACCGGCGGCCGGGTGAGCTGCACCGCGCCGGCACCGCCCACGGCGCCCAGCGCCAGCAGCACGGCACCGCCCAGCGCAATGCGGTTCCGCGGCGACAACCTGGTTTTCAGATCGGTCATTCCATCAACTCCTCTTGGGTCTTCGATGGGGCCGTTCTACCGAGTCGCTCCCGACCCGCGCTGAACTTGGCGGTTCAGATTGGGTTTAAGCCCGGGAGCTAGGCGAGGACGATGCGGATCCTGCTGGTAGAAGACGATCCCGATCTCGGCCCCGCCATCGCGCGGGCGCTGCGGGCGGAACATTGCGCGGTCGATCTCGCGGCCGACGGCATCGACGGCCAGCATCTGGGCGAGACCGAAGCCTATGACGCGGCCGTGCTGGACCTGGGGCTCCCGGGCCGGACGGGCGCGGAGATCCTAGCCGCGTGGCGGGCGGCCGGACGCACCCTGCCCGTGCTCGTGCTCACCGCGCGCGAAGCCTGGGCGGACAAGGTGACCGCGTTCAAGGCGGGCGCCGACGATTATCTGACCAAGCCGTTCCGCGTCGAGGAGCTGATGATGCGGCTGCGGGCGCTGGTCCGCCGCGCCGCCGGGCATGCCCAGACGCGGATTACCTGCGGCCCGCTCGCCTTCGAAAGCCAGACCGGCCAGTTCGAGCTGGACGGGCTGCCGCTCAAGCTCACCGCGTTCGAATGGCGCGTGCTCTCCCAGCTGATCCTGCGCCGCGAGGTGGTGATCGAGCGGCTGGAATTGCTGGAGCGCGTCTACGAGGGCGATGCGGATGTCGATTCGAACAGCCTCGAGGTCATCATCGGCCGGCTCCGGCGCAAGATCGGTGCCGAGCGGATCGAAACGGTGCGCGGCCGCGGCTACCGCCTGACCTGCCCGGCATGAGCCGCCGCTCGCTCCGCCTCCGGATGCTGCTGCTGTCGGTGCTGGCGACGCTCGCCGCGCTGGCGCTCGCCGGTTGGACGATGGCGGGCGTGCTCGGCCGGGTGGTGACCGGCGGCATCGACCAGCGCCTCGATTCGCAGCTGGCCGTACTGGCGAGCGTGGTGCGCGACGACGGCAGCGTCGATCGCAAGCGCTTGTCTGCGCTGCAGGGAAGTCTGGCCGCCGGGCCCGGCTGGCGCTGGCGGATCGCGGGGCCCGCGGGAACGATCGGCTCGAGTGACTTTCCGGAGCTCCGCGCACGATTGCCGCTGCCCCCGGGCGCGGACGCCCTGCCCCCCGTCCCGCTCGATGGCGAGGATCGCAGGGGCCATGTCCACGCCCGCCGCCTCGTGCTCGAGAGCGCGGCCGGTCCGGTGACGCTGACCGCTGCCGCACCCGGCCGCGTGATCGGCCAGCCGGTTCGCGACGCGCTGGTGCCGCTCGCCACCGTGATCCTGTTGCTGGCGGTGATCTTCGCACTGTCCGCCTGGCTCCAGCTGCGCTTCGCCCTGCGGCCCCTTGCTGCGCTGGTCGGACAGATCGCGGAGCTGCGCCGCGGCGCGCGCGCGACGGTCGAGGAGGCCCAACCGCAAGAGCTGCAGCCGCTTGCCGACGAGCTCAATGCGCTCGCCGCCGCCAATGCCGCCACGCTGGCCGCCGCCCGCCAGTCGGCCGCCAACCTTGCCCATGCGCTGAAGACGCCGGTGGCGACGCTGGCGCTCACCGTCACCCCGGGCAGCCCGGAGGAAGCACAGGTCCACCGCATCGAAGGCGTGATCCGGCACACGCTGGCGCGCGCGCGCGCCGCCGCGGTGAACCGGCGCGCCAGCACCCCCGTCGCCGGTATCGCGGCCGATGTGGCGGACGTGATCGGGCGGCTGCGCCCGGCCATCGCCACGCACCGTATCGTACCGGACGATATCCGCGTCGCCATCGATGCGCAGGATCTCGCCGAGATGCTGGGCAACTTGCTCGACAATGCCGCGCGCCATGCGCGCACCACGGTCCGGGTAACCGCCGCATATGCCGCGCCGGGCGAGGTGCAGGTGACGATCGAGGATGACGGCCACGGCATCCCGGCGGACCGCCGCGAGCAGGTGCTGCAGCCCGGCGTCCGGCTCGACGAGGGACCGGCGGGCGACGGCTTCGGCCTTGCGATCGTGCGCGACCTGATCGCGCTCTATGGCGGGCGCATGTCGCTCGGCGAAAGCGCGATGGGCGGGCTCAGCGTGGCGCTGCACTGCCCGGGCGGCGGCGCCTAGGCGGGCGGGGCGGCGGTGGAGCTGCGAGCCACCAGCGCATAATCGAGGACCCGGTCGCGCGGCGCCGGGATGCGGCCAGAAACGGCACGCGCCTCGTCCGCGACCAGCGCCAGCGCCTCGGCGGCAAGACGGCGGACGGGCTGATGGATGGTGGTGAGCGGAGGCCACAGCGTCACCGCCGCCGTGGTGTCGTCGAAGCCCACCACGGTCAGCTGGCGCGGCACGTCGAGCTGGCGACGATGCGCGACCGATACGATCGCGGCGGCCATGTCGTCGTTACTGGCGAAGATTGCGGTCGGCGGCGTCGGCCCGTCGAGCAGTTGCTCGCCCGCGGCCAGTCCGGAGACATAGCTGAAATCGCCCTGGGCGATCTGCACTGTCGCATCCCGCGTCTCGCGCAGCGCATCTTCGAGCCCGGCGCGTCGCTCCAAGCTTGCTGCCTGGTTCGGATTGCCGAGCACGAAGCCGAGCCGGCGATGCCCCTGGTCGAGCAGATGACGGGTCATCTCATAAGCGGCACGGCGGTCATCGATCCGCACGCAGGTGGCGCCGGGCACGTGGTGCGCGGCGATCGCGGCGATCGGGACGTTCAGTCCGCGCAGCGCCTGCAGCACCGCCGGTGCCTCACCCAGCGGCGGCGCGAGCAGCACGCCCGAAAGCCCCGATGCGGCAAATCGCGCAAGCGCGTCGGCGGACGGAGCCCGCCCGCCCTCTCCCTTCAACAGCACGAGCCGGGCGCCGCGGGTAGAGGCCTCCTCGAACACCCCGGTCAGCAATTCGCTCATGAAGGCAGCGCTGGGGTTGGAATAGACGACGCCGATCCGCAGCTCCGCCGACGTGACCAGGCTGCGCGCGGCGACATTGGGAACATAGCTGAGCTCCGCGATCGCGCGCTCCACCGCCTCTCGCGTCGCCGGGCTCACGCCGCTGCGGCCGTTGATCACGCGGGACACGGTCATCGCCGACACGCCTGCGCGCGCCGCGACGTCGATCACCGTTGCCCCCTGCACCGGCCGCCCCGCCTTTGCCACGCCTCGTTTCTCCCGCTCTGCAAACCGACAGCACGTACGCGATGGGGATGAATCCGGGAAGCGGCGATGCGCTGCTTGCTCCGCCGGGGCTGGCGGCTATGCAGGTCCCCCCGCCACGGAGCCCTGTTGATGCGCCACATCCTGCTGCTCGACCTGAACGACGATCCGGAGGCGATCGCCGCCTATCGCCACTGGCACCGGCCGGGCGGCCCGCCCGCGGCGGTGATCCGATCGATCCGCGACGCCGGGATCGAGTCGATGGAGATCTGGCACACGGGCGATCGTCTGGTGATGGTCATGGAGACCGGACCCGCCTTCGATCCGGAGGCCAAGCGTCAGCGCGATGCGACCGACCCCGATGTGCAGGCATGGGAGACGCTGATGGACGGCTTCCAGCGCCGCCTCGGCTTTGCCGAGCCGGGCGTGAAGTGGGTGCCGACCGAACAGATTTTCGCGCTCGCGGATCAACCCTGAGCCACTAGCGCTCGCCTCAATGTTTTGAACGACTTGCAACCAGCACCGCACGGGCCGGTTGTCTCGTTGCCCCGTACCGGGCGCAGGACAGGAGTGCGGGATGCGCAACGACACGGAGCAAGCTGGAGACGGGCGATCACGCGTGGCCGTGATCAGCGGCGCCTCGAGCGGGATCGGCCGGGCCACCGCCGAGCGGTTCGCGGCACTGGGCTGGCAGTTGGTACTCGCCAGCCGCGACGCCGAAGCGCTTAACGCCCTGGCCGAGACATTGCGCGGTCGCGGGGCGCGCGTCCGTATCGTCCCTACCGATATCGGCGACGCAGCGGCGGTGGAGGCCCTGGCCAACGCCGCCCGGACCTTTAGCGGGACGATCGACCTCTGGTTCGCCAATGTCGGGGTCGGGGCAGTCGGGCGCTTCGAGGACGTGCCGGTCGAGGCACATGTTCAGGTGCTGCAAACCAACCTGATCGGCCATCTCCACGAGGCGCATGCCGCGCTGCCGATCTTCCTGCGGCAAGGCCATGGCGTGTTCGTCAACATGATCTCGATGGTGGGCTTTGCCGCCGCGCCGCTTGCTGCCGCCTATTCGGCCAGCAAGTTCGGGTTGCGCGGCCTGTCGGAGGCGCTGCGCGCGGAAATGGCGGCGCATCCGCGCATCCACATCTGCGACGTCTATCCGGCGCTGGTCGATACGCCGGCGCTCGATCACGCCGCCAATTATACCGGCAGGGCACTGCATCCGCCGACGCCGATGCTCGACCCGCGGCGCGTCGCCGAAGCGGTCGTGCGACTGGCCGACCATCCTCGCGCGACGACGCTGGTCGGTGCGCAGAACTGGGGCGTCCGCATCGTCCACGCGCTGGCACCGACGCTGAGCCTGAAGCTCGTCGATCGCTGGTTCGAGGGCTATTTCGCCGCGGCGGCGGCCGCGCCGGTCACCGCCGGCAACCTGTTCCAGCCGCCGCAGGACCGCCCCGCCATCGACGGCGGTTATCGCAAGCCGCTATCACGCCGGCTGCCGCTGCTGGTCGCCGGCGGCCTGGTGGCGACGCTCGCCGGTGCGGCGCTGCTACACCGGCGCCGCACGGCATGATACCGTCCGATCCCGGATCGAAAGGAATACGCATGACCGCCACCTCCCCGAGCGACCGCACCGAGACCGAGCGCCGTGCACACCAGGTCGATGCGCAACATCGCCTCCCGCGCGAAGGCCAGGTGGATGCGCTTGCCGGCACCGATGTCGACGGCATCCCGCTGACCGGCGAGGAAGACCCGTTCGTGGAAGTGGAAGGCTTTCGCGATGCCTGCCCATCGGCGGACCCGGAAGGCGAGGCAGAGGCGCATCCTTCCTGAACCGAGCCGTTCAGCGGTCATCGCGGGGGAGGGGCGATCGCGATTAGTTACAGCAACACATCCACGGCGTGGATCGCCACGCCCACCAGCCCGCCGACCACCGTGCCGTTGATTCGGATATATTGCAGGTCGCGGCCCACGGCATTCTCCAGCCGCGAGGTAACCGTCTGCGCATCCCAGCCACGGATGGTGTCGGACACCAGCCGGACGATGCCGTCACCATAGTCCGACGCAGCACCGACCGCTGCGCGCCGAACGAAGCGATTGATCGTGCGTGCAAGCCTTGCATCGGTCTGCAGCGTCCCGCCGAACTGGCGCAGCGCCTCGCCCATGCGGCCGCCCAGTGCCCGCTCGGGATCGCGCGCCAGCCGCAGCATCGCGGCGCGGCTCTGCTCCCACAGCCCGTCGATCCAGCGCTGGAAACCCTGATTCTCCAGCATCTCCAGCTTGAAGCTTTCCACGCGCGCCTGCAGTTCGGGATCGTGCTGCAGGCGATCGGCGAGGCTCTCCAACCCCTCTTCGATCTTGGCGCGGACCGCATGGTCGGGGTTCTCCGCCATCTCGTCGATCAGCTTCTTCAGCCCCTCGATGATCTTGGTGGCGAGCGTTTCGTCCAGCCCCGTCCAGCGCATCACGGACCCTGCCCGGGCGTGCACCATCTCGCGGATCATATGCTCGTTCGCCTCGAGGATCCGCGCGGCGCCGCGAATCATCGAATCGAGCAGCGGCAGATGCCGGCCATTGGCGATCGCTGCAGCCAGCGCCTGGCCGAACAACGGGGCGACGTCGATCGCCCGTAGCCGGCCGGCAATCGCGCCCTTGGCCATGCCGCCCAGCCGCTCCTGATCGAGTGATTCGAGGATGTTCGCCGCCAGCCGCGACGCGCCTGCGCCGATACGGCCTGTGCCGTGCGATGGTGCCGTCAGCCAGCGCCCCGCCGCGCCGGCCACGTCCAGCCGCTGCATCCGCCGCGCCACCACGCGCGGAATCAGGAAATTGGCACGGAGAAACTGGCCGAGCGTCTCGGCGATGCGATCCTTGTTGCGCGGAATGATCGCGGTGTGCGGGATCGGCAGGTGCAGCGGGTGGCGGAACAGCGCGGTCACCGCGAACCAGTCGGCCAGCCCGCCCACCATCGCCGCCTCGGCGAAGGCGCGCACAAAGGGCAGCGCCGGGTGCAACTCCTGGAAATGGCGCGCGATCAGAAACAGCGCGGCCATCGCCAGCAGCAGGCCGGTGGCTACCATCCGCATCCGGCGCAGGCCGGCGGGCGGGGGATCGGTCCGAAGGCGGGGGGTAAGGCTCATGGCAGGTGCAACGCCGCGAATGCCCCGTCCGCTCCGCTCAGCCTTCGCGGTGGACCGCGAACGGGCCGTTCCCCTGGTTCACCGGCATCAGCTCCAGCGTGTTGACCGCGAAGTGCGGCGGCAGCGTCGCTACCCACAGCATCGTCTCGGCAATGTCCTCCGCGGTCATCGGGTTCACGCCCTTGTACACCTGGTCCGAGAATTCCTGACTGCCCGATCGGACCAGCGTGAACTCGGTCTCGACCATGCCCGGCTCGATCGAGGTGACGCGCACGCCGGTGCCGATCAGGTCGGCGCGCAGGTTGAGGGTGAACTGGCGGACGAACGCCTTGGTCGCGCCGTACACATTGCCGCCCGGATAGGGATAGGTCGCAGCCACCGATGACAGGTTGATGATCCCGCCCTTGCGCGCGACCAGGCCCGGCAGCAGCTTGTGGGTGATCGAGACCAGCGCGGTCACGTTGGTGTCGATCATCGTGCGCCAGTTGTCGAGCGAGGCCTTGAACGCAGGCTCCAGCCCGAGCGCGAGGCCGGCATTGTTGATCAGCAGGTCGATCTCGGAAAAGGGCGCCGGCAGGGTGGCGAGCGCTTCGTCGCGGGCGGCTTCGTCGCGAATGTCGAAGGCGAGGGTGTGGACGCGCTCGCCGGCAAGCATCTCCAGCCGATCGGCACGGCGGCCGGTTGCGACGACATGCCAGCCAGCATCGGCAAAGGCGCGGACCGAAGCTTCGCCGATCCCGGCGGTGGCGCCGGTGATGAGTACGGTAGGCATGGTAACTCCTGCGGTTAAACCGGTTTGGCTTCCTATACGCGCGTGGCAGCGGTTTGGATCAGCTTTTTGGCGGTCACAGCCGGAAGCGCCAGTTGCGCCGGTGAAGCGGCCAAAGGCAGGCGACGATGATGCCGACCACGCCGAACGCGCAGGCGGTGGAGGCGAGCGTCGGATCGGCGAACAGCGTCGAGGCGATGCCGAAGCCCCAGGTCTGTGGCGTAATCGGTCCGCTGGGCCCCGGCACCCAGGGTGCCTCGCCGATCTTGGCCATCACTACCGATAGGAGGAAGCCCAATACCGCATTGGTGCCGAGGATGCGAAGCGGCGTTACCAGTCCTGCCACGATCCGGCTCTGCAACGCGCCGGCCAGCACCGCGAGCGTTATCAGCGAGAAGCCGCTGCTGAGCAGCGCGAAGCTACTCGTCCAGAGCGGCTTAATGATCGGGAAGAGCGGATCGAGCAGCAGCCCCGCCGCCATCAGTACCGCGCCGGCACCGAGCAGCGGCAGCGTTGCGGCGAGGTCCGGCCCGCGCCGCAGCACCCGCGCGGCGAGGATGCCGGCCAGCACGTTGACGATCGCCGGCAGCGTCGCGAGCAGCCCTTCGGGATCGTAGACCACCGGCCCCGCCCATTGCACCGCACCCAGCGGCCAGAGATGCGGCACGGTGAACAGCGCCCGATCGAGATAGGCTGCCAGGTTGCCTAGCTGGTCGAGCCGACCGGCGCCAAAGCCCGGCACGGGCACGAACGTCAGCAGCAGCCAATAGCCGATCAGCAGCACCATGGCGGCGAGGAGCAGCACGCGCGGATCGGCATCGACCTTCCCGCCCGGCAGCCGCTTCGGGGCGACGAGGATCAGGGCGACGCCGGCAAGGTAGCAGAGCGCGATCCGCTGCAGCACGCCGGGGATGCGCACCACCTCGAAGCCGGGAAAGGCGATCCACGGTGCATGGTCGAGCATCTTGAGGCTGTAGAGGACATTGACGAACAGCCCGAGCAGGATGAGCCCCGCCACCCGCCGAAGTACCCGCCGCCACAGCGCTGCCTTCGCGCCGGGCCGGGACAGATCGCGCGGGAAGGACAGGCCGACCGCCACGCCCACCGCGACCAGAAAGCCCGGGAACACCATATCGGCGGGCGTCCAGCCCTGCCAATGCGCATGCTGGAGCCACCAGTAGCTGTGCATCCAATCGCCGGGGCTCGTTACCAGGATCATGCCGGCAACGGCCAGCCCCCGGAAGACGTCCAGCACGTCGAGCCGATTCGTACCGACCGTCATCGCGATTCCTCCCCCGGTTTCGCGGACTGTGCAGCGGCTGCCGCATGGCCACAAGACCGGCACAGCAAAAGCGCGCGAAACCCGAGGGCTCCGCGCGCTTTCTATCGACGAGGCCGACCGCTCAGACGTCGAGATTGGCGACGCTGAGCGCATTCTCCTGGATGAAGTCGCGGCGCGGTTCGACCACGTCGCCCATCAGCTGGGTGAAGATCGCGTCGGCCACGTCGGCCTGGTCGATCGCCACCTGCAGCATCGAGCGGTTCTGCGGATCGAGCGTGGTCTCCCACAACTGCTCCGCGTTCATCTCGCCCAGACCCTTGTAGCGCTGGATCGCGAGGCCCTTGCGCCCGAAGGCGAGGATCGCGTCGAGCAGCTGCGACGGGCGCGACACCAGGCTCTCGCCCTTGCCGACCGCGACCGGCGCCTCGTCCTCGGGCACCGGCGCATCCACCTCGGTCGCCAGGCCCTTATTCGAGACAAGCTTCGACGGCGTGAGATAGGCCGCCGCCTGCTCGCTCGCCAGCGTGTGCAGCTTGCGCGCCTCGGCCGAGACGAGGAAGTTCGCCTCGACGATGTGATGATCGGTCACGCCGCGCCACAGCCGCTCGAAATGATAGCCGCCATCCTCGGTGATGCGCGCGCTCCACCGGGCTTCGGTATCGGCGGCGTCGAGGCGGTGGACGACCGTCTTCAGCTCCTCGGCATGCCGCTCGCGGCTCACCGAGGGATCGAGCGCGCCGCCGAGTGCCAGCGATTCGATAATCATCGGATCGTAGCGGCGCGGCACGTAGCGCATGAGGGTGCGCATGCGGCGGGCATGCTCGACCAGCGTGCGCAAATCCTCGCCCGAACGCTGGCTGCCATTGGTGTCGAGCACGGTACCGCCCACGCCGGCATCGACCAGATACTGGTCGAGCGCCGCATCGTCCTTCAGATACACCTCGGAGCGGCCCTTGGTCGCCTTATAGAGCGGCGGCTGGGCGATATAGAGGTGCCCGTTGGTGATGATCTCGGGCATCTGGCGGTAGAAGAAGGTCAGCAGCAGCGTGCGGATATGCGCGCCGTCCACGTCGGCGTCGGTCATGATGACGATCTTGTGGTAGCGCAGCTTCTCGATGTTGAAATCGTCGCGGATGCCGGTGCCGAGCGCGGTGATGATCGTGCCGATTTCGCGGCTGGCGAGCATCCGGTCGAAGCGCGCACGCTCGACGTTGAGGATCTTGCCGCGCAAGGGGAGGATCGCCTGGAAGTGGCGGTCGCGGCCCTGCTTGGCCGAACCGCCGGCCGAGTCACCCTCGACGAAGAAAAGTTCGGACTTGGCGGGATCGCGCTCCTGACAGTCGGCAAGTTTGCCGGGCAGGCTGGCGATGTCCATCACGCCCTTGCGGCGGGTGAGCTCGCGGGCGCGCTTGGCGGCCTCGCGCGCGGCGGCGGCGTCGATCACCTTCTGGATGATCTGCTTCGCGACGGCGGGATTCTCTTCCAGCCACTCGGCCAGCTTGTCGGCCATCAGGCTTTCGAGCGGCTGGCGGACTTCGGAGGAGACCAGCTTGTCCTTGGTCTGGCTGCTGAACTTGGGGTCCGGCAGCTTGACCGAGACGATCGCCGTCAGGCCCTCGCGCATGTCGTCGCCGGTGAGGCTGACCTTTTCCTTCTTCAGCATCCCCGACTTGTCGGCATAGCTGTTGAGCGTGCGGGTCAGCGCCGCGCGGAAGGCCGCGAGGTGGGTGCCGCCGTCGCGCTGCGGGATGTTGTTGGTGAAGCAGAGGACGTTTTCGTAATAGCTGTCGTTCCACTCCAGCGCGACGTCGATCGTCACGTCGTCGCGGGTGCCGCTGATCGCCACCGGATCGGGCATCAACGCGACCTTGTTGCGATCGAGATACTTCACGAACGCGGCGATGCCGCCCTCGTAGAACAGCTCGACTTCCTTCACCTCCTCGTGCCGCGCATCGCGCAGGAACAGCCGCACGCCCGAATTGAGGAAGGCGAGCTCGCGGTAGCGATGCTCGAGCTTCTCGAAATCATATTCGGTGATCTTGAACGTTTCCGGGCTGGCGAGGAAGGTCACGCGCGTGCCCTTCTTGCCATTCGCCGGGCCGATCACCTTCAAGGGCGCCTCGGCATCACCGTGGCGGAAGCGCATGTAATGCTCTTCGTCGTCACGCCAGATGTTGAGGTCCAGCCACTCGCTGAGCGCGTTTACGACCGAAACGCCCACGCCGTGCAGGCCGCCCGAAACCTTGTAGGCATTGCTGTCCGAGGTGTTCTCGAACTTGCCGCCCGCATGGAGCTGGGTCATGATCACTTCGGCGGCGGACACGCCCTCTTCCGAGTGGATGCCGGTCGGAATGCCGCGGCCATTGTCCTCTACCGAGACCGATCCATCCGGATTGAGCGTGATCTGGATCAGGTCGCAGTGACCGGCCAGCGCCTCGTCGATCGCATTGTCGGAAACCTCGAACACCATGTGGTGCAGGCCGGAGCCGTCGTCGGTGTCGCCGATATACATGCCGGGGCGCTTGCGGACTGCGTCGAGGCCCTTGAGGACCTTGATGGAGTCGGCGCCGTACTCGTTCGCGTTGGGATCGTTCGTCTTGGGAGTGTCTGCCATGCCGAGGATATAGGGATTCAGGGCACGGAACGAAAGCAAAATGGAGGGTTAGCGCCTCCGGTCCGCGGCGTCGTGCTCCTCATAATTGCGGCGTGTCGCGTCCTCGGTTTCCTTCAGCCGGCGCTTCGAGGTCTTGTTGCGGAGGATGGCCCAAAGCAGCACGGCGGCAAGGACGATCGGGCCGACGATCACCATCAGGCCCTGCAGACTGGACAAGTCCATGGCATCTCTCTCCATTTCGCCTGGACCAACGAAGCCCGCGCCCCTTTCGATCCGCAACCGCGTCCCCATATCGCCGGCCATGGCGCTCGGCAGCTGGCTCACCCCCGATCCTTGTGGGATCTACCTTCCGGCAGCGGACGCGTGGATCGATCCGTCCAAGCCGGTCGCGCGGGCGATCATCACCCATGGCCATGCCGATCATGCGCGCGGGGGGCATGGCGAGGTATGGGCGACGCCCGGCACGCTGGCGATCATGGCGGCACGCTACGGGTCGCAGAACGGACGGCCCGTTGCGTACGGCCAGAGCATCAGGCTGGGTCCGATCGAGGTGGGGTTTGTTCCTGCCGGCCATGTGCTGGGATCAGCGCAGGTGGTGCTCGATCATGCCGGCGAACGGATCGTCGTATCGGGCGATTACAAGCGCCGCCCCGATCCTACCTGCACGCCCTTCCAGCCGGTGAAGTGCGACGTGTTCATCACCGAGGCGACCTTCGGCCTGCCGGTGTTCCGCCATCCCGAGACGACCGATGAGATCGACAAGCTGCTGACGGCACTGCGCACCGAACCCGAGCGCTGCGTGCTGGTCGGTGCCTATGCGCTCGGCAAGGCGCAGCGGGTGATCGCCGAGCTGCGTGGCATGGGCTTCGACGATCCGATCTATCTGCACGGCGCGTTGCAGGCGCTGTGCGACCTCTATGTCGAGCATGGCGTGGCGCTTGGCGAGCTGCGGCCTGCCACCGGCGTCGCGAAGAAGGAGCTGGAAGGGCGGATCATCCTCTGCCCGCCGGGTGCGCTCAACGATCGCTGGTCGCGACGCCTCCCCGATCCGATCACCGCAATGGCCAGCGGCTGGATGCGGGTGCGCCAGCGTGCGCGGCAGCGCAATGTCGAGCTGCCGCTGATCCTCTCCGACCATGCCGATTGGGACGAGCTGACCCGCACCATCGAGGAGCTGGCCCCGCGCGAAGTGTGGGTGACACATGGCCGTGAGGATGCGCTGGTACATTGGTGCAGGCTCCGGCAGATACGCGCCCGTGCGCTCGATCTCGCCGGGTTCGAGGACGAGGACGATTGAGGGAGATTGCGTGATGGCGAAGGGCAAGACCTGGGCTTGGGTGGGCGGCCTGCTGGGCGGTGCGGTGGTCGCGGGGGCGGCCGCCTATTACGCGTTCGAGAAGGCGAGCGAGCAGCCGCCCTTCACGCTGGTGGAAAAGGACGGCAAGTTCGAGATCCGCGACTATCCCGAGCTGGTGGTGGCGGAAACGCGCGCAATCGGCACGCGCGAAGCGGCGCTGAATGCCGGCTTCTCACGCCTCGCCGACTATATCTTCGCCAAGCGCCGCGGCGATAATGGCGGCAGCGGCGGCGAGAAGATTGCGATGACGGCGCCGGTGCTCAGCGGCAAGCAGGACGCGAGCTGGCGGACGCAGTTTGTCATGCCGTCCAAGTTCACGCTGGCGACGTTGCCCAAGCCATCGGACAATGTCGATCTGGCCACCCGTCCGGCGCGGCGCGTGGCGGTGCTGCGCTTTGCCGGCTCGCCCGACGATGCGGTGCTCGGCCAGCGCGAGGCCGAGCTGCGCAGCTGGCTGGCTGGCAAGGGAATCAATGGCGGCGCGGTGGAATATGCCTTCTACAACTCGCCCTTCATCCCCGGCCCGCTCCGCCGCAACGAGGTGCTGATCGCGCTGTAGCCGGGTGGTGGCGGGTTGCGGTGGCGCGGCTCGGTTTCTGCCCCGATCTTGCCGCGGGCCTTTACTATCGGAGCCCCATGACGATTCGCCCACTCCTCGCCGCCGCTGTGGCCTTCGGTTCGTTCCTCGCCACCCCGTGCGCTGCCCAGGCGCAAGGGCGCGACCCCTTTGGCGAGTGCCTGCGCACGCACAGCAGCCGCGCCGATCGCGATGTGCTGATCCGCTGGGTCTATGCAGCGGTGTCGCAGAGCGCCGCGGTGCGCGACATGGTGCGGCTCGACGAAAACCGCCGCGTGCAAGCGAGCCAGCAGGCCGGTCAGCTGATCACCCGCCTCGTCACTCGCGATTGCCGTGAACAAGCAATGGACCGCATCAAGCGTGATCCCGGTGCGATCCAGAACAGCTTCACCGCGCTCGGCCGCGCCGCGCTGATGGACCTGGCGCAGGACCCGGCGGTAGTCGGCACGCTCGCGGGCGTGCTGCAATATACCGACATGGGCAGCATCACGATGATGCTGATGGAAGGCGGCCTGCGCCCCGGCGGCTGAGGCTGCGCCGTTCGCTCAGTAGATCGGCTCGACCGGCCATCCCGTCAGCGCCAAAAGCGCGAGTCCCGTCGCACGGACGGCTCCCCCGCGCGGACTGAAGTCCTTGGCGAAATGATAGCCGGTGCCGTCCACACGCTCGACAACCCACTCCGCGCCGTCGATCGGAGGCGGGCCGCATTCGGGAAGCGGTGCCGGACGCGCCGCACCCGCGAACGGTGTACCCTGCGCCAGCACCGCCGCAATCGCGCCGACTTCGGCCTCGCTGAGCGGGCGATCGATCTGCGTGTCGATCGCCCCGGGTCCATAGCCGCCCTTGCCGGAGAGGCGCTTCGCGATCAGCCGCGGTGACGGCGCGCCGATCCCCTCCACCCGCACGATGATGGGCGCGTCGAAGCTGCGAAGCCATGTGAACCGGATCGTCGTGCCGCGGCTGCGCTCCCCTTGCGCACGCGCATAGAGGGATGGCTCCTCCGCCGCGCGCAACGCTCCGCCATACCAGGCGCGCTCAAGATCGCTCAGGCGCGGCGTGCGCAACACCTTCTTGCCCCCCCACCGGCAGCTGGGCACCGGTCCCGCCAGCCAAGCCGGGAAGTAAGCCGGCGGCGCGGATGTGCCGACCTGCAGCAGGAGAAGCAGTGGCGCCAGCATCCTCTCGTCCTCCCATCAACCTGCACCGTCGCCCGACGCTATCGATCGAACCGGACGCGCGCCACCACGGGGTAATGATCGCTCGGAAACACCGCGCCACGATGCGTCGCCACCGTTGCGACCTCCGCTACGGCGAAGCCACGCGTCAAGATCCAGTCGATACGGCGATCGCCCCTGCCGGTGAAGTCGTGGAAGGTGAAGCTCGGGCCCTGACGATTCACCTGTGCCAGCCAGGCATCCGCCAGTCCCTCGGTCAGCGCACGGTGCGCAGCCGAACTGTCGACGGTATTGAAGTCGCCGGTGAGGATCACCGGCTGGTCCTTGGGCGCCTCGGCGATTCGCGCGGCCAGCAGCCTTGCCGCCTGTTCGCGTGCGGCTTCATCCTGATCGCGGTGCGGGAAATGGGTATCGTAGAAGCGGAAGCGGCGACCGTCGCGCGTTTCGAACACCGCCCAGTTGACCAGCCGCGGCAGGTCGATGCCCCAGCTCATGCTGCCGGGCTTCTCCGGCGTCTCGGAGAGCCAGAACTGTCCGTGCTCAACCATCTTCAGCCGGTCGCGCCGGTAGAATATGCCCATATGCTCGTCGCTGTGGCCGCCATAGCGATCCGTGCCGAACCAGCCATAATGCGGCAGCGCGCGGACAATGTCGTCGCCCTGGCGCTGGTAGAGTTCCTGCGTGCCGATCAGGTCGGGCGCCGCCACGCGGATCGTTGCGATGGTCAGGTCGCGGCGCTTTTCCCAGACATTCGCGCCGTCTCCTGGATTGGGATAACGGATGTTGAGGCTCATGACCGTCAGCGTGTCTTGCGCCAAGGCCGGCGCGCCCGCGCACAGCGCGGCAAGCGCCGTCACCCAACCCCAGAACCGCCGCATCAACCCGCTCCTTCGAGTGCCTTTTGCCGTCGGCGCTGCACCGAGCTGCCGATCCCCATCGCCTCGCGGTATTTGGCCACCGTCCGGCGCGCGATGTCGAAGCCCTTGGCGTTAAGCAGTTCGACCAGCGTGTCGTCGGACAGGATCTTCTTGGGATCCTCGCCTGCGATCAGGGTTTTGATCGCGCTCTTCACTGCCTCGGCCGAAACCGCCTCGCCGCCATCGGCCGACTGGATCGCGCTAGTGAAGAAATATTTCAGTTCGAAGAGGCCGCGCGCGCAGCTCAGATATTTGTTGCTGGTGACGCGGCTGACCGTCGATTCGTGCATCTCGATCGCATCTGCCACCTGGCGCAGCGTCAGCGGGCGGAGGTGCGCCACGCCTTTCAGGAAAAAGCCTTCCTGCTGCTTCACGATCTCGCTCGCCACCTTGATGATCGTGCGCTGGCGCTGGTCGAGCGCCTTGACCAGCCAATTGGCGCTGGCGAGCATGTCGGTGAGCCAGGCCTTGCTCGCCTTGTCCTGCTTGCCGCCCGAGACCTCGGCATAATAGGCCCGGTTGACCAGCAGCCGCGGCAGCGTCGCCGCGTTGATCTCCACCGCCCAGCCATTGCCGCGCCGCGCGACGAAGATGTCGGGCGTCACCGCCGGCACCGGATCGCCGCCATAGCGGCAGCCGGGCTTGGGATCGTAGCTCCTGAGCTCGCGGATCATGTCCGCGAGATCCTCGTCGTCGACATTGCAGATCCGCCGCAGCCGGCCGAGATCGCCGCGCGCGACGAGCTCCAGATTGTCGATCAGTCGCGCCATGCAGGGATCGTAGCGATCCGCCTCCTTGGCCTGGAGCGCGAGGCATTCGGCGAGATCACGCGCACCGACCCCGGTGGGATCGAAGGTTTGGATGATGCCGAGCACGGACTCGGCGCGGGCGAGCGGCACGTTCAGCCGCTCGGCGATCTCGCGCAACGGCACGGTGAGGTAGCCGCACTCGTCGATCTGGTCGATCAGATGCTGGGCAATGAACAGGTCCGGCCCGGCCACGGCCGATCCCGCCTGGGCGAGCAGGTGATCGGCGAGGCTCAGGTCTCCGGTCCCCAGGCTATCGAGATCCGGGCCATCCTCCGAAGCGCTGCCGCTGCCGCTGTTCAGCCCGAGGCTGCCATCGAGTCCGCCGATCATGTCGCTGGCCGAATCATGGTGGAAGGCCTCGGCCGCGAGGTCCACATCGAGTGCCGCCTCACCCGAGGCTTCGCCGCCACCGAGGATCAGTTCGCTGGCATCGGCAGGGCCGTCACGGAGTTCGAACTCTTCCGCATCGCCCATCGGCTCGGGCGGACCATCGTCCCCGCCGCCCGCGTCGAGCAGCGGGTTGCGCTCCACTTCCTCGGCGATGAAGGTCTCGATCTCGAGATTAGACAGCGCCAGCAGCTTGATCGCCTGCTGGAGTTGCGGCGTCATCACCAGCGATTGCGACTGCCGCAGATCGAGGCGTGGCGCGAGACTCATAAGCGTTAGAGCGAGAAGCTTTCGCCGAGATAGAGGCGACGCACATTCTCGTCGCGCACCAGATCGTCGGGGGAGCCGGCGAACAGCACGCGGCCGTCATAGATGATGTAGCCGCGGTCGACGATTTCGAGCGTCTCGCGGACGTTATGATCGGTGATCAGGACGCCGATGCCGCGCTGCTTGAGCTGCTTCACCAGGTCACGAATGTCCGCGATCGAGATCGGGTCGATGCCGGCGAACGGCTCGTCCAGCAGGATGATCGTCGGGTTCGCGGCAAGCGCCCGGGCGATTTCGGCACGTCGCCGCTCGCCGCCGGACAGCGCCATGGCAGGCGAGGTACGCAAGCGGGTGAGGCCGAACTCGTCGAGCAGCTCGTCCAGCCGCGCCTGACGCGCATCGCGGTCCGGCTCGGCGAGCTCGAGCACGGCGGAAATGTTCTTCTCGACGCTGAGGCCACGGAAGATGGAGGTTTCCTGCGGCAGATAGCCGAGCCCGAGGATCGCGCGGCGATACATCGGCAGCCGGGTGATGTCCTCGCCGTCGAGCATGATGCGACCGCTGTCGGGCTTCACCAGCCCCATCACCGAATAGAAGCACGTCGTCTTGCCGGCACCGTTGGGACCGAGCAGGCCGACAACCTCGCCGCGCCCGACCGATACCGATACGTCGGTCAGGACCGTGCGCTTGTCATAGGACTTGGCGATCGACACCACGGCCAGCCCACGATCGGGCAACGGCATGGGATCGGGGGCGGATTCCTCGGGGGCGGCGATGGCGACGTCGGTCATGACGGCTCCTGCAAGCTAATCGTGATCTGGTCCTCGCCAAGTGCGTGGCCGCTTGGCAAGGTTCCTGCATGATAACGCGCGCAAAGAAAAGACTTTGCGCGGCGTATCGTGGCGGTGCCCGGGCCTATTGCTTCGACGCGTCACGCTTGGGCACGGTGAAGCGGCCGGTCACGCGGCCCCCGCTGCTCTGCGTGTTCGGACCGGACGGCGCCCCGCCGAAGGTCGCGCGGCTGGTGTCGAGATTGATCGTCAGGCGCGGGCCCGCGGCATTGGCGGTGTTCGATCCCGCCTGCTGCAGCGTGACATTGCCGATCATCGTGATGATGCGGCGATCGACGTCGTACACGGCATAGCTGGAGCGCGCGGTCTGGTTCGGCCGCGTGACGGTCACTCCGCCACTGGCATCGACACGCGTCGCCTGCGGGGTGCCGCTCACCGCGCTGCCGGTATAGGCGATGGTGACGCGCGCGGCGCGGAGGGTCATCTCCGCCTGCTTGATCACCACATCGCCGCTCAACAACGCGCGACTGGCCTTGTCGTCGAGCTGGATGCTGCGCGCATCGAAATCCAGCGGCGCATCCGAATTGTGGCGCGACTGCGCGAGCGCCGGAACGGCGGCAAGCAGCAGCGGCAGGGCCAGGGCGAGCGGGGCGAAAGCGCGGGTCATCAGGGCCTCCTTGCCGGCTTCGGCATCATCCGCAAGTGCGCATTGCCGTCGAGCGAAATGACGCGCTTGTCGAGATCGGCGCGCAGGCGATCGGCGCGGAAGGTGCCGGTGGGCGTATTGCCCGTCACCGCGCCACCACTCTCCAGCTGCCGCGTCTTTAGGTCGATCGTCGCGTCATGGGTGTTGAGCACATAGCCGTCCGTGGTCTGGAAACGGATCGGCCCGTCGATCATCATCTGATCGGTATTGAGATTATAGCGTCCGTGGTTGGCGACGAGCGTCGCCGGGCCATCGGTGAGGCTCAGCCGCGCGTTGAGTTCGTTGATCTGCACCACGGGCTCGGCCGAACTCTTCTGCACCGCGGAACCCGCATGCAGTTCGAACTGGCGGCCCTTGGCGTCCTCGCCGCGATAATCGGCAGCGACGATCTTCAATCGCTCGGGCGACATCGCTACCTTGTTCTTGTCGAGCACGAAGCTGACGTCGCCGCCCATGAACAACGGCGCACTGACCAGGAACGCTGCAAGCGCGCCGATCAGGATCGGCAACGCCACCAGCGCGACGCGCACGCTGCGGTCGTGGTGGCTCCCGGGATGGGCCCAGGCGCGGCGCTGGCTGCGCAGTCGTGCGGCGATCTCAGACATGGGTTCCTTTGTGGGAAGCCCCAACGACCGAAACAACCGCGCGATCCGCGCCGCGATCACGCATGGGCGAAGATATCCACTTCCGGCCAGCCGGCGATGTCCAGCTCGGCGCGCCAAGGGAGGAAGTCGAAACAGGCCTGCGCCATTTCCATGCGGCCCTCGCGCTCGAGTCGCTTATCGAGCTCGACCTTCATCGCGTGGAGAAAGCGCACATCGGACGCGGCATAGTCGCGCTGCGCGTCCGAAAGATCGGGGCCGCCCCAGTCCGAGGACTGCTGCTGCTTGGAGATGTCGGCGCCGACCAGCTCGCGCGCCAGATCCTTGAGGCCGTGGCGGTCGGTATAGGTGCGCACCAGCCGCGAGGCGATCTTGGTGCAATAGACCGGCCCGGCGGTAACGCCGAGATAGAAGCGAATCGCCGCGAGATCGAACCGGGCAAAGTGATACAGCTTCAGCCGCTCCGGATCGGAGAGCACCGCGCGCAGGTTCGGCGCGGCATAGTTGGACTGCGGGCCGAAGCGCACCAGATGCTCGTCACCCGATCCGTCCGACAGCTGGACCAGGCACAGCCGGTCGCGCGGCGTGATCAGGCCCATCGTCTCGGTATCGACGGCGATGGAGGAGCCGGGGGCAAAAACGCCTTCCGGCAGGTCTTCTTCGTGGAAATGGACGGTCATCGCGTCCGCGTAGCGGGGTTGGCGCCGCACCTCAATGCTTTGCGTTGCCTGCGCGCCTTTGCATTCTGGTGATTCGCGCGGTATGTGCCGCCCGCCTTCCCAGGGGTTTGGATCCAACCCGCGATCCGCGCCCGCAACCTGTGCCCAGAAAACGTCACCACCGTTGCCGCGCGGACACTTTCCTGCCGCAAACGGGGCATGCGCGCGATTTTCGTTCGCGCACCCTGTTTTTTTGGGGTATGACTCTGCCTCGGACGCTACGTTAGCGCCGGAAGACCTGCGTTTTTCGTCCGGCGCTCGGGTTTTGATTGGTAGTTTGAGGGCGAACCGGGAAGACGAACAGGGCATGAGTTTCGATAGAGGACGTCGCGGCGAGCGCGGTGGGCGCGGCAGGGACAAGCGCGATGGTTTCGGCGACGATAACTTCGGCGGCGGCGGCTTCGGCGGCGGCTTCGAAGATCGCGGCGGCTTTGGTGGCGGCAATCGTGGCGGCTTCGGCGGCGGCGGTGGCGGTGGCTTCCGTAGCGGCGGCGGCTTCGGCGGCGGTGGTGGCGGCTTCGGCGGCGGCGGCGGCGGTGGCTTCCGCGGCGGCGGCGGCGGCGGTGGCGGCATGCCCCCCCAGGTCATCGGCGAAGGCACCGGCGTCGTTAAGTTCTTCAACGCGCAGAAGGGCTTCGGTTTCATCGTTCGCGATGACGGCGGCGAGGATGTGTTCGTGCACATCTCGGCCGTGGAGCAGGCAGGCCTGACGGCACTGGCGGAAGGCCAGCCGCTCGGCTTCACGCTCGTCGATCGCGGCGGTCGCATCTCGGCGACCACGCTGAAGATCGATGGCGAACCGATGGAAGTCGTCGAGCGCGCTCCGCGCGAGCAGGGCGCAGGCGGCTTCGGCGGCGATCGCGGCGCGCCGCGTGGCGGCCCGCAGCGCCAGCTCACCGGCGAGAAGGCGACCGGCACGGTCAAGTTCTTCAATGCAATGAAGGGCTTCGGCTTCATTCAGCGCGATGACGGCCAGCCCGACGCGTTCGTGCACATTTCGGCCGTCGAGCGCGCCGGCATGCCGACGCTCAACGAAGGCGACCGGCTCGAGTTCGAGCTGGAGGTCGATCGTCGCGGCAAGTACGCAGCGGTGAACCTTTCGCCGCAGCAGTAACCCGCACGGGTGACGCAATAGGAAGGGGCTGGACGGAAACGTCCGGCCCCTTTCGTTTGCGCGCGCACCATCGCGTTGCCGTACGAGAAAGCTGCACAAGCAAAAAGGCGCAGGCTTTTTCGTACGCAAGCGGAGCGATGGCGCGAGGTGTGGCGCGCGCAGCATGCAACCATCGGCCGCGTAGCCTCAGCATTCGCATTCCGGGAGAAGCCACACCCGCCGGCGTCGCGGAGCCCGCGAGCTGGGGCATGATGATCGTCGGCCTAGCGACTGCGGGCGCAACAGCGCGCGCCCGTCGATCCAGGAAGACGGAAGCCGCAACCACCTGACGGTCGCGCTCCCCTCAGGTGACCAGCCGCCGGAGCCCGGCGATGGTGTCCGCTTCCGCCACCGGCTTGTCGGTGCGGATGCGGGCGATGCGGGGGAAACGCATCGCCAGGCCGGACTTGTGGCGCTTCGATTCGTGGATCGAATCGAACGCCACTTCCAGCACCAGCGACTTGTCCGTCTCGCGCACCGGGCCAAAGCGGTTCACCGTATGCGTGCGGACATGCCGATCGAGCCATTTCAGCTCCTCGTCGGTAAAGCCGAAATAGGCCTTGCCGACGGGGAGCAACTCGCCGTTCTCGGTCCAGGCGCCAAAGGTAAAGTCCGAATAGAAGCTGCTGCGCTTGCCGGAGCCACGCTGCGCATACATCAACACGCAGTCGGCGGTGAGCGGATCGCGCTTCCACTTGTACCACAGCCCCACGCGTCTCCCCGCCACGTACGGCGAGTCGCGCCGCTTGAGCATCACGCCTTCGATTGCGGCATCCCGGGCGCCCGCGCGAATTTCCTCCAGCGCGGCGAAGTCAGCGGCGTCGATCACGGCGGACAGGTCGAATCGCGCGGGATCCAGTCGCGGCACGAACGCTTCCAGGCGGGTTCGGCGTTCCTGCCAGGTGCGCTCGCGCAGATCGTCGCCCCCGTCAAAGAGGATGTCGTAGAGGCGGACGAACGCGGGAAATTCCGCGAGTGTCTTGGCCGAGACCAGCTTGCGCCCCAGCCGCTGCTGCAGCGCGTTGAAGCTACCCGCCTCGCCGCCCTGCACCTCACCACGAACCAGCAGTTCGCCGTCGAGCACGCCCGACGTGGTGAAGGCCGCCGCTACTTCCGGAAAGCTGCGGGTGATGTCGTCTCCTGCCCGGCTGTACAGCCGCGTCTCGCCGCCGGCGTGGACGAGCTGGACACGGATGCCGTCCCATTTCCACTCCGCGGCATAGTCGGCGAGGCTTAGCCGCGTTTCCTCCAACGGATGCGCGAGCATGAACGGCCGAAACACCGGCACATCCTCAGCGCGGGGCTGCTCGGCCCGGCCCTCGGCCCAATCGAACAGCAGGCCATAGGGCGGGTGGAGCCCGTGCCACACCTCCTCCACCGCATCGACATCGAGTCCGAAGGCCTGGGCAAGCGCGGTCTTGGCGAGCCGTGCCGAGATGCCGACGCGTAGCGCGCCCGTCGCCAGCTTGAGCAGCGCGTACCGCTCATCGGCCTCAAGCCGATCGAGCATCGCCGCCAGAACCTCGGGCGCGTCCGAACGCGACAGCGCGCCGAGCGTATCGACCACCTTCGCCAAGGTGAGGGGCGCCGATTCGGGCGGGGGCGTCCGCGGCTCCGGCCATAGCAGCGCGATGGTTTCCGCCGAATCGCCGACGAAATCGCGACTCATCCCGTAGAGCACGGGATCGACTCGCGACTCGATCATTGCCCGCAGCAGCGCCGGTTTGACCGCGGGAAGATCGAGCGTTCCGGTCAGCGCCGCCATCGCCCAGCCGCGATCGGGATCCGGCGTGGCGCGCAGATACTCGCCGATCAGGCGAAGCTTGGCATTCCTCGACCGCGTGTAGATCAGCCGGTCGAGCAGGTCGGCGAAAGCGCGCATGCCCAAGGAGATGGTCGCGAAGGCGCGCTCGCGCTAGGGGTCAAGGTGATGAAGCGTCTCTTCCTTCTGCTCGTGATCCTCGGGATCGGAATTCTCGCTCTTGGCTACGCGACGGCCACGCGCGATCCGGTGGTCCGCCGTCTCGCCGTGCACCTGCGCAACTGGCCCGCCGGCGCCGCGCCGATGCGGGTGGTGCTGCTCAGCGACCTGCACGTCGCCGGCCCCGATACGCCCCCCGCCCGCATCGCCCGGATCGTGGCGCAGGTAAATGCGCTCCACCCCGACCTCGTGCTGATCGCCGGCGATATCGAGCAGGAACGTACGCTTTCGACCCGCCTCTACGATGCTGCCGAGGCGAGCGCACCGCTCGCCGGCTTGCGTGCGCGGTACGGAACGATCGCCGTGCTTGGCAACCATGACTATTCGGATGCCGGCGCCACCGATCTGCCGCCCCGCCTTGCGGCCGCCGGCATCACCGTGCTGCGCAACCAGGCGGTACGGCGCGGCGCACTGACGATCGCGGGGGCCGACGATCTCTATCACGGCAAGTTCCGGCCGAGTCGCCTGATCCGCGCCGCCTACGCCCTACCCGGCCCCGTACTGGTGCTGAGCCATACGCCCGATGTCGCGCCGATGCTGCCGCCCGATCTGCCGCTGGTGCTCGCCGGCCACACCCATTGCGGGCAGATAGCCCCGCCGCTCCTCGGGCCGATCAAGACGGCGTCGCGCTACGGCCGCCGCTACGCCTGTGGGCTAATTCGCGAACCCGGCCGCGACGTGCTGGTTACCGCAGGCATCGGCACCAGCGGTGTCCCGCTCCGCATCGGCGCGGTACCCGATATGTGGCTGCTGACCCTGGACGGCCCCGGCCGCTGAACGATTCGCAAAGCTGCCGCATTTCGTGGATAGCGTTTCCTTGCGGGCGCGGTCGTGCGCCCGATGAGGGAGAGCCTTTCCAATGAAGCTTCTTGTCGCCTGCGCGCTCGCCGCGGCCGTGATCAGCCCCGCCGCGATGGCGCAGCAGACCCCCGCCGCGGCGCCGACTGCCCCTGCGGCTGCGTCCGCCGCCAAGTTCAGCCTCGACACGCCGATCGAATCCCTGATCGCCGACGAGAAGGCCAAGGCGGTGCTGGATGCGGATATTCCCGGCCTGTCGTCGCACCCGGCGCTGGACCAGTTCAAGGCAATGAGCCTGCGCGCGGTGCAGCCCTTCTCGAACGGCGCGCTGACCGATGACATGCTGAAGAAGGTCGAGACCGACCTGGCCGCGATCAAGTAACGCGGCAAACGGCCGACGCGGCCTGAGGGGCACGCGCCGGCCGGCTTCGGCTCAGCCCTTGCGGCTGGCCTCGAACAGGAACCAGGCACGCTCTTCGGCCTGGTCGGTCCACTCGTCGACAATGCCGCTGGTGGCATTATCCTTGGCATCCTCGGCGGCTTCCTTCACCGCACGGAAGCTCTCGACCAGCTTGAGATTGTCGTCGCGCAATTCGGCGAGCATGTCGCCCGGCGCCACGAATTCCGCATCATTGTCCGAAATCGTCTGGCGACGCGCGATGTCGCCGATCGAGCGCAGCGTGGTGTTGCCGGTCTTGCGCACGCGCTCGGCGATCGCGTCGGTCACGCCCAGGATCTGCGCGGCCTGATCGTCGAGGAGCAGGTGGTAGTCCCGGAAATGCGGCCCCGAGACGTGCCAGTGGAAGTTCTTGGTCTTGAAATAGAGGGTGAAGCAATCGGCAAGCGCGCTGTTCAGGGCTTCCGCGACGCTCTTCGTGTCGTTCCGGTTGAGATCGGTCGGCGTTGCGAGGGCGGGATTTTCAGCCATGGGTGTCCTTCCTGGAAAAGTCGATTCGTGCCGATAACGATCGACATAGTGGATCGGGTTCCCGCGCGCAGCCAGCCATACGCTCGCATTATCTCGATCAGCCTCATCGATGCAGTGCATCGCACGATGCTTGACTTTTCCGTGTGATTCGCGCATCCGCCTTCGCCTGTCAGCGGTGTGCTCACAAGCGCGCCGCTCTTTTCTTTTCGCACGAATCAAGGGTTCCGGGTCATGGCAAAGCCGACCACCGTAAAGATCAAGCTCGTCAGCACGGCGGATACGGGCTTCTTCTATGTCACCAAGAAGAATCCGCGCACGCAGACCGAGAAGCTGAGCTTCCGCAAGTACGACCCGGTCGTGCGCAAGCATGTCGACTTCAAGGAAGCGAAGATCAAGTAATCCTGCCGGGCGCGATATCCGCGCCCGCACGGTTCGATCTTATCGCGCCGGATCCTCGCGGGGGTCCGGCGTTTTCGCTGCATCGGCATCCCCCACCGTCGCCATCAGCTTCTCGACCTGGTCGACGAATCGCGCAAGCGAGATCGGCTTGGCGACATAGGAGCGCGCGCCGGCAGCGCGAATCCGCTCCTCGTCCTCATGGCTCGAATAGGCGGTCACCGCCATGATCGGGATGCGGCCAAGCGCTGCGTCCATCTGCATCTGGCGGATCAGCTCGAAGCCGGTGACGTGCGGCAACTGCACGTCCATGATCACCAGATCGGGCCGGAAACGACGTGCCGCGGGCACGGCCTCGCGCCCGTCGCGGACCGGCTCGGCCTCATAGCCGTGCGCCCGCAACAGGTCGCAGAACAGCTTCAGGTTCAATTCGTTGTCCTCGACAACGAGTACTCTTTTTGGCACGCGCTACCCTCTACTTTCCGGGGGTGTTAGGCCATGGCGGACGCAGTGACAAATCCGGAAATGATAGCACTACAGGCGCTTGTCTGGGTGCTCGGCGAATCGGGTCGGGCGAATCGCCTGCTGGACCTGACCGGCCTCGATCCCGCCACGCTGCGCGCCCGCGCTGGTGAGCCTGCGCTACTCGCTGCGACGCTGGGCTTTCTCGAATCCTACGAGCCCGATCTGATCGCCTGCGCCGATGCGCTTGATCTACCCCCGGCCGCGCTGGTCGCCGCACGTCAAACGCTGGAACAGGCATGAAACCGCTTCTGATCACCGATTGCGACGAGGTGCTGTTGCACATGGTGCGCCATTTCGGCGAATGGCTGGGTGACACGCACGACATCGATTTTGCGCTCAACGGCAGCGACTTTGCCGAGTCGATGCGCCGTCGCGGCGACGGCAGCACGTTGGAGGCCCAGGAAATGTGGGCATTGCTCGACGGCTTTTTCCCCGCCGAAATGGAACGCCAGACGCTCGTCCCGCATGCCCGCGCGGCGCTGGGCCGCATTGCCGAAATTGCCGATATCATCGTGCTCACGAACCTGCAGGACCATTGCCGCGATCATCGCATCACCCAGCTGGCGAATCACGGCATCGTCCACCGGGTGGAGTGCAACCAGGGCGGCAAGGGGGGCCCGGTCGCGAGGTTGGTGGCGGAGCACGGCGCGCCGGTAGCGGTATTCGTCGACGATCTCGCCGTGCATCACGAATCGGTCGCCAAACATGCGCCCGACGTGTTCCGGCTGCACATGGTGGCCGAGCCGAGCCTTGCGCCCAAGGTACCGCCCGCCCCGCATGCCCATGCCCGGATCGACGACTGGCGCGAGGCAGAGCGCTGGATCCTGGAGCGCTTCGCCCGGGCCTGAGTCCGCCCCTTGACCCTGCCCGCACCCGGTGGTTGGGATCGGGCATGACCACTGCTATCGATCGCAAGCTCGCCGAGCTTGGCCTCGCCCTGCCCGAGGCCGCCGCTCCCGTCGCCGCCTATGTTCCGGTCGTCGAGGCCGGCGGGCTGCTCCACGTCTCCGGCCAGCTGCCGTTCAAGGACGGCGCGCTGATGACCGGCCGTCTCGGTGAAGACCGCGACATCGCCTTTGGCACCGAAGCGGCGCAGCGCTGCGGCCTGATGCTCGTCGCGCAGATCAAGAAGGCGCTGGACGGCGATCTGTCGCGCGTGAAGCGGGTGGTGAAGCTGGGCGTGTTCGTCAACTCCACCGTCGATTTCACCGATCAGCCCAAGGTTGCGAATGGCGCGTCGGAACTGATGCAGGCGCTGTTCGGCGAGTCGGGCCGTCATGCGCGCAGCGCGGTCGGCGTCGCGGCGTTGCCGCTCGGCGCCGCCGTCGAAGTCGACGCGATCTTCGAACTGGCCTGATTGCGCGCCACGCTGCCGCCGCGGCGGCGGGACTCAATGTGGCGCTGCAGCAACACTACATTACAAACTCGGGCGGCGTTCCCGAAGAAGGTTGCGTTCACCCCCCGGCTTCCGGCAATGTTTTGTTGCAAACCGGAAGTCGCGGGGCCGCAGAGCCCGATCCCATGCGATGCCGGTGGCAGCAGGCAGGAACCCTTTATTTGCACTTGAAAGGGATTCCATGCGCTTCACCTCGATCAGCCTCGGCGCGCTGCTGCTCGCCACCACCGCCCCTGCGCTGGCGCAAGAGGCTGCTCCGGCCCCGGCGCCGGCCATCACGATCAACGGCAGCGCGACGCTGATCAGCGATTACAAGTTTCGCGGCATCTCGCAGACCGACGGCAATTTCGCCGTGCAGGGCGGCGCCACGATCAGCCACGCCTCGGGCTTCTACGTGAGCTTCTGGGGGTCTTCGGTCGACAACTACGTCACCGCGCACGGCACCGCGCACCAGGAAATCGACCTGATCGCCGGCTACAAGCATGCGTTCAAGAACGGTGTGACGCTCGATGTCGGCGCGCTCTATTATGTCTATCCCGGCACCCGCAACAAGAGCACCGACAAGTCGTCCTCGGACTTCATCGAGCCCTATGTCTCGGTGTCCTATGCGATCGGTCCGGTGACGGCCAAGGCGACCGCCAATTACGCGCCGAAGCAGAAGGCGCTCGAGCTCGACCAAGGCCAAGGGGGCACGCTCCCGAAGCAGGACAATCTCTATCTGGCCGGCGATCTCTCCGCCGCGGTGCCGCACACGCCGATCAGCCTCACCGGCCATCTCGGCCACACCTTCGGCCCGGACTGGCTGGCGATCGGCAAGGAATATTCCGACTGGAGCCTGGGCGCGGCCTTTACCTACAAGGCGCTGACCTTCGGCGTCGCCTATGTGGATACCGACGCCGCCTTCCCCACGCCCAGCGGCAAGGACGCGGCAAAGGCCAGCGTGATCGGATCGATCGGCGTCAGCTTCTGATCGCGCAAAGGGGGGCGGCGGGGGGCCGCCCCTGACGGCTCCCGGGCGCTCCGTCCGACAAAGCAAAAGCGCCGGCCCGCGGGATGCGGACCGGCGCTTTTCTTTTCACGCCAAGAGGCGATCGATCACTGCGGCGTCGTGGCGCTCGCATCCTTGTTGTCGCCCTGGGGCGACTTGAGGATGTCCTGCGTGGTCTTGCCCTTGTCGACCACCGTGGTCGACGGGCTGCCGGCATTGCTGCGCACGCCGGCATCGGCGCTCGCGGCACCGGCCTGATCGAGCGTCGCGGTCTCGGCCGGGCTGCGCGCCGCGGTGCCGCCGAACAGCGCTTCCAGCGCCTGGTCGGACGGGTTGGTATCCTGCGGCCGCGCCGCACCCGGCTGCGGCGGACGCAGCGAGAAATCGGGCGGGATCACCAGCGGTGCCTGGCGGGCCACCGCGAACTCGTCCGGACGCGCCCGATCATACCCCTTCTTGCCGCACCCCGAGAGCGAGGCCACCAGGGCGACGCCGGTCGCGACGAGGATCAACTTACGCATTGAATTTCTTCTCCACAGGGGCAGGCGACTTGGGGTTCTTGTCGCGAACGAGCAGGGCACGGAGCAGCAGGATCACCACGCCGATGGTAATCGCGGCATCGGCCACGTTGAAGACCAAAAAGGGGCGCCACTCGCCGAAATGCAGGTCGGCGAAATCGACGACATAGCCGAGGCGCGAGCGATCGAGGATGTTGCCGCACGCGCCGCCCAGCACCAAGCCGAGCGCGACCACGTCGCCGGTCTTCTTCTCGCGCAGCATCCACACGCACACACCAATGGCGATGCACGCCGTCATCAGCACCAGCAGCCAGCGCGTCGTCGGGCTGTTGGCCGAAAGCAGGCCCAGCGACACGCCGATATTCTTGACGAAGCGCAGGTCGAAGATCGGCGCGAGCGTCATCGAATCATTCTGCACCACCAGCCCGAGCGGGCCGGTGACGATGTACTTGGTCAGCTGGTCGAGCAGGAACACGCCGAGCGCGGCCGCAAAACCGAAAATCCGCACCGACTTCATTCCGACACCACCTTTTCGCAGCGGTCGCACAGCGCCCCGTCCTGCGTCACTTCGGGAAGATGGCGCCAGCACCGGCCGCATTTGTGGCGATCGGTGGGCGTGACCATGACATCGGCGCCGGATTCGACCTTGGCCACGATGAACAGCTCGGTGAGCTCCTCGGCCGGCATCGGCAGCGTCGGCACCGTCACCTCGGCCTCGAGGCTGGAGCGCACCTTCTTCTCGCGGCGATAGGGCTCGATCGCTTCGGTGACGGTCTGGCGCAGCGCGCGGATCGCGGTCCAGTCATGCTCGACCGAGGTGCCCTCCGGCAGCACCGGCCATTCCAGCTCGTGAACCGATCCGTCCTCGCTAGGGTACCGGCTCTGCCACACTTCCTCGGCGGTGAAGGCGAGGATCGGCGCGGCGTAGCGGACCAGCGCGTGGAACAGCACGTCCAGCACGGTGCGATAGGCGCGGCGCTTGGGATCGCTTTCCGCATCGCAGTAGAGGCAATCCTTGCGGATATCGAAGAAGAAGGCCGAGAGGTCTTCGTTCATGAAGTCGCCGAGCGCGCGCGCATAGCGGTTGAACTCGAACGCCTCCGCCGCCGACCGCAGCTCCGCATCGAGCGCCGCCAGCTTGTGGAGCACATAGCGCTCCAGCTCGGGCATGTCGGCGACCGCCACCTTCTCCGCCTCGCCGAACCCGTCGAGCGCGCCGAGCAGATAGCGGAAGGTGTTGCGGATCTTGCGGTACGCGTCGCCGGTGCCGGCCAGCACTTCCTTGCCGATGCGGACGTCGTCGAAATAATCGGTCTGTGCGACCCAGAGGCGCAGGATGTCCGCGCCGCTCTCGCCGATGATCTTCAGCGGATCGACGACGTTGCCGAGCGACTTGGACATCTTCTTGCCCTGGCCGTCGAGCGCGAAGCCATGGGTGAGCACCGCGTCATAGGGCGCCCGGCCGCGCGTACCCGACGATTCGAGAAGCGACGACTGGAACCAGCCGCGATGCTGGTCCGAGCCTTCGAGATAGAGATTGGCGCGGACGCCCTCACCGTAGCGCGCCTCGATCACGAAGCTGTGGGTCGAGCCGCTGTCGAACCACACGTCGAGAATGTCGGTGACGACCTCATAGTCCTCGGCCCGGTAGTCGGGGCCGAGCAGCGCCTGGTGGTCGGCCTGGAACCAGGCATCGGCCCCGCCGGCGCGGAAGGCGTCGAGGATGCGGGCGTTGACCGCCGGATCGCGCAGATAGTCGCCGGTCGCGCGGTTGACGTAGAGCGCGATCGGCACGCCCCAGGCGCGCTGGCGGCTGATCACCCAGTCCGGGCGTCCCTCCACCATCGCGCGGATGCGGTTGATCGAGCGCTCCGGCACCCAGCGGGTGCGTTCGATCGAATCGAGCGCGATTTCGCGGAGGGTGGGGGCGTTGCCGCCCGACGGCGCGCCTTGCGCGCCGCTCTCCGCGCTGCGACCTGCCCCCGGCAGGTCGCTATTCGCGCTCCGATCCATCGGAATGAACCACTGCGGGGTCGCGCGGAAGATGATCTTCGCCTTGCTCCGCCAGCTGTGCGGATAGCTGTGCTGGAAGTCGTCCGAGGCGGCGAGCAGCGCGCCGGCGGCGCGCAGGTCCGAACAGATCGGGCCTTCGGCGCTGACGAACTTCTTGTTGATCACTGATCCCTGGCCGCCGAGCCACAGCCAGTCGGCACGGTACATGCCCGCGCCGTCGACCGCGAAGACAGGATCGATGCCGTGCGCCTTGCACAGCAGGAAATCGTCCTCGCCATGGTCCGGCGCCATATGCACGAGCCCGGTACCCGCATCGGTGGTGACGAAGTCGCCAGGCAGGAACGGCCGCGGCTTGGCGAAAAAGCCGCCCAGCGCGTGCATCGGGTGCCGGGCGACGGCGCCGGCGAGGTCAGAGCCCTTGATCCGTCCGCGCTCGTGGAGAGTCCGCCCTATACGCTCCTCGAACTTCTCTTTGAGATCAGCCGCTACGATGTAGAGACCACGCTCCCGGATCAACGGAATCTCTTGCCCGGGCGTCACATAACCTGCTTCGCCTTCGAACAGCAGGCCGACGACGTACTCGATCCCCTCGCCATAGGCCAAAGCCTGGTTCACCGGGATCGTCCACGGCGTGGTCGTCCAGATCACCGCATGCGCACCGACCAGCTCGGGGGCGTTCGGCGCCTCGATGATCTCGAACGCCACGTCGATCTGCGTCGAGGTGATGTCCTCATATTCGACCTCGGCCTCGGCCAGCGCGGTCTTCTCCACCGGCGACCACATCACCGGCTTGGCGCCGCGATAGAGCTGGCCGCTCTCGGCGAACTTGAGCAGCTCAGCCGCGATCCGCGCCTCGGCGTCGAACTTCATGGTGAGATAGGGATCGTCCCAGTCGCCCAGGATGCCGAGCCGCTCGAACTGGCCGCGCTGCACCGCCACCCATTTCTCGGCATAGGCGCGGCATTCGGCGCGGAAGGCGACGGGGTCGACTTCGTCCTTGTTGAGCTTCTTGGCGCGGTACGCTTCCTCGACCTTCCACTCGATCGGCAGGCCGTGGCAGTCCCAGCCGGGGACATAGGGCGCGTCCTTGCCCATCAGGCTCTGGCTGCGGACGACGATGTCCTTGAGGATCTTGTTGAGCGCATGGCCCATATGGATGTCGCCATTGGCGTAGGGCGGGCCGTCGTGCAGCAGGAAGCGCTCGCGGCCGGCGCGGGCCTCGCGCAGCTTGCTGTAGAGGCTAATCTTCGCCCAGCGCTCGAGGATGGCGGGCTCCTTGGCAGCAAGGCCGGCCTTCATCGGGAAATCGGTCTTCGGCAGGAAGACGGTGTCGCGCCAGTCGCGCTGGGTGTCGGTTGCGTCAGTCATGGGTCGCGCGGGATTAGCCGGTGTGGGAGGGGAAGTCATCCCTGCTGTTCTTCTAAGCGCTTTCAGCCGAGTGTTTCCTCCCCCGCCAGGGGGAGGAAATAGCTTTCCTTACTCGTGCGCGCCGTTGGGCTTCGGCGTCACCGCCTTGGCATGCGCGCCGGACTTGCAGGCGCGGATCGCTTCGGGCTCGGGGCGGCCGCCCTGCGCCTCGAACACCGCCATATAGCCGCCGGCCGAGGGCATCGGCCGCATCGATACCTGCGCATAGCCTACCGCCGCGAACTCGCACTTCAGCAGCGCCGGCGGCGTGCCGTGATTCTCGGTCTGGCGATCGGCATCGACCACCACGACCTGCCCGCCCGGCGCCAGCGATGGCCGCAGCCGCCACAGGAACTCGTAGGGCGATTCGATCTCGTGGTACATGTGCACCATCAGCACGCGATCGAAGCTGTTCTCGGGCAACCGCGGATCGGCGGGCAGGCCGAGGCGCACGCTGACATTGTCCAGCTTCTCGCGCACCACGCGGGTCGCCAGCGCGCTGATGTAATCGGGAACGATGTCCTCGGCGACCACCCGCCCCTTGGCACCGACACGCTGGCCGAGACGGATCGTGTAATAGCCCTCGCCCGCGCCGATGTCGGCGACGGTCATGCCCGGCTTGATGCCGGCCAGGTTCATCACCGTGCCGGCCTCGTTCAGCCGGTCGCGCTCTTCCTCGTTCGACCAGCGCGAGGAGACGATCGTCGCCACCGGCCGGTCCGCCGCGGGGAAGCCGGTGATCGACGACTCATGGCTCTGGTTGCCCGGCCCCCGGGGACTGCCGTCGCACGCCGCCAGGAGCAGCAGCGTCGCGCCGAGCAGCAGGGGCCGCGCCAGGGTCAATCGACATCCTCCACCATGACGGCCTCGCCCGTCACGCGCTGTGCTAGCGCGGCGGCCATGAAGCTGTCGAGATCGCCGTCGAGCACGTCGCTCGGTGCCGTGGAGGTCACGCCGGTGCGCAGGTCCTTCACCAGCTGGTAGGGCTGGAGGACGTAGGAGCGGATCTGGTGGCCCCAGCCGATATCGGTCTTGGTGGCGTTGACCGCGTTGGCCGCTGCTTCACGCTCGGCGAGCTCGCGCTCGTACAGGCGGGCGCGGAGCTGGTTATAGGCCTCGGCGCGGTTCTTGTGCTGCGAACGCTGGTTCTGGCACTGCACGACGATGCCGGTCGGCAAGTGGGTGATGCGCACCGCCGAATCGGTGGTGTTGATGTGCTGGCCGCCCGCGCCCGAGGCGCGATAGGTGTCGATGCGCAGCTCGCTCTCGTTGATCTCGATGTCGATATTGTCGTCGATCACCGGATAGACCCAGACGCTGGCGAAGCTGGTCTGGCGGCGCGCGTTCGAATCGAACGGGCTGATGCGCACGAGGCGGTGCACGCCGCTCTCGGTCTTGGCATAGCCGTACGCGTTCTCGCCCTTGAACAGCAGCGTCGCGGACTTGATGCCCGCCTGCTCGCCGGCGTGATAGTCGACCAGCTCGACCTTGTAGCCGTGGCGCTCGGCCCAGCGCGTGTACATGCGCTGCAGCATCTCGGCCCAGTCGTTCGACTCGGTGCCGCCGGCGCCGGCGTTAATCTCGACATAGGTGTCGTTGGGATCGGCCTCGCCCGAGAGCAGCGCCTTCACCTTGTCGGCATCGGACCGCTCGGCGAGCGCGCGCAGGCTCGCGGTGCCGTCGACCGCCATCTCCTCGTCGCCCTCGGCCTCGGCCATCTCGATCAGCTCGACCGTGTCGTTGAGCTCGCTCTCGATCGCGCGCGTCGCGCTGATCGATTCGTCGAGGCGGCGACGCTCGCGCATCACGTCCTGCGCCTTCTTGGCGTCGTTCCACAGCGTGGGATCTTCCACGCGCGCGTTCAGCTCGTCCAGGCGGCGCAGCGCGCGGTCCCAGTCGAGCGAGCGGCGCAGCAGCGCGAGGGCCGCGTTGATCTTGTCGACATATGCCTGCGCTTCAGCGCGCATGTTCCAAACCTTCCGAAGTATCCGCCGGCCGCATCCCGGACGATGCGGCGATCTCATGCCATATAGGGTGCGCGCGATCCGCTAGTAGATTCCGCCCTGCCGTTGCAAGAAGTCGCTGTCGGTCTGCTTGTCCGTCTTGCGCTGCACCGGCGCGGTCGCGGCGGCGACGGGCGCCTCCTCGTTCGCGGTGCGGCGCGTGCGCCGCGGATCCGTATCGGGGCGGAAGGCTTCCCAGATGATCGAGGAGAGCGGGTCGTCGCTCGGCCAGCCGCCCTGCACCGGACGACCGCTGCCGCGATCGATCCGCACCATGCGGACGCCCGGGGGCGCGACGAAGGGCAGCGGCTCCAGCCCCGCATAGGCCGGGATCGCGAACTCCTTGAAGATCGGCGCCGCGATCACCCCGCCCTGCGCATAGCCGCCGAGATTGGACGGCGTATCATAGCCCAGATAAAGCCCGCCGATCATCTGCGGGGTCCCGCCGACGAACCACACGTCCGTCGGGCCGGTGGTGGTGCCGGTCTTGCCCATCATCGGACGGCCAAGGTCGCGCAGCACCGTCGCAGTGCCGCGCTGGATCACGCCCTCGGTGATGTGGACCATCTGATAGGCGACCATCGGATCGATCAGCTGGCGCGCGCGGACGATCGGGCGCGGCATCGACTTTCCGTCCCAGTCGCGCGCATTGCAGCCCGAACAGGCGCGCCACCCCGCCGGGAAGATCACGCGGCCGCGGCGATCCTGGACGAAGTCGATCAGCGTGGGGTTGAGTGCACGGCCCTGATTCACCAGGATCGAATAGGCGTTGACCATGCGCAGCACCGTGGTCTCGCCCGCGCCGAGCGCATAGGAAAGATAGGGCGGCAGCCGGTTCTTCGACACGCCCAGCCGCTGGATCACGTCGACCACCTTGTCCATGCCGGTGGCGTTGGCGATCTGCACCGTCATCAGGTTGCGCGACTGCTCGATGCCCCAGCGCAGCGTGTGCGGGCCGGCGCCGCGGGCATTGCCGAAGTTGCGGAAGCACTTCTGGCCGAGCCCGGCACCCTGCCATACGCAGAAGGGGCCATCGACGACGATCGAGGCAGGGGTCATCCCGTTCTCGAGCGCGGCGGCATAGACGATCGGCTTGATCGTCGAGCCCGGCTGGCGGGTCGCCTGGGTGGCGCGGTTGAAGGCCTGGAGGCGCGAATCGAAACCGCCCTGCATTGCCAGCACCCGGCCGGTCGCGGGATCCTCGACGACCATCCCGCCCGAGATCCGGGGCACGCTGCGCAGGCCCCATTGCCCGCCCTCCGGGGCAACGGCGAGGATGTCGCCGACCTTGATCGCGTCGAAGGCATGACCGCCCCTGCCGCGGATCGGCATCGCGGCGGCGCTGGCGGACATCGTGCCGGTGTCGCCATCGTCGAAGCCGAGCTGCGCGCTGCGCGAATCGCGGGCGATCACCACTGCAGCACGCCAATTGTCGTAATCGACGCCGATGTTCTTGGAGACGAACGCCGAATACCAGCCGTCGCCTTCGAACGGCGCCTTGCCGATCGGCCCCGACCAGCCGCGCCCGCGATCGAACCGCAACAAGCCGTCGCGCAGCGCCCGCTGTGCATAGGCCTGGATCTTGGGATCGAGCGAGCTGCGCACCCACAGGCCGCCGCCATATACGCTGTATGGCCCGTCGTCCGGATTTTCGCCGAAGGTTCGGGCGAGCTGGCGGCGGACTTCCTCGACGAAATAGCCGCCGACCCGCTCGAACCGCGGCGTCTGGCGCGGCACGGTGCCGAGCGGCGACGCCACCGCCTCGTCATGCTGCGCCCGGTTGATGAAGCCGTTCCGCAGCATCTCGCCCAGCACCCAGTTGCGGCGATCGAGCGCGCGCTGGGTATTGCGATCGGGATCGTAATTGGCCGGGCCCTTGGGAAGGATCGCCAGATAGGCCATCTGGGCAAGGCTCAGCTTGTCGAGCGGCTTGCCGAAATAGGCGTCGCTCGCCGCCGCCACGCCGCCGGAATTGCGCCCCAGCTCGATGAAATTGAGGTACAATTCCATGATCTGCTGCTTGCTGAGCGTATCCTCGATCCGCCAGGCGAGGATCGCCTCCTTCAGCTTGCGCGTGTAACTCGCCTCGTTGCCGACGCCGAGATTCTTGGCGACCTGCTGGGTGATGGTGGACGTGCCGCGCGGCGTCTTGCCGCGGATCAGCCCCTCGCCCGCCGCGCGTACCAGGCCCGGAAAGTCGAGGCCGTGGTGCGAGAAGAAGGTGCGGTCCTCGGCGGCCATGAAAGCGCGCACCAGCAGCGGCGGGAACTCGTTGTAGCTCAGCTGCACGCGCCGCATCTGGGCATAGGCGTGGATCGGCGTGCCCTCGGCAGAGCGGACATAGCTGGGCAATTGCGGCTCGTAGCTGCGCAGTTTGTTGACCGAGGGCAGGTCGCGCGCGACGAGCAGCCAAAGGCCAAGCACCAGCAGTCCGGCGAGCAGCGCCAGCACGGCAAGGGTGCGGAACCACCAGCGTCGCCGCAACCGCGCCCAGCGGCCGGGTACGCGTTCGCTACGCTGGGGAGTATCGGAAGGGACGCCGTCGGCCATGCGGCGCGCGGTGTAGCACCTTTTCGGATGGAAGAAAGGGAGCCGCGCCCGCGCCTTGTCCGGGATCAACGGGTGGCGAGGAAGATTTCGGTCGCCCGGCGCACCGCAGCGGCAAGCCGTTCGCGGCCCGCGCTCGACGCCAGCGTACGTGCGTCTTGCGCGTTCGAGACATAGCCGAGCTCGAACAGCACCGAGGGCATGTCAGGGGCCTTCAGCACCATCAGCGCCGCCATGCGGCGCGGGCGGGTGTGCAGATGCAGGGCCGGTGCGACCTCGCGGGCGAGCAGATCGGCATAGCGCGCCGACACGGCCATCGTCCGTCGCTGGCTCAGGTCGATCAGCAGCGAGGCAATGTCGACGCGCGCGCTGCCCAGATCGACGCCGGCAAGCAGGTCGGCCCGGTTCTCCCGCGCCGCCATCCGGGCCGCCTCCTTGTCGGAGGCGACTTCGGAGAGGGTGTACAGCGTGCCGCCCGACGCCAGCGGATCGCCGGCGCTGTCGCAGTGGAGGGAGAGGAACAGTGCCGCGCCCAGCTGGCGCGCCATCTCGCTGCGCTGCTGCAGCGGCACGAACGAATCGTCCTCGCGCGTCATCGCCACGCGCACCCGCCCCGAGGCGAGCAGCGCGTCGCGGATCGTGCGGGCGGCAGCGAGCGTCAGCGCCTTCTCCGTGACGCCGTCGGGGCCGGGTGCGCCCGGATCGCGCCCGCCATGTCCCGGATCGAGCACGACGAGCGGCAGCCCTGCCGCGCCCCGCACCCTTGGCAGCGGCCCGCGGGCCGAGACCACCGGGACGGGCATCGCCAGGCTGACGCTGTAATCGGGGGCGCGCCACGCGAACCGGATCGCCTCGGCATCACCCACCGCCACCACCAGCGCGTCGCGCTCGATGCGGAATGCCGCCGCACCCTCCACCCAGCCGGACAGACCGGTCATCCAGCCGGCGAGCAGAAGCAGGATCCACGACACCGCGCCGCTATGCCGCGCACCCAAGCGCGCGGTCCAGTCCGGAAATCGGCACGAGTGGCTTGGTTAACCAGTTGCCAACACCCATGTGCGACACGCGGGGGATCGAAATTCCCGGAAAGGCTTTATGGCCGCCGGGGGACGATATCTTGCCCCTGCACCACCAGTTGCCGCAACGACATCACGGTGCTAGGCAAGGAATGCTTCCGGCACTGCGCCGGATAAGGCCCGCGACGCTTCTTTTGTCGCGACAGTTCAGGTTGACGTTCGCATGAGGCAATTTCCCCACCGTCCGCATCGCCAGGCCCTCGCGGCCGGCAGCGTGGCGATGGTGGAGCAAGGGGACCGCTGGTCCGCTCGTGCCCGTGCAGCAACAGCAGTTTTTGAAACCCGCGCCACCCGATTCGGCCTCACTGGCCGGCGGGTGCGCTTCTTGTATCGCGCGCTCGCGCCCCATTCCTTCGAGGAACTGTGCCGGCGCGCCCGGAGAATCATAAATGACCATGCGTATGCTGATCGACGCACGCCACCGGGAAGAAACCCGCGTGGCCGTCGTCAAAGGGAATCGAATCGAGGAATTTGACTTCGAGTCCGCTGAGCGCAAGCAGCTCAAGGGCAATATCTATCTCGCGAAGGTGACCCGGGTCGAGCCGTCGCTGCAGGCGGCCTTTGTCGACTACGGCGGCAACCGCCACGGCTTCCTTGCCTTCTCGGAAATCCATCCCGACTATTACCAGATCCCCAAGGAAGATCGCGAAGCCCTGCTGCGCGAAGAGGCCGAGCATGCCGCGCAGGAAGCCGCGCTGCGCGAGGCCGATGGGGATGACGACGACGATCACCACGACGATCACCACGACCATGAGGACCATGAGGATGGCGTGGAAGTGGTCGAGCGTCCGCACGACGACGAGGAAGTCTCCGAAGGCGAGGATGCGCCGCAGGGCAACCGCCGTCGCCGCGGCCGTGGCGGCAATGGCGACGAGGCCGAGGCGCTGCGCCAGCGCCGCATGAACCTGCGCCGCCGCTACAAGATCCAGGACGTGATCCGCCGCCGCCAGGTGCTGCTGGTCCAGGTCGTCAAAGAAGAGCGCGGCAACAAGGGCGCGGCGCTGACCACCTATCTCAGCCTCGCCGGCCGCTACTGCGTGCTGATGCCGAACACCGCGCATGGCGGCGGCATCTCGCGCAAGATCAGCTCGGCCGCCGATCGCAAGCGCCTCAAGGGCATCATGGCGGACCTCAAGCTGCCCGCCTCGATGGGCTGCATCGTCCGCACCGCCGGCCTCCAGCGCACCAAGACCGAGATCAAGCGCGACTTCGACTATCTCGCCCGGCTGTGGGACGAGATTCGCGAGAAGACGCTGACCTCGTCGGCACCCGCGCTGGTCTATGGCGACAGCGACCTGATGAAGCGCGCGATCCGCGATATCTATAATCGCGACATCGACGAGGTGATCGTCGAGGGCGAGGAAGGCTATCGCCAGGCCAAGGACTTCATGAAGCTCCTGATGCCGAGCCATGCCCGCAAGGTGCGGCAATATGCCGACGCGGTGCCGCTGTTCCAGCGCGCCGGCGTCGAGGAGCAGCTGTCGGCGATGTACCATCCCGTGGTGCAGCTGAAGTCCGGCGGCTATCTGGTGATCAACCCGACCGAGGCGCTGGTCTCGATTGACATCAACTCCGGCCGCTCGACGCGCGAGCACAATATCGAGCAGACCGCGACCGCGACCAATCTCGAGGCCGCCCAGGAAATCGCCCGCCAGCTCCGCCTGCGCGACATGGCGGGCCTGGTCGTGATCGACTTCATCGACATGGATCACTCGTCCAACGTCCGTAAGGTCGAGAAGGCGATGAAGGAGGCGCTGAAGAACGATCGCGCCCGCATCCAGGTCGGTCGCATTTCGGCCTTCGGCCTGATGGAAATGAGCCGCCAGCGCCTGCGCACCGGCGTGCTCGAAGCCTCCACCCGCACCTGCCCGCATTGCGAGGGCACGGGCCTGGTCCGCACCGCCTCCTCGGCGGGCCTGTCCGCGCTGCGCATGATCGAGGACGAGGCCGCCCGCGGCCGTGGCTCCGAAATCCTGCTGCGCGCCAGCCAGGAAGCGGCCTTCTACGTGCTCAACAAGAAGCGCGGCGAGCTGGCCGAGATCGAGGATCGCTACGGCGTGCTGATCGAGGTCGAGGCGGACGGCGAGCTGGAAGGCGCGCGCATGACGGTGGAGGCCTCGGGCCCGCCGCCGGCCTATGCGCCGAAGATCGAGCCGCTGCTCGAGGAGCCGGAAGAGGACTTCGTCGAGGAAATCGAGGAAGAGGAAGAAGAGCTCGAAGCCGAGGCGGAAGCCGAAGCCGCCGAGCCGCGCGAGCGCGGCGAGCGCGGCGAGCGCCAGGAGCGTGGCGAGGGCGAAGGCCGCGGCAAGCGCCGTCGCCGCCGTCGCGGTCGCGGGCGTCGCGGTCGTGAGGAAGGCGACGCCGGCCAGGATGAGCAGAGCGAGACCGACGGTGCCGAGGGTGACGTCGAAGCGGACGACGCCGAGCCGGCGGATGCCGAGGTCGAAGCCGCTGCGGAGACCGAGGAAAGCGCCGCGCAGCGCGAGGAAGGCGAGCGGAATCGCAAGCGCCGTCGTCGCGGTCGTCGCGGTGGCCGTCGCGGTGCAGGCGAAGAGGGTGCCGAGCAGGCAGCCGAGGACGCCGGCGAGACCGTCGACGCCGAGGCACCTGTGGCCGAGCCCGAGCCGGTTGCCGAAGCGGCACCTGCGCCGATCGCCGTAGAAGCGGAAGTCGAGGCGGAACCCGCCCCGGCCAAGCCGAAGCGCACCCGTCGCAAGAAGGCCGATGTCGACGCCGCGCCTGCGGAGGAAGCACCGGCTGCGGTCGAAACGCCGGCCGAGGAGGCACCGGCCAAGCCCAAGCGCACCCGCCGCAAGAAGGCGGACGTCGAGGCCGAGGCCGCACCGGCCGCGGCCGAGGCGCCCGCCGAGGAAGCGCCGGCCAAGCCCAAGCGCACCCGCCGCAAGAAGGCGGACACGGTCGCCGAGGCAGCACCCGAGGCTCCCGCCGTCGAAGCGCCGGTCGCGCAGGAAGCACCCGCTGCCGAGGAACCGGCTGCCGAAGCCGAGGCCCCGTCCGAGGAAGGCCAGCCCCGTCGCGGCTGGTGGCAGCGGACCTTCGGCGCCTGAACAAGTGCCCCGGCGCGGCAGCCCTGCCGCGCCGGGGTCTTTCAGTGTAGGTTCAGGGCCTTGTTGCCAGGGCAGCCCTTCGAACGAGTCCCCGGGGAGTATCGATCATGGCGCGCATCCACCGATTGGCCACGCTGCTCGCGATGCTCTGCCTCGCCGCCTTTGCGTCGCGACCGGCGATGGCGCAATCGGTGCTCCGCGATGCCGAAACCGAAGCGCTGCTCGCGGACATGGCCAGGCCGCTGTTCACCGCCGCCGGCCTCAACCCTGCCAACGGCAAGGTTGTGCTGATCGCCGATCCCTCGATCAACGCCTTCGTGGCGGGCGGGCAGATCGTGTACGTCAATTCCGGGCTGATCGATGCCGCGGATACCGCCAACCAGGTTCAGGGCGTCGTCGCGCACGAAATCGGCCATATCGTCGGCGGCCATGCGGTGTTCCAGCGCGACGGCGGCTATGGCAACATCTCGATCCTCAGCCTGTTGCTCGGCGCCGCGGCGATGGCGGCGGGTTCGGCCGAGGCCGGCACCGGCATCCTGATGGCCGGCCAGCGCGCCGCGATCGGCAAGTATCTCGCCTATAGCCGCGTGCAGGAATCCTCCGCCGACGCCGCCGGCGTACGCTTCCTCAACACCGCCGGCATTTCGGGCAAGGGCATGCTCAGCTTCTTCGACAAGCTGACCCAGGAAATGCACCGCTACGGCTATTACAGCACCGACCCCGAGGTCGACCCGTTCGCGCAGACCCATCCGATGTCGCAGGATCGCGTGCAGACGCTGACCGCCGACCTCAAGACATCGCCGAGCTGGAACACGCCGCTGAACGCCGATCTGGAACGCCGCTTCAAGCGCGTTCAGGCCAAGCTGCGCGGCTATACCAACGATCCGAAAAAGACGCTGCGGATCTACCCCAAGACCGACAACTCGATCCCCGCGCACTATGCCCGCGCCTATGCCTATCACCAGTCCGGCTATCCCGAACAGGCGGCGGAAGAGACGGCCGCGCTGGTCAAGCTGGCGCCGAACGATCCCTATTTCCTCGAGCTGCAGGGGCAGATCCTGCTTGAATCGGGCCAGCCCCAGGCCTCGCTCGAGCCGCTGCGCAAGGCGACGCAGCTTTCGAACAATTCGCCCCTGATCGCCAGCACCTTCGGCCACGCGCTGGTCGCGACCGAGGACAAGGCGAACCTCAAGGAAGCCGAGCAGGTGCTGCGCGATTCGCTCACCCGCGACCGCGACAATCCGTTTGCCTGGATCAACCTCGGCACGGTCTATGACCGCAAGGGCGACGAGCCGCGCACGGCGCTCGCCACTGCCGAACGCGCCAATCTGATCGGCGATGCGCGCACTGCAATGGTCAGCGCGCGGCGCGCGATGGGCGGGCTGCCGCAAGGCTCCCCCGAATGGATTCGCGCGCAGGACATCGCCATGGTTTCCGACCAGGCGATGAAGGACGACAAGAAGAACAAGGGACGCAATCTCCGGCAATGACACGCTCGAAGCTTTTCCTGGGCGGCGCGCTGCTCCTCGCCGCGATCCTGGGCGGCCTCGTCGTGCTGGCGCTGCAGGCGCTGGTGCCCGGCATCGGCGGCAACAAGGCGCAGGTAGAGCGGATCGTCCATGCCTATCTTTTGGAAAACCCGGCGATCCTGCGCGACATGATGGAGCGGCTCCAGCAGCAGGAAAACGAGCAGGCGCAAAAGGCACAGGAAGGCGCACAGGCAGCCGTTCCCGCCGCGCTGCCGGCGCTCACCACCCCCTTCGCCAGCGCCTGGGCGGGCAATCCGAACGGCGATGTCACCGTCTCGGTGTTCATGGATTATGCCTGCGGCTATTGCCGCGCCAGCCTGCCGGGGCTGGCCGAGCTGATCGCCAAGGATCCGAACGTCCGTGTCGTCTACCGCGAATATCCGGTGCTCGGCGAGGCAAGCGTCACCGCTGCCCGCTTCGCGCTGGCCGCGGCGCAGGCAGGCAAGTTCCGGCCCTTCCATGATGCGCTGTTCGCCAGCGGCGGCCCGAGCGGCGCCAGCATCGGCGCGGCGCTTGCCAAGGCGGGCCTGGACTCGGCGGCGACGCAGAAGCTGGCGAACAGCGATGCCATCACCAGGGAGATCGAGGCCAATCATCGGCTGGGCGCCAAGCTGGCAATGAACGGCACGCCCGCCTGGGTGGTGGGCAAGCAGATCCTGTACGGCGCGCGCGACTATCAGGCACTGGCCGACGCGGTCGCAATCGCCCGCAAGACGAAGTAGCCGCCGCGCCAGGGAAACCGGAGCGTTTCCCCGCATGGAAAACGCTTGAAAGAAAAGGGCGCTGGCGCACACCTTGCCGCAGGATGAACGGGACCCTAGCTAACGGGCTCCTTCCGGCCGGGGCCACATCCATGCAACCCATCCTGTCGCTACGCCAGGTCTCCAAGACCTATGCGTCGGGCCATACCGCGCTCGACCATGTCGATCTCGACATCCACAAGGGCGAGATCTTCGCCCTGCTCGGGCCGAACGGCGCGGGCAAGACCACGCTCATCTCGATCATCTGCGGCATCGTCACGCCCAGCACTGGTACCATCCTGGTCGACGGGCACGACGCGATCCGCCAGCCGCGCGCGGCGCGCTCCAAGATCGGCCTGGTCCCACAGGAGATCGCGGTCGACATGTTCTCGCGCGTCGGCTCGGCCGCACGCTATTCGCGCGGGCTGTTCGGCAAGGCGCCCGACAACGCCTATTGCGACCAGCTCCTCAAGGACCTGTCGCTGTGGGACAAGCGCGACGCCAAGATCATGGAGCTCTCGGGCGGCATGAAGCGCCGGGTGATGATCGCCAAGGCGCTGAGCCACGAGCCCGACATCCTGTTCCTCGACGAGCCCACCGCGGGCGTGGACGTCGAGCTGCGCCGCGACATGTGGAAGCTGATCGGTCGGCTGCGCGACCGCGGCACCACCATCATCCTCACGACGCACTATATCGAGGAAGCCGAAGAAATGGCCGACCGGGTGGGCGTGATCAACAAGGGCAAGCTGTTGCTGGTCGAGGAAAAGACCGCGCTGATGAAGAAGCTCGGCAAGCGCGAGCTGGACCTCAGCCTGGTCGAGCCGCTCGCAGCGATCCCGGCCGGGCTTGGCGAGTGGCAGCTGAGCCTTGCCGACGACGGCCACCGCCTCCGCTACACCTTCGATGCACAGGCGGAGCGCACCGGCATTCCGTCGTTGTTGCGCAAGCTGCACGACCTGGGCATCGCCTTCAAGGATCTCGACACGTCCAAGTCGAGCCTGGAGGACATCTTCGTCGACCTGGTGGGGGCACAGGCATGAACGGCATCAACTTTCCCGGCATCTGGGCGATCTACAAGTTCGAGATGGCCCGCACGATCCGCACGCTGTGGCAGTCGATCGCGACCCCGGTGATCACCACCTCGCTGTATTTCGTCGTGTTCGGCGGGGCGATCGGCAGCCGGATCGATGCGATCCACGGCGTGAATTACGGCAGCTTCCTGGTGCCGGGCCTGATCATGCTCTCGCTGCTGATGCAGAGCATCGCCAATGCTTCGATCGGCATCTACTTTCCGAAGTTCACCGGCACGGTGTTCGAGCTGCTCTCCGCACCGATCTCGGCGATCGAGCTGGTGGTGGGGTTCGTCGGCGCCGCCGCGACCAAGTCGGTGGTGATCGGGCTGATCATCCTGGCGACCTCGGCGCTGTTCGTGCCGCTGCGGGTGGACCATCCCGCCGCGATGCTCGCCTTCCTGGTGCTGACCGCGGTGACGTTCAGCATGTTCGGCTTCATCATCGGCATCTGGGCGAAGAGCTTCGAGCAGCTCAACATCGTGCCCTCGCTGCTGGTGACGCCGCTGACCTTCCTGGGCGGCGCCTTCTACTCGATCGACATGCTGCCCGAGCCCTGGCACACGGTGAGCCTGTTCAACCCGGTGGTGTATCTGGTGAGCGGCTTCCGCTGGAGCTTCTTCGGCCACGGCGACGTCGATATCGCCTGGAGCCTGGGCTTTACCGGCGTGTTCCTGCTGCTGTGCCTCGGGCTGATCGTGTGGATCTTCCGGACCGGGTACCGGCTGAAGAACTAGAAGATCAGAGTTAAGCCCCTCCCCTGAAGGGGAGGGGCTTGAGACGTCAGATCACCGCACCACCGGCAGCGTCACCACCGATCCCGTGCACACCCGCTGCGTCGCCTTGCGATAGTCCTCGGGCCTGGCCTTGTAGATGTTCGGCACGAAGGTCTGGGGGTTGCGATCGATCACCGGGAACCAGCTCGACTGGACCTGCACCATGATCCGGTGCCCCTTCTTGAACACATGGTCGTGGTCGCGCAGCGGGAAGTCCCAGGCGGTCACCTGATCGGGCACTAGCGGCGTCGCCCGCTCGAAGCTCTTGAGATACCGCCCGCGGCGGATCTCCATCGCGATCGGCAGCTCATAGCCGTTGAGGCCCTTGGCATAGGCGCCCAGCGCGGTCGGCGCCTTTTCATAGTCCTCCGGGAACACGTCGATCAGCTTGACGACGAAGTCGCTGTCGGTGCCGCTGGTCGAGGCCATCAGCTTGGCGGTGATCTCGCCGGTGACCGTCAGGTCGTTCTCCAGCGGTGCGGAGACGTAGCTGAGCACGTCGGGCCGGTCGTCGACAAAGCGCTGGTCCTCGGCTTCCCACCAGCGCCAGTCGGGCGTGGCATAGGTGGCGGACATCGGCCGCGGCCGGAACGGCACGGGCCGCGCGGGATCGCTCACATAGTCGCGGCACCCCTCGCCCGCCGCCGGCGCGGTGAAGCTGAGCGAACCGTCGCCGTGCAGATAGAGGTTCGTCGCCTGCGCGCTGGCGAGCGGGTAGGCCTGATAGGTCTTCCACTGCCAGGAACCCGACTGGAAGCTTTTCAGCGCGAAATCCGGCTTGGTGCCGGTACCATGCAGCCAATAGGCGAAGAACGGTGCTTCGACCTGCTCGACGAACTGCGTGCCGCTGTCGACGCCGAACGGGATGCGCCCGAGGCTGTTCGCCGGCGATTGCCACGTGCCGTGCGCCCAGGGACCGGCGACCATCAGCGCCAGCTTGCCCGGATCATTGGCGCGCTGCTTTTCCCAGATCTTCCAGCTGCCCCAGGGATCTTCCTGGTCCCAATATCCGGCAACGTTGAGCGTCGGCACGGTGGTCTTGCCCAGCGCGTTCGACCAGACCTGCTTCTTCCAGTGCTCGTCATAATCGGGATGCTCGATCATCTCGCGGAAGCGCGGCACCCGGCCCTTGAAATACTTCTTCTCGATCTCGTCGGGCGAGCCGGCATGGAGGAACCAGTCATAGGTGTCGTATCGGTCGTACAGGTCGATACCGTCATTGGTCTTGTCGGCCTGGAGGCTGTTCACCCAGTCGCTGGCATAGGTGAGCCGCATCGCCCCCCAGCGGTGAAGATCGTCGTTCTTCCAATAGTCGATCCACGCCGCCTGCGGGCTGGTCGCCTTGAGCGCGGGGTGGGGCTTGGCGAGCGCGATCGCGGCGGTGAAGCCGGGGTAGGAAACGCCCCACATGCCGACCTTGCCGTTGTTGGGCTTCACATTCTTCACCAGCCAGTCGATCGAGTCATAGGCATCGGTCGCCTCGTCGACCGCGCCCTTGCCCGTCTTCACCTCGGTGGAGAGGGTGAAGGGGCCGCCTTCGGACTTGAAGCGGCCACGCATGTCCTGGAACACGAAGATATAGCCGTCGCGCACCAGCGGCGCCCAGCTGCCGGGCACCCGCGACGGGGCCGCGCCGGGCGAGCCATAGGGGCTGCGCTGGAACAGGATCGGCAACGGGCCCGTGGCGCCCTTGGGCCGGAGGATGACGGTGTGGAGCTTCACCCCGTCGCGCATCGGGATCATCGCCTCTTCGAAGGTGAAGGGCGCATCGGCCGCGGCGGACGCGGCCTGGGGCGGCGCTGCTGCCGCAAGAGGTGCGGCAAGCGCCGCCAGCGCTACGGAAACCAGCCAGTGCCGCATGTTCGTTCGTCCCCCTCAAGATCAGGGTGACTTGGTGCGGCAAGACGCCGCCGGGATCAAGCCGGCGGCGTCCTCTCCTGCGTCAATCGACGCGATGTTCGCCCTTCACCCAGCGCACGGTGCCCGAGCTGGCGCGCATCACCACGCTCTCGGTAGTCATCTTGCCCTTCACCCGCTTGACGCCGGCGAGCAGCGAACCGTCGGTCACGCCGGTCGCCGCGAAGATGCAGTCGCCCTTGGCGAGTTCGTCGAGCGAGTAGATCTTGTCGAGATCCTCGATGCCCCACTTGGCCGCCCGGGCGCGCTCGTCCTCGTTGCGGAACACCAGGCGGCCCTGGAACTGGCCGCCGACGCAGCGCAGCGCGGCGCAGGCCAGCACGCCCTCGGGGGCGCCGCCCTGGCCCATATAGACGTCGATCGTCGTGTCCGGATCGCTGGTTGCGATCACGCCCGCCACGTCTCCGTCCGGGATGAGCATGATACCGCAGCCGATGCCGCGCAGCTCGGCGATCAGCTTCTCGTGGCGCGGGCGATCGAGCACGCAGGCGATGATCTCGCTGGGCTGAACGCCCTTGGCAGCGGCAATCGCCTGGATGTTCTCGGTCGGCGTCTTGGCGAGATCGATCACGCCCTGCGGATAGCCGGGGCCCACCGCGATCTTGTCCATGTACACGTCCGGCGCATTGAGCAGGCAGCCTTCCTCAGCCACCGCCAGCACCGCCAGCGCGTTCGGGCCGGCCTTCGCGGTGATCGTGGTACCTTCCAGCGGATCGAGCGCGATGTCGATCTTCGGACCCTTGCCGATCGCCGAACCCACCTTCTCGCCGATATAGAGCATCGGCGCCTCGTCCCGCTCGCCCTCGCCGATCACCACGGTGCCGTCCATGTACAGCTGGTTGAGCGCCTCGCGCATGGCTTCCACGGCGGCATGGTCCGCGGCCTTCTCGTCCCCCCGGCCGATCAGGCTGGACGCGGCGATCGCCGCGGCCTCGGTGACACGCACCATTTCGAGCACCAGGACACGATCGAGAACATGGCTTGCGTTCGGCATTCAGTGATCCCCTGTTCGATTTGTGCGACGCGATAGGAGGCCACCGGGTCGCTGTCGACCGTGCTAACGTTGTCAGCGACGTTAACCAAAGTGCTTTAGTGCTTTTGGTGAGAATCTCGGCTATCATTGCGTGGAATCGTGGGGGATTGACACGATGTTGCTGGTGCTGATGCTTTTTGTGCAGGATAGCATGGTCTCGACGGTACTGGCGGACTATCGGTCGCAGACCCGTGCCGAGATCCCGTGCCGGACGGCGAGCGACGAAGGCGAGATCATCGTCTGTTCCCGGCGCGAGGCCGATCGCTATCGCGTCCCCTTCGTCACGCCGGACCTGTCACGCGATTCGGATGCGGCGCGCCTCAACCGGCTGATCGGCGATCCGGTGCAGCAAGGGATCACCAAGTGCGGCGAAGGCGCCTTCACGGTGAAATGCGGCGGTGTCGGGCTCACCGCCACCATGGGCTTCGATGGCAAGACCAAGGTTCAGAAGCGCGAGCTGGCGCCATGATCGGCCTTGCCGCAACGCTGCACAGGTTCGCAACCACCCGCCCCTCCACGCGTTGGCGCGGCGGGATGCAACAGGAGGGCATATGTTGTTGATCGCACTTGCGTTGCAGAGCGCAAGCATGGCGGCCACGGTGACGGCGGCGGAGGTAACGCGATCGCGCATGGTTCGCACGACGTTACGCCGCTCCGCTCGCCCGCAGCCGGTGCTGTCGCCGCTGATCTCCAGCTGCGAGGTCGAGCGCGATTGCGGGATGCCCAGCGCCCGGGCCCGGATCGCCGCCACCCGCGAGCCGCTGATCGACCGCAAGATGGAGATGCTCCGCGCGGCCGAAGGCCCTGCCTGCAACCGCACCGGCATGCCGGTATGCCCGGACAGCGGCCGCCGGGTGCTGCGCCTGAGCTTCTGACATCAGGCGCAGCCGACGCTCAGGCGTCGAGAATGTGCATCCACATCGGCTCGCCGGTCAGGCTCTGCGAGCCGCGCAGTTTCTCCAGCGCCTGGGCAATGCTGCGCTCCGGCGCCTCGTGCGTGACGATCGCGACCAGCGCACTGCCATCCGGGCTCACGCCGCGCTGGATCAGGCTCTCGATCGAGACGCCCGCATCGCGCATCGCTGCGGCGATCTCCGCCAGCACACCGACACGGTCCGCCACGGTGAAGCGGACATAGGAGCGGCCGCGCCGCTCGCCGCTGTCCGCGGCCGGCTGGGCGGCAAGCGCCGTTGCGGGCATCGCATAGGGCGGGCCGAATTCGCCGCGGGCGATGTCGATCAGGTCGGCGACCACGGCGCTAGCGGTCGGGCCGTCGCCCGCGCCTGCGCCCTGGAACAGCAGGCGACCGACGAAATTGCCCTCGGCCACCACCGCATTGGTCGATCCCGTGACATGGGCGAGCGGATGGCCGAGCGGCACGAGGTGCGCGTGAACGCGCTGGAACAGCCCGTGCGCCCCCGCATCGGCGATGCCGAGCAGCCGGACGCGGTAGCCGAGCGTCGCCGCCTCGGCGATGTCGGCGGCGAGGATGTGGCGGATGCCGCTCGCCTTCAGGTCGCCGAACGCCGGCTGGGTGCCGAAGGCGAGGCTGGCCAGGATCGACAGCTTGTGCGCCGCGTCGATGCCGTCGATGTCGAAGGTAGGGTCCGCCTCGGCATAGCCCAGCGCCTGCGCCTCGGCGAGGATCTCCGCGAAATCGCGGCCTTCGGCTTCCATCTTCGAAAGGATGAAGTTGCAGGTGCCGTTGAGGATGCCATAGACGCGCGAGATCGCGTTGGCCGCGGCGCCTTCGCGCAGGCCCTTGATCACCGGCACGCCGCCCGCCACCGCCGCCTCGAATTTGAGCGCGACCCGTGCCGCCTCGGCAGCCTGCGCCAGTTCAAGGCCGTGATGGGCGATCATCGCCTTGTTCGCCGTCACGAAGCTCTTGTTCGCGCCGAGCGCCGCGCGGGCGAGTGCCAGCGCCGGGCCGTCGGATCCGCCGACCAGCTCGACCACCACATCGGCGTTCGCGTGCCGGGCGAGTTCGACGGGATCGTCCACCCAGTCGAAGCGCGACAGATCAATTCCGCGATCCTTGCTGCGATCCCGCGCCGAAACGGCGACCACCTCGATCCTGCGGCCGGCGCGGCGGCTGATCAGCTCGGCATTGGCGTCGAGCAGGCGAATCACGCCGCCGCCCACGGTTCCCAGCCCCGCCAGTGCCACGCGCAACGCTTCCGCCATTCCTCGTTCCTCTTGAATCCATATGACAAGGCGGCGGCCGGGCGCTTGTCGCCCCGCCGCCGCCTGTCCGTCCCTAGCGCCTTCCCTTCCCCGAAGGAAAGACAGATTTTGTCGCGATCGAGCATCGCGACGTGCTGTTTATTTCTTGATCAGGCCAATCTCGACGAGCCGTTCATGCAGGTAATCGTGTGCGGTGATCGGCTCGGGATAGCGGTTCGGGTTTTCTGCGGTGACGCAGCCGGGCAGCGTCTTGATCAGGAAATCGGGCGCCGGATGCAGGAAAAATGGCATCGAATAGCGTGAATGGCCGCGGCGCTCGGCCGGCGGATTGACGACGCGGTGCGTGGTCGAGGGCAGGACATGGTTGGTCAGGCGCTGCAGCATGTCGCCGACATTGATCACCATCGCGCCTTCGGGCGGCTTCACCGCCAGCCACTTGCCGTCGCGATCGAGCAGTTCGAGGCCGGCTTCCTCGGCGCCGAGCAGCAGGGTGATGAGGTTGATGTCCTCATGCGCGCCGGCGCGCACCTCGGGCGCATCGGCGGCAACCGGCGGATAATGGAGCAGGCGCAGCACCGAATTGCCGTCCTTCACCGCCGTGTCGAACCAGTCGGGCGCGAGGCCGAGATAGCGCGCGACCGCCGAGAGCAGCTTGTCGCCGGCGGTATCGAATGCGGCGAAAAGCTCGAGGAACGTCTCGCGGAACCCCTCCGGCGCGCCCGGCCACACATTGGGTGCCATCACGTCGGCGAAGCGGTGGCCGGCAGCCAGCTCGCGGCCGATATGCCAGAATTCCTTGAGGTCGACATGGGTCGCGCCCTTCGCGATTTCGGTCTTGAAGGGCGTGTACCCCCGCGCGCCGCCGCCACCGGGAATGAAGTGCGCGCGCTTCTCCGCTTCGGGCAGGTCGAAAAATGCCTGGGTCAGGCGCCAGGCCCGCGCGATCAGGTCCTGCGGCACGCCATGATCGCGCACCACTGCAAAGCCGAAGCGCTGGAACGACTGGCCGAACGCCTGGGCGAAGCCCTCCGGATCGCCGGCCTGCGCCTTCAGCGAAAGCACCGGAATTTCGGTGAGGGTATCCAACATCACAGTCTCCGAACGCAAAAACGCGTGGTTAGTCGTGCAACCGCGGCGCCGACAAGCTTGGGAAATTTCCCAATGGCGCGCCGCTGTCCCGAAATCGGGATCAGCGCCCCACCTGCATCAGGCCCCGCGTTTTGCCATCGCCCTGCGCGCTCAGCTGCAGCGCGAAGGGCTGGCCGTCATCCGTGGTGCCGATCAGGTTATCGTCCTTGGTCGTCACCTTGAAGCCCTGCTTGGTCATGTTGTCGCGGAACCAGTCGCGCACCAGGGTCGGCGCGGCCGGGCTCTCGAACTCGACGATCACCTGGCCGTCCTTGTCGCCGGCGCCGTCATTGACCTTCAGGTTCTTCAGCGTCGAGCCGGGATACAGCGTCACGCCGTCGATGTCGAAATTCTTGGCGTCCAGCGGCATCTTGGGCAGCGTGATCGACCCCTGAATGCCCGGTGCCTTGATCTGGATGCGGCCATTGGCATCGGTGGAGATCACGCTGTTGCCGTCCGTATCGTTGCCGTCGAAATTGATGTTCGCGCTGCCATGGCACGCCGCCAGCGCGATCGGCAGCAACAGGGGAACGAAAAGGCGATTCATGCGAGGTCTCCTGCGGCGGTTGCACCCCGCAATGTTGTTGCGCGACGATCTGCGTCAACCCGAAAAAGGGTGACGTAGCGGAAGGCTTGGGCCATGGCCGCGTGCATGAACGCCCCGCACCTGAGTACCGCCTCGGCCGGCCAGGCCCCGCTGCGCTTCGCCGAATTCGTGACCCTCGCCGCCGCGCTGATGGCGCTGACCGCGCTGGGCATCGACTCGATGCTGCCGGCCCTGCCCGCGATCGGCACCAGCCTGGGCGTCGATTCGGCCAATCACCGCCAGTTCGTGATCACTGCCTTCCTGATCGGGTTCGGCACCGCGCAGCTGTTGTACGGGCCGCTCTCCGATCGCTTCGGGCGACGACCGGTGCTGCTGATCGCGCTCGGCTGCTATGTGGTGACGAGCTGGGTCGCGGCGATCTCGGGCAGCTTCGTGCTGCTGCTTGTCGCCCGCGTCGCGATGGGTACGGCGGCCGCAGGGTCGCGCGTCGTCACGGTCGCGCTGGTGCGCGACTGCTATGCCGGGCGCGCGATGGCGCGGGTGATGAGCCTGGTGTTTATCGTGTTCATGGCCGCCCCCATCTTCGCCCCTGCCGTGGGGCAGATCATTCTGGCGGCAGGCGGATCGTGGCGGACGATCTTCTGGGGCATCGGCGCCATCGGCGCACTCGTCCTGCTCTGGTTCGGGCTGCGCATGCCGGAGACGCTGGCGGCCGATTCGCGCCAGTCGCTGCAGCCCGCGCGGGTCGTCGCCGATTACGGCGTGATGCTGCGGGACCGGGCGGCGGTCGGCTATACGATCGCCACCGGCCTGCTCTCCGGCGCGCTGTTCGGCTTCATCGGCTCGATCCAGCAGGTGATGGCCGATGTGTTCCACCGCCCCGAACTGCTCACCACCGTGTTCGCCAGCGTGGCCGGCACGATGGCGGTGGGATCGTTCCTCAATTCGCGGATCGTGATGCGGCTGGGCACGCGGGTGATCTCGCATACCGCGCTGACACTGCTGACGCTGTTTGCCGCGATCCATCTCGCCGTCACGGTGCTGGGCCTTGAGACGCTGTGGAGTTTCGCGGCCCTCCAGGCGCTGATGATGGCATGTTTCGGACTGGCCACGTCCAACTTCTCGGCGATGGCGATGGAGAAGATGGGCGCGATCGCCGGCACCGCCTCCAGCCTGCAGGGATTCGTCACCACCATCGCCGGGGCCCTGATCGGCGCCGCGATCGGCCAGGCCTTCGATGGCACCACCATACCCTTGTACAGCGGATTTCTCCTCATGGGCGGGCTATCGCTCGTGGTAGTAGCGGTGACCGAGCGCGGACGGATGTTCCGCCCCAGCTGAGTCGGAACGCAGCCGGGGTCAGCGCCGTTGCGCACTCATATCCCGGCGATCCCCGCCGGGCTTGCTAAGGAAACAGGCGATGAGCGGCATCCAGGGTCCCGGCGACGACGGCTATGACGCGGAAGGCTATGACGAAAGCCAGCGCGCCGAAATTCTCGAGGCGACCAGCGACGGTCCCGACAATGGTTCGCTGCTGACCGATCTCAACCCCGATCTGGGCGGCAGCGAGGATGATGACGACGATCTCGACGAGCTCACCATGACCGACGACGAGATCGGCGAGGAAGACGACGACGCCGACGAGGACGAGGACGATCTCGACGAGGACGACATTCAGGACGACTTCGACGACGAGGAGGTCGACGAGGACGATCTGGACGAGGAACTCGACGATCCGGATGACGCAGCGCTGCGTCCGTAAGGCTTGACGGCATGGCGCGCCGGGCGGAAGCTCCGCGCGCCATGCCGACCGATCCGCGCGTAGACGCCTATATGAGGCCGCCACCGACTTTGCCCGGCCGCTGCTCGCGTGGATGCGCGCCCGAGCGCACGCCGCGGTACCGCAGGTCGAAGAATCGATAAAATGGGCGCGCCCCGCCTTCATGCTCGGCGGACGGCCTTTCGCAATGATGGTCGCATTCAAGGCCCATTGCAGTTTCGGCTTCTGGGAACATGCGGCCGCGTCGTGGAATAGGGACCACGCGGCCGAGCAGGTCGAGCAGTTCCGTCGCATCACCAGTCTCGCGGATCTGCCGGACGCGTCGACCTTTGAGGCGATGGTGCGGGCGGCTGCCGGCCGCCTGTTCAGCGGCGAAGGCCCCAGCCGACCGCCGCGCCGGCCCCGTCCGGACCTGCCGGTACCTCCGGAACTGCTGGGCGCGCTTGCGAACGATGCCGCGGCCCGCGCCACCTTCGATGCCTTTCCGCCCAGCGCGCGTCGGGACTATTGCGAGTGGATCAGCGAGGCCAAGCGTCCCGAGACCCGCGCCCGCCGTGCCGGGCAAGCGATCGCGTGGCTGCGTGCGGGCAAGCGGCACAACTGGAAGTACGCGTGACGCTTGTACCGCACGCTGTCTATGGTACGTTGTATCGTACCCAACGACGGAGGAGAGGCCATGCGCAAGTTCGTACCCGCGTCCGACCCCATGCCGATCGGCGCGATCAACGTGACGCCGTTCATCGACGTGATGCTGGTGCTGCTGATCGTGATGATCCTCAGTATCCCCGTGATGACCCACAAGGTCCCGGTGGACCTGCCGCAGGGCGATCCCGGAATCACCGACAATGCGACGCACCGCCTCGCCATCGACAAGGACGGCACGCTGTTCTGGGACGGCGCTCGCCTCGCCGAGGCGGCGCTGCCCGCGCGGCTTGCGGGCCTGCGCACCGATGCGGCGGTGCTGGAACTGCAGACCGATCCCGAAACGCGCTACGATCGCTTCGATACGGTGCTCGCCACGATCAAGCGCGCCAACATCGTCAAGCTGGGCTTTGTCGGCAATCAGCCGCTAAAGGATTGAGGAACCGGCGCATCCGGTGGCTCGTTCGCACATCCCCGATGTGGAAGAGACCCGGATGCGCCTGATCCCTGCCCTGCTGACCGCCTGCTCGCTTGCCGCCTGCTCCTCGGGCCTGCCGCCCAGGATGGACAACGCAACCGGGGACGGCGCGGCCAACCAGATCTCGCAGACTGCCCCGGCCGCAACCGAGCGTGCGCCGAGCAACGCGCAGGTGGAGCCGCTCAATCCCCCTGCGCCCGGCGAGCCCGGCGGCCTTCCCGACGATCGGACACCGGTGAGCGAAGCCAAGTTCACGCCCGACAGCGCGCAGGGCGCCGCCAATGTCGTGCAGACCTATTATGCCCTGATCGAAAGCCGTCGCTACGATCAGGCTTGGGCGCTGTGGAGCGATGGCGGCAAGGCGTCAGGTGGCGATGCCGAGGCATTTGCGGCGCGCTTCGCGCCCTATTCCGAATATCATGCCAATATCGGCGCGCCCGGGGCGATCGAAGCCGGCGCAGGCCAGCGCTACGTGACCGTGCCGGTGCAGGTCTATGGTCGCCTGAAGGCCAGCGGCAGGCCGTTCCATCAACTGGGCGAAGCAACGCTGCACCGCTCGGGCGACATTGACGGCGCCACGGCCGAACAACGCCAGTGGCACATTCGCGCGATCAAGTTTCAGAACGATCCGGGAAAACCGGCACAATAGCCCCGGCGCGAAATCGCCGCTAGCATCATCGCCATGCCGCGCTTCACGCTCCAGATCACCGCCGGTCCCGCCGACATCGACATCCTCGGCCATGTCAACAATGCCGTGTGGGTTGCCTGGATCCAGGACATTGCCGGGGCCCATTGGGCCGCTCTGGCCACGCCCGAGGAGCAGGACCAGCTGATCTGGGTCGTGACCCGGCACGAGATCGACTATCGCGGCAATGTCCGCGAAGGCGAGACCGTGCTCGCCGAGACCTGGGTGCCGGAGGCGCCACGCGGTGCGCGATTCAACCGGCACGTCCGCTTTCTCGGCCCCGATGGCAAGGTGCGGGTCGAAGCGGTCACCACCTGGGCGCTGATCGATCGCGCCTCCGGACGGTTGCTCCGCGTCCCCGCGGAGCTGGGCGAACGCTTCGTCGCGGCGACCGCCTGACGAAGCGAGTCGCGCATGCGACGAGCCGTGGTTCGCGTGCAGCGGCTCTTGCCCTATCGTGCCGCCATGGTCTCTCGTCGCCTAACCCGCCCCCTGGCCGGCCTGGCGCTGCCGGTGCTGCTCTCGGCGTGCATCTTCGGCAGCGGCGGCGGCGGGGAGAAGCGTCCGGCGCCCGCCCCGTCGAAGCCGCGGCAGAGCGGCCCGATCACGCTCAACGGACCCACGCCGCGCGAGACGCAGCAATGCTTCACCGATCTCAGCCGCGCCGGGGTCCGCTACAGTCCGCTGCCGGATCGTGACTTTGGCGGCGGCTGCATCGTGCAAGGCGCCGTGCAGCTGCTCGACATCGGCGTGCCCGTGGGCGGCATCAAGTCGATGCGCTGCCCGCTTGCCCGCGCCTTCACCGGCTGGGTGCAATTCGCCGTGGCGCCGGCGGCGCGGCAGATCCTGGGCAGCGATCTGGTTCGGGTGGACACGTTCGGGACCTATGTCTGCCGGGCGATCGTCGGCGGCTCCCAGCCGGGTAGCAAACTGTCGGAACATGGCCGCGCCAATGCCGTCGATGTCTCGGGGTTCGTGCTGAAGGACGGGCGGCGGATCACTATCCTCAAGGATTGGACCAACCCAGACCCGGCCATCCGCAGCTTTCTCGAGACGATCCACGGCTCCGCCTGCAGACGTTTCGCTACCGTGTTGAGCCCGAACTATAATTATGTCCATCGCGACCATTTCCACCTCGACATGGGTCGCGGCCCCTTCTGCGCCTGAGGCTTCCCAACCGCCCCGGATGCGCCTAATCCGCAGGCAATGAGCGATACGAGAGTCCCGTCGCGCGTCTTCCGCCCTGCCCAGCAGGAAGCCGAGGCCGCCAACACCGCCACCGGCACGCCCCAGACCGAGCACCCCGCATACCGGCTCGCCTTTCAGGACATGGATTTCCTGCTGCGCGAGGACCTGCGGCCGGTGCGCTTCCAGCTGGAACTGCTGAAGCCCCAGCTCCTGCTCGACGAGGCGAACATTGCGTCGACTTTCGTGATCTACGGCTCGGCCCGCATCCCCGAGCCCGCAAAGGCCGAGGCCGTGCTGGCGCTCGCCGAGACCAAGCAGCAGAAGCGCATCGCCGAAAGCCTGGTCGCCAAGTCCAAATATTATGACGTGGCGCGCGAACTGGGTCGGCTTGCCAGCAACTTTCCGCTGGATGCATCCGGGAAGCGGCACTTCGTGGTCACCTCGGGCGGCGGTCCGTCGATCATGGAAGCGGCCAATCGCGGCGCGCAGGACGTGGGCGCGGAGACGATCGGCCTCAACATCGTGCTCCCGCACGAGCAGGCGCCGAACCCCTATGTCACCCCCGGCCTCAGCATGCAGTTCCACTATTTCGCGCTACGGAAAATGCACTTCCTGCTGCATGCCCGCGCGGTGGCGGTGTTCCCGGGCGGCTTCGGCACCTTCGACGAAAGCTTCGAATTGCTGACGCTGATCCAGACCGGCAAGGTCGATCCGATCCCGGTGCTGTTCTACGGCAAGGAGTTCTGGAACCGCGTCGTCAACTTCGAGGCACTGTGCGACGAGGGCGTGATCTCGCCGCGCGACCTGAACCTCTTCCGCTTCTGCGAAACCGCCGAGGAAGGCTGGGAGATCGTCCAGGACTTCTGGCGGAACAAGGAAACGGCGCAGGGCTGATCCTGCGCCCGGGACGGCTCGCGCTGGCGCGATGTTGCGCTATAGCGCGGGCATGACCGATCCGCTGATCCGCATCGCCGAAGCACTGGAACGTCTGTCGCCGCCGCCCGCGCCGCCGGCCGATCTGGAGGCGCATCCCGCCTATGTCTGGCGCGGGCGCGAAATCGTGCCGGCACGCGACTTCACCCCCACCCCGCTGGCGCTGCTGCAGGGCGTGGACAAGCAACGGACGGCGCTGCTCGCCAATCTGGAGCGGCTGTCTGCCGGCCATGCCGCGCAGGACGCGCTGTTGTGGGGCGCACGCGGCACCGGCAAGTCGGCGCTGGTCAAGGGAGCGATTGCGGCCGTGCAGGCGCAGGGCGGGCGCTTGGCGCTGGTGGAGGCGGTGACCACCCATCTCGAAACGCTTCCGGACTTGTTCGCGCTGCTGGCGACGACCGATCGGCCCTTTGCGATATTCCTCGACGATCTGGGCTTCGACGCCGCCGCCGATGCGCGGGCATTGCGATCACTGCTCGAAGGGGGCGCCGAAGCGCGGCCGGCGCATTGCCGCCTGTTCGTCACCTCGAACCGACGCCATCTGCTCCCGCGCGACATCGACGCGCAATCCAGCGCGATCAACCCCCGCGACTCCATCGACGACGATCTCGCGCTCGCGGACCGGTTCGGCCTGTCGCTCGGCTTTCACGTCGTCGACCAGGATACCTATGTCGCCATCGTTCGCGGCTATGCCGAAGCGCATGGGCTGCAGTTCGACCCTGCCGACGCGATCCAATGGGCGACGCGGCGCGGCAGCCGGTCCGGACGGGTGGCCTGGCAATATGTCGTCGAACTGGCCGGTCGCCAGGGGAAACGTTTGTAACCGACGGACGCGATCCGCGTGACTCGGGACCTTCACGCAGCGCATTCTGTCTCGATTTGGGACGATTTCCGGGTCGCCTAAAAAGTCGGTGCGCCGCAGCAGCCGCTTGGGCCGCGTAAGGCCCATCTTCGTCTGGGATCGGCCGAGTCCACGCAAGCAACGGCACCGCGTCGCAAAATTCAGATCTGCGTAAACACGCAGATATTTGACGATATTGTCAAGTATTAAACGAGCGTTAATCTTGCAGGAGTGCGAAATACAATCGAGTCGCGCCGAAAACCATAAGCGTCTTGCGTGGAGAGGTAGCACATGCGTATTCAAGCACGGCTCGCGGCCGCAGTAGCGTTGTTGGGCGTCGCTGCGCCAGCGCATGCAGCCACGGTCATCGGACAGTTGAGCTTCACCGGCTATGTTCGCCCCGTCGGTGGGACCGGCATGGCGACCGCGACAGGCCTCGATTTTTACAGCTTCGGTTCGCCGTTGAGCGGAGACCTTGGCACCCCCGGGACGATTACGAGTGTCCTTGGCGGGACCGGGATCTTTACCGGCGCCTTCTGCCTCGGCCCTTGCGGTACCATTCAGGATCTGCCGACCTTCTCCACCGGCGCTATCAATTCGTTCTTCAATATTCAGTCGGTCGTCTATTTCGATTTGGCCACGATCAAGTCGGTCACCCGCACCCCCGATGGGCTGGGTGGCGGCCTGAAGGTCATCGCATCCGGCATCTTCCGCATCGCCGGCTATGATCCGACGCCGGGGGTGATGACGCTCACCACGCAAGGCTCGGGCCTTACCAGCTTCTCCGCGACGGCGGTGAATGCGGTGCCCGAACCGGCAAGCTGGGCGATGATGATCGCGGGATTCGGCATGGCGGGCGCCATGCTGCGCACGACGCGGCGCGTTCGGGTACGCTACGCGACGCGCTGAACGACCTTACGATACCCCCAAGGGGCCTCGCCGGAGCAATTCGGCGAGGCTTTTTGTTGGCGGCGCCAAGGGTCAGCCGAGCCCCTCGACCATCTCGGCGAGCTCCAGCCAGCGCATCTCGGCGGCGTCCTTTTCCTCGCGCAGCCGGGCGATGCCGTCGCTTAGCTTGGCGAACTTGGCCGGATCCTTTGTGTAGAGCGCCGGATCGGCCAGTGCCGCCTCGTCGCGGGCGATCGTCTGGTCGATTTCCTCGATCCGCTTGGGCAGCAGCTCATAGTCACGCTGGTCCTTGTAGCTGAGCTTCGTGCGCACCTTCGGCGCTTCCGGCACGGGCGCTGCCGCGGCGGCCTTGCTCGCCTTCTTCGTCTCGTTCCTGGGCCGCCGCTTGGCTTCCCAGTCGGCATAGCCACCGACCACCACGTCCACCGTACCGCTGCCGTCCAGCCCCAGTGTGACCGTAACCGTGCGGTCGAGGAAATCGCGATCGTGGCTGACGATCACGACCGTGCCGGCATAATCGGCGATGACTTCCTGGAGCAGGTCCAGCGTCTCGAGGTCGAGATCGTTGGTCGGCTCGTCGAGCACCAGCAGGTTGGACGGGCGGGCAAATTCGCGCGCGAGCAGCAGCCGCGAGCGCTCGCCGCCCGACAGCGTGCCGATCCGCGCCTCGGCGATGCTCGGATCGAACAGGAATTCCTTGAGATAGCCATGGACGTGCTTGCGCGCGCCCTGCACGTCGATCCAGTCGCCGCCGTCCGCCAGCACGTCGCGCACGCGCTTGTCGGGCGCCATCAGGCTGCGCTGCTGGTCGATGATGATCGCATCCAGCGTCTTTGAAAGCTTCACCTCGCCCTCGTCGGGGGCGAGCTCGCCGGTCAGCATCTTGAGCAGGGTCGACTTGCCCGCACCGTTAGATCCGACGATGCCGATCCGGTCGCCCTTGGTGACGCGGAAGGTGAGGTCCTTGATGATGGTGCGTTCGCCGAAGCGCTTGGTCACGTGCTTGGCGTCGATCACCACCTTGGTCTGGTTGCCGTCGGACGCGGTGGCGAGTGCGGCGGTGCCCTGCGGCCCCACCATGTTCGCCCGTTCGGCCCGCATTTCCTTGAGCTTGGTCAGCCGCCCCTGGTTGCGCCGCCGACGGCCGGTGACGCCGCGCTGGAGCCAATGCTCCTCGATCTTGAGCTTGGCGTCGAGGCGCTGGGCGTTGCGCTCCTCCTCGGCATAGACCTGCTCGGTCCACGCCTCGAAGCCGCCAAAGCCGATCTCCGCGCGCTTGATCGCGCCACGATCAAGCCACAGCGTCTGGCGGGTCAGGCGGGTGAGGAAGGTTCGATCGTGGCTGATGACGACGAAGGCACCCTTGTAGCGCGTCAGCCAGTCTTCCAGCCATTCGATCGCGCCGAGATCGAGATGGTTGGTCGGCTCGTCGAGCAGCAGCACGTCCGGATCCTGCGCCAGCGCGCGGGCGATGGCGGCGCGGCGCCGCTCGCCGCCTGAGGCGGTCGCGGCCTCGCGCGACAGGTCGATGCCGAGCTGGTCGGCGATCGCCTCGGCCTCGTGCTGGGCAGGCGCATCGTCGCCGGAGAGGACATAGTCCATCAGCGTGGTGCAGCCGGCCATGCGCGGTTCCTGCTCCAGCAGGATCACGCGGGTGCCGGGCACGATCGTGCGGCGGCCCTCGTCGCTGTCGATCGCGCCGGCGATCAGCTTGAGCAGCGTCGTCTTGCCCGCGCCGTTGCGGCCGATCAGCGCGAGCCGATCGCGCTCGCCGACATGCAGGTCGAGATTGCGGAAAAGCCAGCCGGATCCCTGAACGAGACCCAGCCCTTCATAGGAAAGCACCGGAGCAGCCATGGTGCAGCACCTAGGGGCGCGCGGGCAGCCTCGCAAGCGGGCAGGTGCCGGGTGCGAGCGATGCACCAATGCCACAATTGCCGAACGGCTGCTGACACCGATGTTCAGGGGCTATTCAATGCCCGGACCCTATGCCATGCCCATGCGAATGCTGGTCAACCCTGTTCTGGTCGCGTGTCTTGCGAGCCTCGCGCTCACGAGCCCGGCCGTGGCGCGCCCTGTCGACGCCGCGCAGGACGATGGCCAGCGTGCGGCGCGCGAGCGGCGGCTTCGTGGCCAGAATCTGCCCGCGCGCGAGATCGAGCGGCGGATCATCCCCCGCATGCCAGGGGCGCAATATCTCGGATTCGACTATGATCCCGAGCACGACGTTTACACCCTCAAGTTCCTGCGCAATGGATCGGTCATCTGGATCGAGGTGGATGGCCATACCGGCCAGATCCTGCGCCGCATGGGCAATTGAGCAGTCATCAGGAAAAGGACGGAACGGCGAATGCGACTTCTGATCGTCGAGGACGAACCCAATCTCGGCATCCAGCTGCGCACCGCGCTGGAAGGCGCCGGCTATGCCGTCGACCTCGCGACGGACGGCGAGGAGGGGCATTTCCTCGGTTCGACCGAGCAATATGACGCGATCATCCTCGATCTCGGGCTGCCGGAGATCGACGGGCTGACCGTGCTCGATCGCTGGCGCAAGGAAGGCAAGACCACGCCGGTGCTGGTGCTCACCGCGCGCGACAGCTGGTCGGACAAGGTGGCAGGCCTGGATGCCGGCGCCGACGACTATGTCGCCAAGCCGTTCCAGACCGAGGAGCTGATCGCCCGGCTGCGCGCGCTGATCCGCCGCGCCTCGGGTAATGCCTCGGCCGAGCTGACCGCGGGCGACATCCGGCTCGACACGCGCTCGGGCAAGGTCACCAAGGCCGGCGAGCCGGTGAAGCTCACCGCGCAGGAATACAAGCTGCTCAGCTACCTGCTCCACCACAAGGGCAAGGTGGTAAGCCGCACCGAACTGATCGAGCATATCTACGATCAGGATTTCGATCGTGATTCGAACACGATCGAAGTGTTCGTCACCCGCATCCGCAAGAAGCTGGGCGCCGATGTGATCACCACCATCCGGGGTCTCGGCTACAGCCTGGACGAAGCAAACTTCGGCTGATCGCGGGCCCGTGCACGACGAACCGATCCCCGGCGACGCGGAGGGCGAGGCGCAGGCTGCCGCCGGGGAGACTGTGCCGGGAACCGAGACGAGTACCACCCTGGTGGAGGCGGAGCCCAAGTCGCGTCGTCCGGTACGCGTCACCGGGTCGGTCAGCCGCCGCATGCTGCTGGTGGCGACCGCCTGGATCCTGCTGCTCCTCGTCGGCGGCGGTCTGGCGCTCGACCGCGTGCTGACTGGTGCGATCACCCGCAATTTCGACGACCAGCTCGATTATCTCGTCTCGTCGATGATCGTCTCGGCCGAGCTGGACAGCAACGGCGACGTGCGCATGACGCGCGAGCTTGCCGACCAGCGCTTTCTGGAACCCAATTCCGGCGCCTATTGGCAGATCAGCGGCGAGGGACGCGAGCCCTTCTATTCCCGCTCGCTCTGGGATCGGCGGCTCAAGGTCGATGCGGTCCACAATGATCGCGACGTCCATTTCTACGACAGCAACCAGTTTCCCGAACAGAAGCTGCGAATCGCCGAGCGCGACCTGAAGCTGCCCGGATCCCCGGTGCGCTGGCGCTTCCAGGTGGCGCAGAGCCGCGACGTGCTCAACGCGCAGATCGCGACCGTGCGTCGCACGCTGGTGCGCAGCTTCGCGCTGCTCGGGCTGGGGCTGGTGGCGATGGCGGCGCTGCAGACCTGGTACGGCCTGCGCCCGTTGCGAAAGGTCCGCCGCGAGATTGCCAGCCTCCGGGCCGGGCACACCAAGCGGATCGGCGGCCCGCTTCCGGCCGAAGTCGGCCCGATGGTCGATGAACTCAACGCGCTGGTCGATCATAATGACCGCCAGGCCGAGGAGGCCCGGCGCCATGCCGGCAACCTGGCCCACGCGCTCAAGACCCCGCTCAGCGTGATCATGAACGCCGCCGCCGCCGGCCAGGCCGATCTGCCCGATACGGTGATCCGCGAGGCGCGGACGATGCGGCGGCAGATCGACCACCATCTCGCCCGTGCCCGCGCGGTGGGCCGCCGCGGCAGCGCCCATAGCCGGGCAGAGGTATGGCCGTCGATCGAGGCGGTCGAGCGGGCCGTTGCGCGGCTCTATCCGAATGTGCGCATCGACGTCGACGGAGTGAAGGACGCCATCGCGCATATCGAGCGACAGGATCTGGACGAGATTCTGGGGAACCTGGTCGAGAACGCTGCCAAATATGGCGGCGGCAGCGTGTTCGTCACCGCGCGGCTGGAATCGGGCTTTGTCGAGATCCTCGTCGAGGATGACGGCGTCGGCATTCCGGAAGCGGACCGCATCCGAATCTTCGATCGCGGCGTGCGACTGGATACGGGCAAGCCCGGGACTGGGCTGGGCCTCGCCATCGTGCGCGACGTCGCCGAGCTCTATGGCGGTACCGTCAGCCTCGAAGAGAGCGAGGATCTGGGCGGCCTGATGGTGCGCCTGCGCCTGCCCGCCGCGGGCTGATTTCAACCTCGCAACAGTCGGAAATTCTTGTGTGACGCTGGCTGGTCATCCCGGCCGGTGTCGGTCTGCGCGAGTCGCAGGGCCCACCCCTCCTGAAATTCCCCCGGGCCGATTAAATGTTGCTTTACCATATTGGTGTAAACTGCCGCGGGGACTTTACCCCTTTGGAGGGCAGACCATGAGCAGCATTTCCGCACTTTCCACCGCAAGCATGACGATGCAGTCGCCGCGCGATCGCATGAACGATCGCATCTCGGCTGCCGTTTCTTCGGGCGAGATCAGCGCAACGGACCAGACGGCGCTTTCCAAGGCGCTGGATTCGATCGACTCGACGCTGTCGTCGGAGCGCAGCAGCGGCAGCAAGCCGACGGGTGACATGAAGTCGAAGATGGAGTCGCTGATCCAGAGCCAGGTCGACAGCGGCACGCTCACCGAGGACCAGGCAACCGAACTGAAGAGCTTCTTCGCCAAGGGCGCCGAGGGCAAGGGCGGTCCGGGCGGTCCGGGCGGTCCGGGCGGACCCGGCGGCGCAGGTGGCCCGCCGCCCGCAGCGGCATCGGACGAATCGGACGAGGACTCGACGAGCACCACGAGCAGCGAAGACGCCACCGCGAAGCAGCTCGACGCCCTGATGGCCTTCCTCCAGCAGCTGCGCGACGCGAACGACAGCGGCACGAGCTATTCCGCCTCGGGCGACACGAGCAAGAGCAGCAGCACCAGCGCCACCGGGCTGGTCGTCGATACCCTGGCCTGAGGCCGGGGTGGGCGGCGTCCTGGGGGCAGGCGCCGCCCGAACCCTCAGGCGGGCTCGACCGCCCGCATCGCCTCCGCGGCGATCGCCAGGCTGCGCTTGCGCGCCTGGTGATCGTACATCGCGCTGGTGAGCATCAGCTCGTCGGCCTGGGTGCGCTCGAGAAATGCCGCGATCTCGCGCCGCACCTTTTCCGGCCCGCCGATCGCCGATGCGGACAGGACATGGTCGAGCACCGCGTTACCCTGCGTGCCAAGGCCGGCGCGATAGCCCTCCACCGGCGGCGGCAGCTGGATGCCGCGCCCCGTCGTCCGGATCGCGACAAAGGCCTGTTGCTGCGAGCTGGCGAGATATTCGCCTTCCTCGTCGCTGTCGGCGGCGAACACGTTGAAGCCCAGCATCACGTGCGGCTTGGCCAGCGTTTCCGACGCGCGGAAATTCCGGCGATAGGCGGCGATCGCTTCGTCCATCTGGGCGGGTGCGAAGTGCGAGGCAAAGGCATAGGGCAGCCCGAGGGCGGCGGCGAGCTGCGCCCCATAGGTGCTGGAGCCGAGGATCCACAGCCTGACGTTCGCGCCCGCCCCCGGCGTCGCACGGATGCCGGTGCGGCCGTCATCGGCGAAGTAGCTTTGCAGCTCCATCACGTTCTGCGGGAAGGCGTTGCCGTCGCTGTCCAGCGTGCGGCGGATCGCGGCGGACACCCGCTGGTCCGATCCCGGCGCGCGACCGAGACCCAGATCGACGCGCCCGGGGAACAGCGCGTCGAGCGTGCCAAAGGCTTCGGCTACCTGGAGCGGCGAATGGTTGGGCAGCATGATGCCGCCCGCGCCGATGCGGATGGTGCGGGTCGCATGGCCGACATGCGCGATCACCACCGCGGTGGCGGCGCTGGCGATCCCTTCCATGCCGTGATGCTCTGCCATCCAGTAGCGCTGGAAGCCGAGGCGTTCGGCATGGGCGGCGAGATCGGCGGCGTTGGCGAGCGCCTGGCCCACGGTGCCGCCTTGGACGACGGGCACCAGATCGAGCAGCGAAAAAGCAGTCATGGAAAGGATGTGGGGACGGCGGCGCAGCGATGCCAGGGGGTTAGCGCAGCCGCCCTGTCCCTACCCCCTCCCGCGGGCGGAAGGGGGTCTCCGGAGAACGGCGCTCACTCCGCGGGCAGCACGCCGTCGTCGCCGGGCTTGTGATCGATCGCCCCGTGCGGTCCCGCCACCGGGCCGAGCACCTTGCTGCCGTCGTCGCCGGGCCGATAGGTGAGCAGGCGCCGCGACAGCCGCGGCCCCAGCCACCCTTCGAGGCCCACCGCCAGGCTGAACAGCGCGGGCACGATCACCAGCGTGAGCAGCGTCGAGACGATCAGGCCACCGATCACCACCACGCCCATCGGTGCGCGGAAGGACGAGTCGCCGTTGAGCGAAAGCGCGGTCGGGACCATGCCCGCCACCATCGCGATCGTAGTCATCACGATCGGCTGGGCGCGCTTGCGGCCCGCATCGATGATCGCCTCCATCTTGGGCACGCCCTTCTCCATCTCCTCCAGCGCGAAGTCGACGAGCAGGATCGAGTTCTTGGCGACGATGCCGAACAGCATCAGCATGCCGATATAGACCGGCAGCGACACCGGCATCCCCAGGATCGCCAGCATGATCAGCCCGCCCAGCGGCGCGTTGAGCAGCGATCCCATGTTGACGATCGGCGAGACGAAGCGGCGGTACAGCAGCACCATCACCGCGAAGACCAGGAAGATGCCCGAGGCCAGCGCGACGATGAAGTTCTGGATCATCTCGCCCTGCCACTTGGCCTGGCCGACAGTCATCTCGGCCACACCTACCGGCAGCTGCTTCATGATCGGAAGATTGTGGATCTCCTTCATCACGTCGCCGGAGATATAGGGCTTGCCGGTGGCGGGGTTCATCGCAAGGTCGGCGCCCACCACCAGGCGGCGCTGCAGGTTCAGGCGCTCGACCTTGGTGGGTCCCGCGGCGAAGCGGATGTCGGCGACCGCCGAGAGGGGCACCGATCCGCCCGTCTGCGTCTGCACGCGCATGTTCTGGAGCGTGTCGAGCCGGGTGCGCGAATCCTGATCGAGCGCGACACGGATCGGGATCTGCCGATCGGACAGCGAGAATTTCGCGCTGTTCTGCTCGATATCCCCCAGCGTCGCCACGCGGATCGCGTTGGACAGCGCCGCCGTCGTCACGCCCAGGTCGGCCGCCAGGTCCAGCCGGGGCGAGATCACGATCTCGGGCCGCTGCAGATCGCCCGAGATGCGCGGCGCGACGACGGACTTGAGGCCCTCCATCTGCTTCATCAGGGTGAGGGCAGTCTTGTTGAGCAGCTCGGGATCCTCGCCGCCCAGCGTCACCGTCAGGTCGCGTCCGGTCGATCCCCAGCCGAACTGCGAGCGGAAATTCACCCGGGCATCGGGAATCGCGAGCAGCTTGGGTGCGACCCGCTTTTCGAACTCGGTGCTGGTTTCCTTGCGCTCCGGCGTCTTCTTCTCCGCCAGATCGGCGGTGACGCGGCCATTGCCGACCGAGGTGCGCGCATAGGTATGCTGCACGCCCGGCTCGGCGCGCAGGATCCCAGCGACCTGCTGGACGACGCGGTCCGTCTGTTCGAGCGTGGTGCCGGGCACCATCTCGATCGTGGCGGTCACGCTGTCCTGGTCCTGCGCGGGCTGGAAGGTCTGCGGCATGCCGACCAGCAGGCCGATCGTGCCGCCCAGCGACAGGACATAGGCCAGGATCGCCACCCAGCGGTGCATCAGCGTCCATTCGAGCAGGCGGACATAGATGCGCATCACCGGACCGCCGCCATGCTCCGCATGGCCATGGGCCTTGAGGAAATAGGCCGCGATCATCGGCGTCAGCATGCGGGCGACGGCGAGCGACATCAGTACCGCGGCAACGACGGTGAGACCGAAATTCTTGAAGAACTGGCCCGAAATGCCCGGCATCAGGCCCACGGGGAGGAACACCGCGACGATCGACATGGTCGTCGCCAGCACCGCGATGCCGATCTCGTCCGCCGCGTCGATCGAGGCCTGATAGGCGGACTTGCCCATCCGCATGTGGCGGACGATGTTCTCGATCTCCACGATCGCGTCGTCGACCAGCACGCCCGCCACCAGGCTGAGCGCGAGCAGCGTCATCTGGTTGAGCGTGAAGCCCAGCATGTCCATGAACCAGAAGCTGGGGATCGCCGACAGCGGAATCGCCAGCGCCGAGATCACCGTGGCGCGCCAGTCGCGCAGGAAGAGGAAGACGACGACGACGGCGAGCACCGCGCCCTCGATCATGGCCTCCATCGCCGTGTCGAACTGCTCCTTGGCATATTTGCTGCTGTTGTCGAGCAGCTCGAAATGGACGTTGGGGTTCTTCTTCTCCAGCGCCTGCAGCTTTTTCTGCGTCTCGTCGAAAATGGTGACGTCCGAGGCTCCCTTGGCGCGCTGGATGTCGAACGAGATGACCGGATGCCCGTCATACCGCGCAAAGTTGCGCCGCTCGGCAAAGCCGTCCTTCACCGTCGCCATGTCGGCCAGGCGCACGGTACGGCCGCTGCCGGTGGCGATCTGGGTCTGGCCCAGCGTGTAGGCATCCTTGGCATTGCCGACGACGCGCAGCGACTGTTCGAAGCCGGAGATCTGCGCGCGGCCGCCTGCCGCGTTGAGGTTCACCTGGCGGAGCTGCTGGTTCACCTGGCTCGCGGTGAGGCCGAAGCTGGCGAGCTTCACCGGATCGAGTACCACGCTCACTTCGCGGCTGACGCCGCCGTTGCGCTGTACCGCCGCCATGCCGGAGATCGACAGCAGCTCCTTGGTCACCGTGTTGTCGATGTACCAGGACAGCTGCTCGACGGTCATGTCGCTGGCCGAGGCGGTGAAGCTGGCGATATCGTTGCTGCTGGCGCTGTCGACGCGACCGACCTGCGGCTCGAGGATGCCGTCGGGCAGGTTGCCGCGGATCTGCTGGATCGCGCTGCGCACGTCCTCCACGGCACGGTCGATCGGGGTGCCGATTGCCAGCTGCACCACCGTCTGGCTGTTGCCTTCGGAGACGGTGGAGTTGATCTCGTCGATACCCTGCAGGCTGCGGACCGCCGACTCCACCTTCTGGGTGATCTGTGTCTCGAGCTCGCTCGGCGCGGCACCTGGCTGGCTGATCGAGATCCAGACGATCGGGAAGTCGATATCCGGGCTGTTGTTGACGTCCATGCGGGAGAAGCTGACCAGCCCCGCGATCGTCAGGAACAGGAAGAGGACGATCGGCGGGACCGGGTTGCGGATGGCCCAGGCCGAGATGTTGCGAAAGCTCATCGCGCCGATCCCTTACTTCTTCGAAAGCTGCGGAATGACCTTCTGGCCCGGGTTGAGGAACGCACCCGCGGTGAGGACGACGCGCTCACTGCCGGTCAGCCCGCTGGTGATCCGCACGCCCTGGTCGGACACGTCGCCGGTCTTCACGTCGCGGCGCACCGCCTCGTTCTTCTCGTTGAGAATGAAGACGAAGCTGCCCTGCTGGTCGCTCTGCACCGCCGATTGCGGAAGGACGACCGTGGTGACCGCGCCTGCGACGATGCGCGCGCTGGCAAAGCCACCGGGGCGCAGCGCGGGATTATAGGCGAGCGCGATGCGGGCGACGCCGAGGCGGCTCGTCGGGTCGATCACCGGCGACACCTGCCACACCTGGCCCTTGAAGCTCAGCTGGGTGCCGACCGGCGTCACTTCGGCTGGCGCGCCGACGTGCAGCTTCTGGACATCGGCCTCGGCAAGCTGGGTACGCAGTTCGAGCTGCCCATCCATCGCCATGCGGAACAGCGCGCCCGAGCCCGAACTGACGATCTGGCCGGGCTCGATCTGACGCGCCAGCACGAGGCCCGCTTCCGGTGCACGGATGTCCAGCCGGCGATTGCGCGCCTGGGTTTCGGCGAGCTGCGCCTTGGCGACGCGAACCCGGGCGAGCGCCTGGTCGCGATTGGCGGTGCGCTGGTCGATATCGGCACGCGAGATGAAGCCGTTGCCGACCAGCTGCTGGGCGCGTTCCAGGTTGGCCTGCGCCAGCTTGGCATCGGCCTCCGCAACGCGGATCTGCGCGGCAAGCGATTCGGCGGTCTGCGTCTGCACCGATCGGTCGATGACGGCGAGCACCTGGCCCTTCTGCACCCAGCTGCCGGCGTCGACCAGCACGCGCGTGACGATGCCACCTTCGCCCGCGACGCCGACGGGCATCTCGCGCTTGGCCGCCAGGCTGCCGGTACCGGTGACGATGGTGGAGATGGTCTGCTGCCCCGGCGCGGAGACGGTCACCGTCTGCATCTGCGCCTGCTGCTTGCCCCCCTTGGCGGCGGGCAGCTGCGCGGCAGGGCGCTTCATCACCAGGAACGCGGCGATCACGATCAGCGCAAACGCGCCCAGGCCGATCCACAACCAGCGCCGCCCCCGCCGCGCCGGCTCACCTTCGTAGCCGAGCCGCTCCTGCCGATCCAACATCCCTGCCTCGTAGTTCATGCGCCCACCTCGTTCGGAGCGCCACGCGCTCCAGGTCGCACTGTATTATAGGAATATATCACCAACCACAAGGCCGGGATAGCAACGTCTGGGCCAATGCCCGGTTGCATGACGCGATGCAAGTCGCCGAAAAGAAAAAACCACGCCACCTTCTGGTACTTGCAAGTAACAACAAACGTTTCCTCACGGCCCCGTCGTTCAGCCTGCGTTCGTCTGCAGGCGTCGACAAGCCGGGGCATGGAAACGACAGAACCAGGAGGAACGTCCATGATCCGCACCTTGCCGCTCGCCGCACTGATCGCGCTGGCGGCCGCACCGCACGCCTTCGCGCAGACCGCAACGGTCACACAACCCATCCCCGCCGACGGCACCGTTCTCGACATCAACGCCGAGGGCAGCAGCACCCGCGTGCCCGATCTCGCGCTGATCCAGGCGGGTGTGGTTACCACCGCCGCGAGCGCCGGCGAGGCGATGCAGCAGAATGCCGCGCGGATGGCTGCGGTACTGGCGGCGTTGCGCAAGGCGGGAATCGCCGAGCGCGACCTGCAGACGAGCGCCGTGAACCTCGCGCCGCAATATCGCTATCAGGAGAACAAGCCGCCGGTGATCACCGGCTACCAGGCGTCGAACCAGCTCAGCGTGCGCTTCCGTGATGTCGCGCGCAGCGGTACGATCCTCGATGCACTGGTAGCGCAGGGCGCGAACAACATCTCGGGCCCCAACCTTACGCTTGCGGACGAGCAGGGCGCACTGGACGAGGCGCGCCGCGATGCGATCGCCAAGGCCCGGGCGCGGGCGACCCTCTATGCGCAAGCCGCCGGACTGAAGGTCGATCGTATCCTGATGATTTCGGAGACCGGCAGCACGCCGATTGTCCAGCCGATGCCGATGCTCATGCGCGCAAAGGGCATGATGGCAGAGGCGGACACCGCCATCATACCGGGCGAGCAGAAGCTCACCGCCAGCGTCTCGGTGCGCTTCCTGCTCAAATAGGCAGGCACGAAAAAGGGCCGCCCCCGCAAGGGACGGCCCTTTTGAAAACCTTGGTATCGGTTAGCGGACGGCGCCGCGACGAACCAGGTTCACGATCGCCAGCAGGATGACAGCACCCACCAGCGAGACCAGGAAGGTCATCGGGGTGATCACGCCGCTGTTGATGTTGCCGCCGAACAGCAGGCCGCCCACAAAGGCACCCACGATACCGACGACGATGTTGAGGAAGATGCCCTGCTGCGCATCGGTGCGCATGATGATGCTTGCAAGCCAGCCGACGACGCCGCCGATGACGAGCCAAACGATAAATCCTACCATTGGTCCCTCCTTTACTTGCCCGGCGACCCGGGCCACGCAAAGGAAAATCCGCAAATGGTCAGATTGGTTCCGACACGAAATTTTGTGTTGTCAAGGGAACTTTCAAAAACGGGACGAAGCGCGGTTCAGAACTTCTGCTGGCGTTCGTAGAGCGAGCGATAATGCTGGATGCGCGTAACGCGCAGGCCCGGCATGCCCGAACGATCGATCGCCCGCTGCCAGCCGGCAAACTCCTCCACGGTGAGGCCGTAGCGTTCGCACACCTCGTCCACGGTCAGAAGCCCGCCATTGACGGCGGCGACCACCTCGGCCTTGCGCCGTACCACCCAGCGGGTGGTGTTGGGCGGCGGCAGGGTGTCCAGCGTCAACGGCTCGCCGAGCGGACCGATGACCTTCGCGGGACGGATCTTCTGGTTCTCAATCATCTACCAACCTCTTCGGGGCCGGGCGCCCCTGTTACGCATCCGTGAAACGACTTTTACCCGCCGCCGTTGAACATCGGCTAAAATGGCAGGGTAAACGCGCGCTTCACGCCTCTCCCCACTGGTGTAGCGCGGCCGCCACGGCGCGATGGAATGCCCCATCGGCCGGCGCGAGCAGTGCTGCCACGGGAAGCGGCATCGAAAGCCGGGTCTGGATCCGTGCGGTGGGGCTTGCGGCCTGCCGGCTCGTCGCCGTCGCCATCAGCACCGCCAGCCCCGTGGGGAGCAGCAGCGCCGTCAGGTCGCGGTCGGAACGGGCAAAACTCAAGTCCACCAATGCGTTTCCAGTCGTCCTTCTGGCCGCCGTTATACGCGCGCAGTGCTGAAGGGGCCGTAAAGGGGCTGAAAACGGACGTTTAACTTCGATTTCATGAAGCTTGCCCGCGGACTCGGGTGGCAACCGGACCGTGCTTGCCCTATCTGCACGCCCATGACCCCGGGTGATTTTCAGCTTGCCGAGCCGCTTCGCGGGCGACGGATCGTCGTCGCCATGTCGGGCGGCGTCGATTCCTCCGTCGTGGCGGCACTGGCCGCGCGCAGCGGTGCGGAGACGATCGGCATCACGCTCCAGCTCTACGATCACGGCGAGGCAGTGGGCCGCGCCGGCAGCTGCTGCGCCGGCCGGGACATCCGCGACGCGCGGGCGGTGTGCGACAAGCTGGGTATCGCGCACTATGTGTTCGATCACGCCAGCAGCTTCCAGACCCAGGTGATTGACGACTTCGCCGACGAATATCTGGCCGGCCGCACGCCGATCCCCTGCGTGAAGTGCAACATGGGGCCCAAGTTCACCGACCTGTTCGCGCTCGCGCGCGATCTCGGCGCCGACTGCCTGGCCACGGGCCATTATGTCCGGCGCGTCATGGGTGCGCAGGGGCCCGAGCTGCACCGCGCCGCAGATCCCGCGCGCGACCAGAGCTATTTCCTGTTCGCCACCACCGCGACACAGCTCGATTTCCTCCGCTTTCCGCTCGGCGGCCTGCCCAAGCCCGAGGTGCGCGCGCTGGCGGCCGAGCTTGGTCTGGGCGTCGCCGGCAAGCCGGACAGCCAGGATATCTGCTTCGTGCCGGACGGCGATTATGCCACGCTGGTGAAGAAACTGCGTCCGCAGGCCGAGGCGGGCGGCGACATCGTCGACGAATCCGGCGCCAAGCTGGGCAAGCATCGCGGCCTGATTCATTTCACCGTCGGCCAGCGCCGCGGGCTGGAGATCGGCGGCGCGGCCGAGCCTTATTATGTGCTGCGGCTGGAGCCGGAGACGAAGCGGGTCGTCGTCGGTCCCCGTCGGGCGCTTGCAGTGGGCGCGGCGCGACTGGAGGGGATCAACTGGCTGGCCGGGGACCATCAGGGACCGATGACTGCCAAGGTGCGCAGCCTGGCCAAGCCAATACCCGCCCGCCGCGAGGGAGACCGGGTGGTCTTCGAAAGCCCGGAATATGGCGTCGCGCCGGGTCAGGCGGCCGTGCTCTATGCCGGTAATCGCGTGCTCGGCGGTGGCTGGATCGCCGAAACCGAACGCGCGGCGGCTCTCACTGCAGCCTGAGATGGTCGCCCTGTCGCATTCCCGCTGGAATGCGATGTTGCGAACATGTCGCAGCTTGACCGGGAACCGGTTTTGGGGTCAACGCGTCTACATAGATTGCTGAAAAGCAACGGGATGGGTCGCAGACCATCGTGTACCGAGTGAGATGTTGCATGCCCTCGATCCTGGCATCCCCCTGGTGGGTTGCCCAACTTGCCACCGGCGCGAAATCCTTTCGCGACAACCCGATCTTGGGGTCCCCCCGGCTCAACGCGATGGGATTGCACACCCGCCGCGCCGCACTGGCGCATCGGCTTGCCTGGGCGCGCCGGGCACGCCTCACCCGCGGGCTCGCCCCTGAGGACCGCTCCGCCTTCGACCGCGACGGCTTCGTCGTTATCCGCGACTTCCTGCCCCCCGCAATGTTCACCGCGCTACGGGACGCGGTGCTGGCCGAGCGCTTCAAAGCGCGCGAGATGCGGCAGGGCAACACGATCACCCGCCGCATCGCCATCGGGCCTGGCTTTCTGCGAACCGTTCCGGCGGCCAAAGCGTTGCTGCAGCATCCGCGGTTTCGCGCGCTTTGCCGCTATGTCGGCAGCTTCGAAAGCGAGCCACTGCATTATATTCAGGCGATTCTGACTGACAGCGCGGTGCCGGATCCGGATCCGCAGACCCGGCTGCACGCCGATACCTTTCACCCCACGCTCAAGGCATGGTTCTTCCTCAACGACGTGGAGGAAGAGGACGGGCCCTTCTCCTACGTGCCGGGTTCGCACCGGCTGTCGCAAGAACGTCTGGCATGGGAACGCGCGCGCAGCATGACCGCGCAGGCCAGCAGCGACTTTCTTTCGGCGCGCGGATCGCTGCGGATCGACGAAAGCGAGCTTGCAGCGCTGGGCCTGCCGCCAGCGCAGCGCTTTCCCGTCCCCGCCAACACGTTGGTCGTCGCCGACACCTGCGGTTTCCACGCCCGCGTCGCCGCGTCGCGGCCCAGCCGCCGGCTCGAGCTCTGGTCGTTCAGCCGGCGCAATCCGTTCGTCCCATGGACGGGCGGAGACCTGCTCAGCATTCCAGGCATTGCCGAGCGCCGGATCGGGGCGATGTGGCAGATTCGCGACTATCTTCAAAAATGGATGGGGCAGCCTTGGCAGCCCCGTGGCAACAAGTTTGTTCTCGACGATTGAGAAAAGGCGCGGTGCTTGCATCCCGGCGCGGCGAGTGCCAGACAAGATCAGTGCGTGATCGAAACCGAATGCCGCGAATGCTTGACCGCATCTGGCAGGCGCGACGAGATCACCAGGGGGCACAGATGGAAGTAATTGGCGTACAAGATACCATTCATCACGGGGCGGAGGTGATCCGTACCGAGGCGGCGGCGTTGTCGCTGCTCGCTGGGCAGCTGGGAACCGAATTCGCCGCCGCCGTAGAGCTTCTGGTCGGTGCGCGTGGACGCATCATCCTGGTGGGCATGGGCAAGTCGGGGCACATCGCGCGCAAGATCGCCGCGACGCTGTCGGCAACCGGAAGTGCCGCCTATTATCTTCACCCCGGCGAAGCATCCCATGGCGATCTCGGCGTGATGCGCAGCGGCGACGTAGTGATGGTCCTGTCCAACTCTGGCGAGACCCCCGAAGTCGTCGCCGTGCTGATGCACGCGCAGCGGCTGGCGGTCCCGGTCATCGCGATGACGGCCGGTGCCGCGTCGATGCTGGCGCGCAATGCGTCGATCACGCTGGCGCTGCCGGCCTGCGGCGAGGCCTGCCCCGAAGGCGTCGCGCCGACCACCTCGACGACGATGATGCTTGCACTCGGTGACGCGCTGGCGGTGGCTGCAATGCGCCGCCGCGGCGTGTCGCGCAACGACCTCGCCCATTGGCATCCGGGCGGCCGGATCGGCTGGGGAATGCAGACGGTAGCCGCGCTCGTTCGCCGCAACGAACCGCTGCCGCTCGTGCGGCCCGAGGCGTCGGCGCGTGACGTGGTGCTGGAGATGACCTCCTGCGGCAAAGGCGTCGCCGGCGTGGTGGACGCGGCGGGCGATCTCGTGGGCGTGATCACCGACGGCGATCTTCGGCGCGCGTTCGATCGCATGCTGATTGCGGTTGCAGGCGAGATCATGACCGGCAATCCTGTGACGATCGCGAAGGATGCGTCGGTCGACGATGCCATCGCGCGCATGCAGGAGAACAAGGTCACCGTGCTGTTCGTCATGGAAAAGGCAGGTTCGCGCCGCCCTTGGGGCCTGCTGCACATCCACGATCTCCAGCTCGGCGCCTGAGGGCCATCGCATGGAGCAGGCCCGCATCTCCGGCGGCGTGATCGTGATCCCGGCGCGCTATGCCTCTTCGCGCTTCCCCGGCAAGCCGCTGGCGCCGGTGCGCGGCGCGACCGGCGTGGCCCGCCCGCTGATCGCACGCAGCATCGCCGCCGCGCATGCCGCACGCGGCGATCTGCCGCTGCACGTCGCGACAGACGATGCGCGCATTGCCGAAGCGGTGCAGGCGCTCGGCGAGACGCCGGTGATGACGCCGGAAAGCTGTGCCAACGGTACCGAACGGGTCGCGGCCGCGATGGAAGCGCTGGCGATCGAGCCCGACTATGCGATCAATTTTCAGGGCGATGCGCTGCTGACGCCGCCCGCCTTCGTCGCTGCGCTGGCCGACTGGATGGAAGCACATCCTGCCTGTTCCGTGGCCACAGTCGCCATGCGCTGCTCGCCCGGCGTGTACGATCATCTCATCGCCGATCAGGCCGCCGGCCGAAGTGGCGGCACCACCGTGATCACCAACGCCGCCGGCCAGGCCCTGTATTTCTCCAAGCGCGTGCTGCCCTTCCTCCCCGAAGGTCCGCGGCAGGATGCCCTGCCGGTGCTGCTCCACCTCGGCCTCTATGCCTATCGGCCGGAGGCATTGCGGCAGTACCGCGCCCTGCCCCCCTCGCCCGCCGAGCTGTACGAGGGACTGGAGCAGTTGCGCTTCCTCCACCACGGCATTCCGATCGACGTGATCACGCTCGATTCGCCCGGCTGGGATCCGATCGAGCTGAACAACCCGACCGACCTGACGCCGATCGAAGCCACGCTGGCCGCGCGCGACATCGCGTGACGGCGCGCCCGCGCGAGGCAGGTTCGATCCGCGACGCGTTCCTGCGCATCCCGCCCTTTCCGCGCGCCCGCACCGCCCCGCTCGCGACCGCGGCGTCGCACGATACGGTCGGCGACCCCGAGGCGTTGCTCGCCTTGTTGCGCAGCACGCGGGTTGGAGGACGATATTGGGGCGCTCACCCTGCGCTGCCGGCCGGCCGCGACCTGCTGTTCGCGGCCCGCTCGCGGGCGCAGTTGCGCGCCATGCTGGCCGCGGCACCCGCCGATGCGGCGGAGCGAGGCATCGCGCTGGGTGTCGGGGGCAGTGGCCTGTTGCAGATCCGGGGCGCCGATCCCTGGTGGCTTGTCGACCGCAGCACCACCCTTTTCGCCGATGCCGAGGACGAGACCGCTCTGGTCGCGGCGATTGCAGGCCGCCCGTTGCGCGTGTTCGGCACCGGCCGCTTTACAGCGCTGGAAGGTGGCAATCCCGCCGATCTTGCTGCACTGCTCCGCTCCGAATTGCTCACCCGGCGCTGCTGGCGCGACCCCTTTACGGGCCGGGCGACGAGGCCGGAAGCAGTGATCGCGCAGCTTGCCGCCTGGCGCTCGCTGATCGACGGCAATCGCGACGTGGCGCGCATCCTGGGCGTGGCAGGCTGGAAGCGCGAGACGATGGAGGCGCTGCTCTGGGACGGCGGTGCCGGCCCGCGCTACCGGGCGGACGCGCTTGGGGGCGGGACAACGCTGCTGTGGCGTTCGCGCGTGCCGCCGGCGATGCTCGGCCAGCTCGAGACGAAGGGCACGCCCACCGGCGAGATCGAGGACGGGTTTCTCCGCTCGACCGGGCTGGGCGCCAATTGCGTGCCGCCACTCTCGATCACCGTCGACCGCAGCGGCGTGCATTTCGATCCCGCCCGGCCCAGCGACCTCGAAACCTTGCTGGAACGCGGCACGATCGCACCGGCGATCCTCGCCCGCGCCGAGGCATTGATCGACCGGATTGTCGCGGCCGGTCTCAGCAAATATGGCCGCGGCGCACTGCCCATCGCGCGCCCCGCGGGGCAACGGCGACACGTGCTGGTCACCGGTCAGGTCGAGGACGATCGCTCGGTACAGTGCGGCGGGGGCGGCATGACCAATCTGGACCTGCTGGTTGCCGCACGACGTGCCGAACCCGACGCCTATCTGCTTTACAAGCCGCACCCCGATGTCGAGGCCGGGCACCGCAAGGGCGCGATCGACGATCTTGTTGCGCTCCGCCACGCCGACCGAATCGAGCGTGGGGCGCCGATCTCGGCACTGCTCGACATGGTCGACGCCATCCATGTGCTCACCTCGCTCGCGGGGTTCGAGGCGTTGCTGCGCGACAAGCAGGTCGTCACGCACGGTGTCCCCTTCTATGCAGGCTGGGGCCTTACCCGCGATCTCGGCCCGGTTCCGGCACGTCGCACCGCACGCCGAAGCCTCGCGGAACTCGTCGCGGCAGTACTGATTCTCTACCCGCGCTATCTCGATCCCGTCACCCGGCTGCCCTGCGAAGTGGAACTGCTGGTCGACCGCATGATCGCAGATCAAGCGATGACGCCGTCGCTGCTCGAACGATTGCGTATCGTGCAGGGCAAGGTTAAACGCAGCGTCACCCGCTTGGGGATCGGCCGATGAAGCATGTACGCCCGCTACGGCGTTCTTTTCTGTTCCTGCAGGGCCCGCCGGGGCCATTCTTCTGGCAGCTGAGTCGCGAACTCGCCGCCCGGGGCTGTGCGGTGCATCGAATCAATCTGAACGGCGGCGATCGCTATGACTGGCCGGAAGGCGCGATCGATTTTCGCGGTCGCATGTCGACCTGGCCGATGTTCTTCGATCGATTCGTACGCGAACATGCGATCACCGATCTGGTGCTCTATGGCGACTGTCGGCCGATGCATCTAGCGGCACATCGGCTGGCGAAGCTGCGCGGGGTGGCGATCCACGTCTATGAGGAAGGCTATATCCGGCCCGACTGGATGACGCTGGAGCCGGACGGCGTGAACGGCCATTCGACGCTGGACCGCGATGCCGAGTCGATCCGCGCCCGCGCGCGTACGCTGCCGCCGGTGCCGGTGCTGCCGCCGATTACCGCGAGCTTCGGCCGACGTGCCCGCGATTCCTACTGGTATTATCACCGCGTCGTCACCGGCCGGATCCGCTTTCCCTTCTATCGATCGCATCGCAAGGGCGTGATCATCGTCGAGGGGCTGGGCTGGATCCGCAAGTTCGCGCTCAGCCGACGGCGGGCCGCGCAGGCGCAACAGACGCTGGCGGCGCTCGCGGGCAAGCCCTTCTTCCTGTTTCCGCTGCAGCTGACCGGCGACTATCAGATCCGCGAGCACTCGCCCTTCGGCACGATGATGACCGCGGCGGACTATGTGCTCGACAGCTTCGCCCAGTGCGCGCCCGCCGACGCGCATCTGCTGGTGAAGGAGCATCCGCTCGACTGCGGCTTCCATAACTGGCGCGCCTTTCTGCAGCGCCGCGCCAAGGCGCTGGGAGTCGCCGATCGCGTGCATCATATCGAAGGCGGCGACCTCGGCCGGCTGGCGCGCGACGCGCAAGGCATGGTCTGCGTCAACAGCACGTCCGGCACGCTGGCGCTCACCGCCGGCAAGCCCGTGATCGTGCTGGGCGATGCGATCTACGACGTGCCCGGCGTGACGCACCAGGGGCATCTCGATCGCTTCTGGGATGCGCCCCAGGCACCCGACATGGAGCTGTACGACGCCTTCCGCCGCGTACTGCACGAGCATTGTCTGATCCGCGGCGGGCTTGCCAGCCAGTCGGCGACCGAAACACTGATCGAGAACAGCATCGAACGGCTGCTCGGCGATGCCGACGCGGAAATCGCGCGGATCAGCGAAGCGGCGCTGTTCGTCTAGGCCGCCGGCTCCAGCCCGGCATCGTCGAACCAGCCGCGGCGGCGGCCCGCCCGGAACAGCCGGTTGACCAGCGGATTGGACCAGCCGCAATTGGTCGCGAAATCGCGCTGCAGCGTATCATGGTGCAGCTGGTGTGCCGCAGGCGACATCAGCAGGCCCACGCGACGCATCGCGCGGATGATCCAGGGATTGTGCTCGCGGTGGAGCGCGCCGTGAAAATATTGCGCGAAAGCCCCGCCCACGATCAGTGCGACACCGCCCGCCGCCGCCCAGCCCGGGGCCAGCCCGCTGAACGCCAGGACATTCAAGACGACCGAAAAGGGCAGTGCGGCCAGGATGACGGTGCTGCCGATCAGCCGCCAGAGATCCCGCCGGCCCAGCGCGTGCGGGCGCGGATGATGATTCTTGAAATCATAGACCAGTCGATCGAGGGGCCCGACCTTCGCCATTCGCTCGCGCCACAAGGCCTTGTAGTGATCGGACTCGCGCGATCCCTCGTAGAAATAGAGCGCATCCAGCCCCTTGCCGGCGGGCGTCGGCTTGTAATCCATGTACATGTGGACCAGGCCGGAGGCCAGATCGGCGGCGTACCATCCGGCCAGCAGCGCCGGGATCGCCCACCAGCTCGGATCGCGCATCACGGCGATCAGGTTCGCGCACAGCGACAGCAGAAACAGCGGCATCAATATTCGTCGCGCCATCACCGGCCCCAGGCTGTGCCGCGCCGCGCGCGGCTCGTCTCGTCCCGCGTCCTAGCTGCTGCACCGCGATGCAGCAACGGCTTGATTTGCGCATGCCGGAGGCGCAAGCCACGGAGAAATCATGGCGTGTCGCATCTCCCCTCTCCATTTGCCCGCAAGGGACTGACCCCAGGCACCGATGCAGCGCGATCTACTTATCGACATCAGCCGTCTCATCTGGCGGACCTGGACCGGGCGCCTGCCCACCGGCATCGACCGGGTGTGCCTGGCCTATGTGGACCATTTCGCCCATCGCGCGCAGGCGGTGATTCAGCGCGGCAATCTCCGCCAGATCCTGACCCCGGCACTATCCGACGCGATTTTCCGTCTGATCCGCGAAGGCGGCCCGCAGTTCCGCACGCGCGCGCCCCGGTTGGCGATGCGCGCGGTGGTCGCGCAGCGCGGCGGGCAGCTGGGGCATGATCGGCTGTACCTCAATGTGGGCCATACCGGGCTAGACGCCACCGGCCTCGTCGCCTGGACCCAGCGCGCACAGGTGCGGCCGGTCTATCTGATCCATGACCTGATCCCGCTGACCCATCCGGAATTCTGCCGCGTGGGCGAGGATATCCGCCACCATCGCCGGATGGCCAATGCGCTCGCCAGTGCCACCGCCATCATCGGCAATTCACAGGCGACGCTCGACGATTTCGCCGCCTTTGCGGAGGCGGAGGGCAAGCCCTGCCCGCCGATGCTTGCCGCGCTGCTCGGCGGCCACCCGTTGCCCATGGACGCTCCACCGATCGCACTGGACCGGCCCTATTTCGTCACCCTTGGCACGATCGAGGGACGCAAGAACCACGTGCTGCTGCTGCAGCTCTGGCGGCGGCTGATCACCTACAATGCGGCCGCCTGCCCCAAGCTGATCATCATCGGCCAGCGCGGCTGGGAGGCCCAGACCGCGCTGGCGATGCTGGATCGGCTGCCGCTGCTGAAAGGCCATGTCGAGGTGATCGAGGATTGCGGCGACATGGCGCTTGCCGGGTATCTGCGCGGGGCGCGTGCGCTGCTGATGCCCAGCTTCGCCGAAGGCTATGGCCTGCCGGTGGTGGAGGCACTGGGCGTCGGTACGCCGGTGGTGGCAAGCGACCTGCCCGTCTTCCGCGAACTGGCCGGGGACCTGCCGATCTATTGCGACCCGCTGGACGGCGCGACCTGGCTTGCGGCGATCGCCCATCATCTCCAGCCCGGCGAGATCCGCGCGGAGCAGCTGGCACGCGTGCGCGGCTATACCATGCCCAGCTGGGAGGCGCATTTCGCCGCCGTGGAGCCCTGGCTCGACAGCCTGTGATCTTGGGGTAAGTCCAGGGGGTTCTGTTGCCCGGCCCCCCTGGCGGCCGCTGGAGTCCACTTCTGTTGCCCGGTGTGGCCCAACCGCGCATTTTAGAATAACCTTAGGCCGTTAGGCCGTGAGGTTACGCCGCAATAGCGAGTGCTTCGTTATCGTTGGCACTTGTGTAATGGGCCGTTGCGGTGGTCCCATTCCGAGCGAAGACAGCGCCTTTCAATACACGTCGATCCTGGTTCGGCCCCGTCAGAAACGGTGTCCAGATACACCACCGGTTATGGTGGAGCCGCCGGGTACTGCCCCCGGGTCCGCTGCATCTATTATACGCCATTGTTTATCGCCATAGCCGGGCGAACCCGGCAGGAACCCATATAGGGCTTTTCCGCTTAATGAAAAGGTCAGGTTGCAAGGATTAAGCGCCTTCACACGGCCCCATTCGGTTGGCATGGAGAAGCGATCATGTTGACGCAGCGTTCCCGCTACGCGCTCCGCGCAATGCTCTTCCTCGCCGAACAGCCGATCGCCGGCGCGCCCGTGCCGATGAACCGCATCGCCACCGAGGCAAATGTGCCGCGCAAGTTTCTCGAGCTGATCCTGGCGGACCTGCGCGAGGCGAACTTTCTCACCTCCACGCGCGGCAAGATGGGCGGCTATCGTCTGGCGCGGCCCGCGCACCTGATCTCGCTGGGCGAGATCATCCGGGTGATCGAGGGTCCGCTGGCGCTGGTGCCCTGCGTCAGCCGGACCGCCTATCGCCCGTGCAACGACTGCAAGGACGAGGCCGCCTGCGCGATCCGCCGGGCGATGGCCCGCGTGCGCGACGAAACCGCCCGCATTCTCGACGGCACCAGCCTCGCCGATGCCGCCGCGGAGGAACTGGCCGCGGCTTAGGCCGCGCCGTTGCGCTTCTTCAGTTCGTCGCGAATTTCGCGCAGCAGCACGACATCGGCCGGATCGGCCGCGGGCGGCGCGTCTCCGGCTGCCTTGTCGCGCTCGGCAGCGGCGATCACCTTGTTCACCGTGCGCACCAGCAGGAACACGATGAAGGCAAGGATCAGGAAGTTGATCACCACGGTGATGAACTGGCCGAAGCCGATCAGCGGCACGCCCGCCGCCTTGAGCGCGGCATAGTTGGACAGCGAGCCCGTATAGCTGGCGGGGACCGCGCCCAGCCGCAGGAAATAGCCCGAGAAATCGACGCCGCCGAAGATCCAGCCGACCAGCGGCATGATCATGTCGTCGGTCAGGGATTTGGTGATGTTGCCGAACGCCGCGCCGATGATCACGCCCACTGCCAGATCGAGCACGTTACCGCGCGCGATGAACGACCTGAATTCCTTCAACATTCGCCATCTCTCCCGTTGCGAAGGCTTCCGGACCTTGCCCAAGTCCCGGGCATAGGCCAACCCCTCGCGACCGATTTCGCTTTCGCAGGCCGGTGTAGGCGTCGTATAAGACACCCAGTTGATGGGATTTGGAGGTTTCTTCCCCATGAAGTTTCGTACCGCACTCGTGCCGATCGCAGCCCTGTCGCTCTCGGCCTGCGGACTCAACAGTGTCCCCACCGCGGAGGAAAACGCGAAGGCGAAGTGGGCGGATGTGCAGGCGCAGTACCAGCGCCGGGCCGATCTGGTGCCGAATCTCGTCGCGACGGTGAAGGGCTCGGCGGCGTCCGAAGGCAAGATCCTAACCGACGTGATGAATGCGCGCGCCAAGGCGACCTCGGTGCAGGTCAACGCCAATGACCTGACCGATCCGGCCAAGGTCCAGCAGTTCCAGGCGGCACAGCAGCAGCTGGGCGGATCGCTGTCGCGCCTGCTGGCGACGACCGAGGCCTATCCGGACCTCAAGAGCCAGGCGAATTTCACCACGCTGATGAGCCAGCTGGAAGGCACCGAGAACCGGATTACCATCTCGATCCGCGACTATAACCAGGCGGTGCAGGACTATAACACCCGCATCCGCACCTTCCCCGACGCGGTGGGCGCCAAGATCTTCTACGGTGCCAAGCCGATGACGCCGTTCCAGGCCAAGGCAGGCGCCGATGTCGCCCCGACGGTAAACTTCGGGAACGGCAACTGATCCACACGGCGCTCCTTGCGAGCGCCGTGCTGCTGCACGGCTGCCCGGTGGCGAAGGTCACGCCTGCGCCACCGCTGCCGCGATCCGTCGAGGATCGACGGCCGTTGCCGCCCCTCAGCGGCAGAGTCGTGGACAACGCCCATCTGCTTTCGCCCGCGCTCTCGGCCAGTCTCGCGCGCCGCCTAGCCCAGGCGCAGGTGCGCACCTGCCATCAGTTCGTGATCCTGACGGTACCAAGCCTCGCAGGGGAACCGATCGAGCAGTTCGGCAGGCGCGTGGGCAATGGCTGGGGCATCGGCCGGAGGGGCTATAACGACGGCGTCCTGCTCATCGTCGCGCCTGCCGAACGCCGGGTGCGGATCGAGGTGGGCGATGGCCTGCGCAAGGCATTGACCGATGCCGAGGCCGCAGGGATCATCCGGAACGACATTCTCCCCCGTTTCCGTAACGGCGCGATGGCCGACGGGATTGACGCGGGCGCTACCTCCATTCTTCGTGAGATCAGCTGATGATCCTGTTGCGTTTCCTGCTCGCCTTGCTCGTGCTGACGCCGCTGCCGGCGCTTGCCGACCCCACCTTTCCCAAGCTGACCGGCCGGGTGGTAGACGATGCGCACCTGCTTTCGCCCGAGCAGGTCGCGCAGCTCACCCAGCTCGCGGCCGAGGTGCAGCAGGCATCGAGCCGGCAGCTGGTCGTCGCAACCATCCCCGACCTGCAGGGCTATGACATCGCCGACTATGGCTATCAGCTTGGTCGCGCCTGGCAGATCGGACAGAAGCAAGCGAACAACGGCATCCTCCTCATTGTCGCACCGAACGATCGCAAGGTGCGGATCGAGGTAGGCTATGGCCTCGAACCGATCATGACCGACGCGCTGTCGAACCAGATCATCAGCCAGACCATCGTCCCGAAATTCAAGGCGGGTGACATGGCGGGGGGCATCGTCGCCGGCGCGCAGGCAATCGCCGAGCAGATGAAGCAGCCGCTGGAGGCCGCCGAACAGAAGGCCAAGGCAGCACAGGATGCCGCCACCAGGGCGCCCGCAGGCAAACGGCATGGCGGCGGGCTCCCGATCGGTCTGCTCTTCTGGTTCATCATCCTCGTCGTCGTGCTGGTGCCGATGCTGGCGCGCTTCGGTGGGCGGCGGCGGCCCGGGCCGTGGGACGGCCAGGCCTATCGCGGCCGCGACAACGACAGCGGCGTGCTGCCGATTGTGCTGTGGACCATCGCCAACGAAATCGGCCGCGCCGCGAGCCACCGCGATGACGATGATGATCGCGGCGGCGGCTGGGGTGGCGGCGGGGGCTGGGGCGGCGGCGGCGGCGATGGTGGTGGCTTCTCGGGCGGCGGCGGGTCGTTCGGTGGCGGCGGCGCTTCGGGGAGCTGGTGAGCATGCGATTGACCGATCAGGACCGCGCACGCGTCGCGACGGCCGTCCGCCAGGCCGAAGCTCATACCAGCGGCGAGATCGTCACGGTGCTTGCCGGGCGTTCGGACGACTATGCCGACGTCGCGCTGCATTGGGCCGTGCTTGCCATGCTGCTGGTGCTCGCGCTGCTGGCCTGGCAGCCGGCGCCGATCGAGTGGCTGCACACGCGGCTCATCGATCCCTGGGCACAGACGGTGCCTGCGCACTGGTATCTCACCGCCGCACTCGTCGTCACCGCGCTAACCTTCCTGCTCGTGCGCGTGGCATTGGCGAAGGATGCGCTGCGCATCGCCCTCGCGCCGGGATCCACCAAGACGCGCCGGGTCCATGCCCGCGCGCTCGCGTTGTTCCGGACCGCCGCGGAGAAGCGCACGGCCGGTTCGACCGGCGTGCTGCTGTATCTGAGCCTCGCCGAGCACCGCGCCGAGATCCTCGCCGATTCGGCGATCCATGCACGCGTCGCCCCCGACGTCTGGGGTGCGGCCATGGCGGCGCTGCTCGGGCACGTGAAGGACGGGCGCGTGGCCGAGGGCATGGCCGCGGCGGTTGCGCAGATCGGGACCGTGCTCGCCGAGCATTTCCCGCGCGCGGAGGACGATGTGAACGAGCTTCCCGATCGGCTGATCGAGCTCTAAGGCAGCACCCATGACCGACGAACCGATCGAGACTCCCTGGGCGGGCAAGTGGATCACCGTGCGCCGCCAGGGCAAATGGGAATATGTGGCCCGTGCGCGCGGCATCCGCGCGGTAGTGATCGTCGCGATCGACGAACAGGACAGGGTGATCCTGGTCGACCAGTATCGCGTGCCCATGGGGCGTCGCTCGATCGAACTGCCCGCCGGGCTGGTAGGCGACACGGAAGAGGGGGATACGATCGAGGCCGCGGCACGCCGCGAGCTCGAGGAAGAGGCGGGCTATGCCTGCGAGCGCGTCGAGGAACTCGGCGAGTATTTCGCCTCGCCCGGCATGGTAAGCGAGAGCTTCACGCTGGTCCGCGCGCATGGCCTTACCCGCATCGGCGACGGCGGCGGCGTAGACGGTGAGGACATCAACGTCCACCATGTGCCCATGGCGGAGCTGCCTGACTTCATTGCCGACTGCCGCGCCAAGGGCATGGGCGTCGACGTGAAGATGCTGCTGCTGCTCAGCGGCGCGCTGTTGGCGGGCGCTTCTTAAGATCCGCAAACACAACCGTCGGACAGGCCAACACAACCGTCATCCCCGCGCAGGCGGGGATCCATTGGTGGGCCCGTCGCGGCTCGATCCCGAGCGTCCTGGCAAATGGATCCCCGCCTTCGCGGGGATCACGGCTAGGGGTTCAGCGCTTCGTCCGCAACTTCACCTGCCATGCAGGCGAAACGCCCGCGATCAGCGGAAATTGTCGGCGTAGGCCTGCAGCTTGAGCTTGCGCTGCGGCGCCGGCACGACGTGATAGGCATAGCCCTCGCGCTCGGCATAGTTCTTGGCCGCTTCGAGCGTCGGGAAGGCAATGCGGACCTGGTTCGCGGTCTCGCCGCCGCCGGCCCAGCCGGTCAGCGGATCGGGACGCTGCGGCGTGTGCGGCTCGAACTCGAGGACCCAGTTGTCGGTCCGGGCGCGGCCGGACTGCATCGCGTTCTTGACGCGCTGATAGATGCGAGCGGACTTCATGGGACCGCTCCTTAGCGCGCCCCGCGCGCCCTTGCATCAGCGTTTTTCGTCCGTAGCGTTGCGGAGGCCGCCGTCGGGTCCTCGGGCCAGGGATGGCGGGGATAGCGGCCACGCATCTCCTTGGCCACCGCCGTCCAGCTCCCCTTCCAGAAGCCCGGCAGGTCCCGCGTGGTCTGGATCGGACGCCCCGCCGGCGAGGTGAGGCTGAGCACCAGCGGCACATCGCCGCCGATCATGGGATGTTCGGCAAGGCCGAACAGCGCCTGCACACGGACTTCTACCGTGGGACCGGCTTCGGCAGCATAGTCGATGGCATGGGAGGATCCAGCGGGCGTCTCGAACCGCGCGGGGGCGAGGCGGTCGAGCATCTTCTGCCCGTCCCAGCCGAGCAGGTTCTGCAGCGCCTGGGTGAGCGATTCGGGGGGCACTGCATCGAGCCGTCGCCTGCCTTCGAGCGCCGCGGGCAGCCAGTCGTCGAGCGTCGCGAGCAGGGCTTCGTCGGTCAGCGCCGCGATTCCGGCATAGGCACCCCGGGTGCGGAGCGCCTTCGCGGTGTCGGACCAGGGAAGCAGATGCAGGCCGTTGGCGCGGACGCCTTCGAGCAATGCCGATTCGATTTCCGCAGGCGTCGCACCCGAGTCGCTGCCGCCGGAGAGGCGGACGGCGCCAAGCCGCCGTTCGCGCAGCGCTTCGATGCGGCCGGTGGCGGGATCGAAGGTCACGGTGCGGCGGGTCTCGATGCGATCGGCGAACAGCGATTCGACCGTCGCGGCGTCGAGCGGCGCGGCGGAGAGGATCCGCGCGCCAGCGGCCATGCCCTGCGTCTCCGCCACCGCCAGCCAGTCGGCGCGGGCGAGCGGCGAGGTCGGATCCAGCTTGAACCCGCGCCCGCCGACCGAGGCCCAGGTCTCGCCCGAGCCGTCGCGACGCTTGGCCACGCGATCAGGGAAAGCGAGCGCGACGCAGAGGGCGACGTTTTCTCCCTCGCTCGAAACCAGCGCTCCCCTCCCGCTTGCGGGAGGGGTCGGGGGAGGGGATGAACGGTTCGCCTGCTTCACCGCTGGGGATGGAGCCTCCACATCAGCCCCTCCCCCAGCCCCTCCCGCAAGCGGGAGGGGAGCGATCGCTGCGGGAGGGGGAACGAGTTTGCTCCAGCGCTCTGCCAGCCGCCGTGCATTCTCCGCGCGCTGGCCACGCTCCCCCTTCCACCGGCGCAGACGCAGCTCCAGATCGGCGTCATTGCCGCCCAGCCCGCGCTCGCCTAGCAGCACTGCCACCTCGGCGGCCGTCCGCGCCATCCCGCGCTCGCTTGCGCGCACCAGCATATGGCCCAAACGAGGCGGCAGCGGCAGGCGCGCGATCGCCTTGCCGTGCTCGGTCGGGCGGCCGTCGCGGTCGATTGCGTCCAGCGCTCCCAGCCGCGCCCGCGCCTCGGCGATGGCAGCCTCGGGCGGCGGATCGAGCCAGGCGAGTTGGCGGGGATCGGTGACACCCCACAGCGCGCAATCGAGCATCAGCGCAGACAGGTCGGCTTCCAGGATCTCCGGCGGATCAAAGCGCGGCAGCCCCGCCGTCGCGGCTTCTTCCCACAGCCGATAAGCAGTCCCCGGCCCCTGCCGTGCCGCGCGCCCCGCCCGCTGGGTCACCGCCGCCTGGCTGGCGCGCTCGGTGACAAGCCGCGTCATCCCCGCCGCGCGATCGTAGCGCGGGCGGCGCGCCAGCCCCGAATCCACCACCACCCGGATGCCGTCCAGCGTCAGTGAGGTCTCGGCGATCGAGGTCGCCAGCACGATCTTGCGCCGCCCCTCCGGATCGGGTGCGATCGCCGCGCGCTGGGCGGCAGGCTCAAGGCTACCGTGCAACCGGTGGAGCACCGCGCCGCCGACGTCGCCCAGCCGCTCGGCGGTCCGTTCGATCTCCGCGACGCCGGGCAGGAAGGCGAGGATGCCGCCCTGCTCTTCCCGCAACGCCTGCCGCACCGCCCCCGCCACGCCGTCCTCGATCCGCGCCTCGGCGGCGCGACCGAGATGGCGCAGCGTCAGTGGAAAGCTGCGGCCTTCGCTCTCCACAACGGGCGCCGCGCCCATCAGCCCGGAAAAGCGGCTGCCGTCGAGCGTCGCCGACATCGCCACCAGCCGCAGATCCGGCCGCAGTGCGCCCTGCGCATCGAGCGCCAGCGCGAGACCGAAATCGCTGTCGAGGCTGCGCTCATGCACTTCGTCGAACAGCACGGCGGACACGCCTGCGAGCTCGGGATCGGACTGGATGCGGTTGACGAAAATGCCCTCGGTGACGACCGTCACCCGCGTCGCCGCCGAACGCTTGCTGTCCATCCGCGTGGCGTAGCCGAAGGTCTTGCCGACGCTTTCGCCCGCCAGTGCCGCCATCCGCTCCGCCGCCGCCCGCGCCGCGAGGCGCCGGGGGGAGAGCAGCAGGATCTCCCCGTCACACCATGCCTCGGCGAGCAGCGCCCAGGCGACCGCCGTCGTCTTGCCCGCGCCCGGCGGCGCGACCAGCACCGCGTTGCTGCCCTCCCGCAACGCATCGAGCAGCGCCGGCAAAACAGCGTGGATCGGCAGGGAGGGAGTCATTCGGCTGCAACCATTCGGGACAAGCGTGGTTAGGCGGACTCACCGCCAGAGGAGCGCGACATGGCACGAATCCTTTCCCAGTTCACCATCACCCCCGACAGCGACGGCGATTACACCCTCCATCTCGAGGACGAGGACGGTGAGACGATCGAGATGACGGCGAGCTACGAGCAGCTCGACCTGATCGTCGAGGGCATCGAAGAGGTGCTCGACATGGACGAGGAAGACGCGCTCGAAGTCGACGAGGACGAAGGCGAAGAGAAGTCGACCGAGGAATAATCCCCGGGCGGAGGGGCGCGCGTCAGTAGGCGCGCGCCACCGCGAATTCCACGGCCTCGACCATCGCGTCCTTCGCCTCGCAGGCGCGGAAGCCGCCCAGCGCGTCGATCGCACGCTGGCCATAATGGCGAGCGCGCGCCAGCGTATCGTCCACCGCACGGCAGCTCTGCACCAGCCGAACCGCCTCGGCGAAGTCCTCGTCCGAGATGCGTCGGCCCGCGATTGCGTCTTTCCAGAAACCGCGTTCCGCCTCGTTGCCGCGCGCATAGGCGAGGATCACCGGCAGGGTCATCTTGCCCTCGCGGAAGTCGTCGCCGGCATCCTTGCCCATGGTCGACGCGTCCGAGACGTAGTCGATCGCATCGTCCACCAGCTGGAAGGCGATTCCGAGGTTGCGGCCATAGGCGTCGAGCGCCAGCTCCTCTGCCTCGGGGCGTTCGGCCACCACGCCGGAGATGCGGCACGCGGCAGCGAACAGCGCGGCGGTCTTGGCGCCGATGATGTCGAGATAGCGATCCTCGGACAGGTCGATCCGGCGCACCGCGGTCAGCTGGTTCACCTCGCCCTCGGCGATCACCGCACTGGCGTTGGACAGGATGTGCAGCGCCTTCAGGCTCTCCGCCTCGACCATCAGCTCGAAGGAGCGGCTAAACAGGAAGTCACCGACCAGCACGCTCGCCGGGTTGCCCCAGATGATGTTGGCGGTGCGGCGGCCGCGGCGCAGATCCGAGCTGTCGACCACATCGTCATGCAACAGCGTCGCGGTATGGATGAACTCCACAGCGGCAGCCAGCTTGTGGTGGCGCGTGCCCGAATAGCCGAGTAGCCGCGCGCTCGCGAGCGTGAGCATCGGCCGCATCCGCTTGCCGCCGCCGGCGATCAAATGGCCAGCAAGTTCCGGGATCAGCGGGATTTCCGACTGCATGCGATCGAGGATCACCGCGTTCACCAGGTTCATGTCCTGGGCGACCAGCGCCATGATCGGATCGAGCGAGGGCTGGGTTCGCGACCCCAGGCGGTGGACGGTAGCGCTCATATGCAGGTGCCTCTGGCCTTTGTGCATTGCAAAGGCAAGAGGCGCTTGCATGGCCGTGCCGCAGCGGCAAAAGAGAATGCCATGACCGACGCGACGCTGACCCGCTTTCGCCAGAGCATCGACAATATCGATGCGGCGCTCGTCTTCATGCTCGCCGAGCGGTTCAAGGTGACCCAGGCGGTGGGCCGCTACAAGGCCGAGGCCGGGCTGCCGCCCGCCGATCCCGGCCGCGAGGAAGCGCAGATCGCCCGGCTGCGCGCGCTGGCGCAGGATGCCGATCTCGACCCCGAATTCTCCGAGAAGTTTCTGCGCTTCATCATCGACGAGGTGATCCGGCATCATCGTCAGGCGCAGGAAGCCGGGACCGAAACCGGAACCCCCGGGGCCTGACTCCGTTGCTGGGCGTGAAACCCGAGGGGGCAAGCGCTTGAGCGACGATTATCTGATCTTCCGGCCCGACGATGTCGACCTGCGCCGTTCACCGCTGCGTGCCAGCGTGGACGAAGCGACCTATGTGCTGGGCGCCTTCAACCCCGGTTTCGCGCGGCTGCCGAATGGCAATCTGCTGCTGATGGTCCGCGTCGCGGAGGCGCTGCGCGATCCCGTAGTCGACGGGCATGCGCGGGCGATTCGCTGGACGCCCTCGGGCTATGTGCTCGACGCCCATCCGGTGGCGGGGCTCGACATGGCCGATCCCCGCCAGTTCGCGCTCAAAGACCGCAACCCGCGGCTGCTGGGTCTTACCTCGCTGTCCTGGCTGCTTCCGGTGGAACTGGACGGCGATGCCCGCGCGGGGGTGGCAGTGCATTACGACAAGGCGATCGCGCCCTCGGCCTCGTACATGGATTACGGCGTCGAGGATGCGCGAATCACGCAGATCGACGGCACCTACTGGATGACCGTCTGCGGTGTCTCGGCCGAGCGGCATTGCACGGCCATGTACCACTCCACCAACGGCCTGGACTGGGAACTGCTGGGGGTCGTGCTCGACCACCAGAACAAGGACATGCTGCTGTTCGAGGGGCGGATCGACGGCTTTTTCCACGCACTGACCCGGCCGCTCGGCGAAGTCTATTTCGCCTATCCAGACGATTCGCCGTGGCTGGGGGGCCCGTCGATCAACCTCGCCCGCTCGCCCGACGGGCTGCACTGGAAGCCGCTCGACCAGCCGGGCATCCGCGCGCGCAAGGGATCGACCTCGAACCAGCGGATCGGCGGCGGCAGCCAGCCGGTGCTGACCGATGCAGGCTGGCTGCTGATCTACCACGGCGTGGAGAAGCGCGAGTCGGTGGGGATCTATCGCAGCTTCTGGGCGCTGCTCGACCGCGACGACCCCAGCGTGATTCTCCGGCAGGAAGACACGGTACCGCTGCTGGAGGCCAATCCGGCGCTGACCGCGGACATCGCGCACCAGCTCTATCTGCCGACGCCGGTGGTGTTCACCACCGGGCTGGTGGACGCAGGAGAGCGCTATATCGTGGCGAGCGGCGAGGCGGACCTGGCCTGCCGGATCACGCATATCCCCAAGGAGCGCTTCCGGTGAGTCCGTTCCGCGCGCCTGTGAAAGCAGGACAAACCGTATGACCGAACCGCTTTGGTGGCAGACCGGCGTGATCTACCAGGTCTATCCGCGCTCGTTCAACGACTCGAATGGGGACGGCATCGGCGATCTCGCAGGCGTTACCGCGCGGCTAGACTATTTGGTCGACCTGGGCGTCGACGCGGTATGGCTGTCGCCGATCTTCCCCTCGCCGATGGCCGATTTCGGTTATGACGTGGCCGATTATTGCGGGATCGATGCGCGCTTCGGTACCCTCGCCGACTTCGACGCGCTCCGCGACGCCGCGCATGCCCGCGGTCTCAAGCTGCTGCTCGACTTCGTGCCCAACCACAGCTCGAGCGAACATCCCTGGTTTCTCGAAAGCCGATCGTCGCGCGGCAACGCCAAGCGTGACTGGTACATCTGGCGCGACCCCGCGCCCGATGGCGGTCCACCCAACAACTGGCAGAGCTATTTCGGCGGCAGCGCCTGGGAATGGGACTCGGCAACCGGCCAATATTATCTCCACCAGTTCCTGAAGGAGCAGCCCGAGCTCAACTGGCGCAATCCCGCGCTGCGCGCAGCGATGCTGGAGGCGATGCGCTTCTGGTTCGATCGCGGCGTCGACGGCTTCCGCATCGACGTGCTGTGGCTGGCGATCAAGCACCCTGACTTCCCAGACAATCCTGCGAATCCGGACTGGTGCGAGGGAATGCAGGACATCGAACGGTTGCTGCCGGTCCATTCGGCCGACCAGCCCGAGATGATGGAAATCATCGCCGCGATGCGCGACGTGGCGGAGGCCTATCCCGAGCGCGTGCTGATCGGCGAGATCTACCTGCCGATCCCGCGCCTCGTCGCCTATTATGGCGAGGGCGGCAACGGGGTGCACCTGCCTTTCAACTTCCACCTGCTCGATGCGCGCTGGGTTGCGGGGGCACTGGCCCGGCTGATCGCCGATTATGAAGGCGCGCTCCCGGCCGGTGGCTGGCCCAACTGGGTGCTCGGCAACCATGACAAGCCGCGGGTCGCCTCGCGCGTCGGGCCGGAGCAGGCAGCGGTAGCGATGCTCCTGCTGCTCACGCTGCGTGGTACGCCGACCCTGTACCAGGGCGACGAACTCGGCATGTCCAACATCGCCATCCCGCCCGATCGGGTGCGCGATCCGCAGGCGTTGCGGGAGCCCGACACCGCCTTCAATCGCGACGAGGTCCGCACGCCGATGCCCTGGGATGCCAGTGCGCATGCCGGGTTCAGCACCGTCGAGCCGTGGCTGCCGCTCAATCCCGACTGGGCGGAGCGCAACGTGATGGCGCAGCGCGACGCGCCGGGGTCGATGCTGGCTTTCACCCGCGCGCTGCTCCAGCTTCGGCGTGCGCATCCGGCGCTGTCGGTAGGGAGCTGGCATGCCGTGTCGAGCGACGGCGCGGTGCTGGCGTATGAACGCCGGCATCGGGACCACCGCGTGCTGGTGGCGCTGAACCTGTCCGATACGCCGCAGACGCTGGCGTTGCCGGACTGGGCCGCCAGGCGGACGCCGGTCCTCACCACACCTCCCACCCGTCATCTCCGCGAGGATGACGGCGGGATCGTGGATGGCGCTGTCCTCTCCCTCGCCCCGAACCAAGGCATTTTGTTCGCATGACAATCCCACCTGTGCTCCTGCGGACGCAGGGGCCCCGAGCCACAAGCGTTTCGCTCTCCAACCCTGGGGCCGTGCGTTCGCAGGGGGACGCGATCGCATGAGAATCGCCATGCTCGCGCCGATCGCCTGGCGCACCCCGCCGCGGCATTATGGCCCCTGGGAGCTGGTGACGAGCCTGCTGACCGAGGCGCTGGTCGCCAAGGGGATCGACGTCACCCTGTTCGCCACGCAGGATTCGGTCACCACCGCCCGCCTCGCCGGGGTGGTGCCGCGCGGTTATGAGGAAGACCCGGCGATCGACGCGAAGGTGTGGGAATATGCCCACCAGTCGCATCTCTTCGCCCGTGCCTCCGAATTCGACCTGATCCACAACCAGGCCGATTTCCCCGCGCACGCCTATGCGCCGCTGATCGACACGCCGATGGTGACGACGATCCACGGCTTTTCCTCCGAGCGCATCCTGCCGATGTACAAGCCGTTCGAGGACCGCGTGCACTTTGTCGCGATCTCGGATGCCGATCGTCACCCGGCGCTGCGCTATTCGGCGACGATCCACCACGGCATTCCGCTGGATGTGTTCGCGTTCGATGCACACGGCAGCGACGACCTGCTGTTCTTCGGCCGCATGCACCCCGACAAGGGCGCGGCCGAAGCAATCGCCGTGGCCCAGGCGACCGGCCGCCGTCTCAACCTCTATGGCATCGTCCAGGATCACGGCTATTTCGAGCGCGCGGTTGCCCCCCATCTGAACGACCGCATCGTCTATCACGGGCCGGTCGGCGGCGACGCGCGGATCCGGGCACTCGGCAGCGCCCGCGCGCTCCTCCACCTGATCAATTTCGACGAGCCGTTCGGCCTGTCGGTGATCGAGGCGATGGCGTGCGGCACCCCGGTCATCGCGGTGCGGCGCGGCTCCATGCCCGAGCTGATCGACGACGGCGTCACCGGCCTGCTGGTGCGTTCGGCCGACGAGGCGGCGGATGCGGTCGATCGCGCCACGACCATCGATCGCGCCGCTTGCCGCCGCGCGGTGGAGGCGCGCTTCTCCGTGGGGGCGATGGCGGATGCCTATATCGCGCTCTACCGGCGCATTCTGGGCCGCTAGATCAGCGCACGCCCAGCATCGTCAGCGCGCGAGCCAGATCGGCCTGCCGGAAGGGTTTGGGGAGATGGGCATAGTCGCGGGCAAGACCTTCGACATCGGCATAGCCGGACACGATCAGCGTCGGGACGGGCCCGATGCGGGCCTGTACGTGCCGGGCGAGATCGGTGCCGGTCATGCCCGGCATCAGGTGGTCGGTGACGAGCAGGTCGGGCACCAACCCGCGATCGAGCAGGGCCAGCGCCGCTTCGGCCGATTCGACCTGGCGCACCGCATAGCCGAGCGCCTTGAGCATCTCCGCCGCGGTGCCGCGCACGATCTCCTCGTCGTCGACGAGCAGCACGGTGCCTGCGCCGTCGTGCGGTTCGTGCCGGGGTCCCGGTTCGATCAACGCCAACGCTTCGCCGCTCACCGGCAGCCACAGCTCGGCAGTGGTCCCCTCGCCCAGCCGGCTTTCCAGCCCGAGCGTCCCGCCGAGCTGGCTTGCCAGACCATGCACCATCGAGAGACCCAGTCCGGTACCCCGGCCGACGCCTTTGGTGGAAAAAAAGGGTTCGATCGCGCGGGCAAGCGTCGCCTCGTCCATGCCGGTACCGGTGTCGCGGACCGCAAGCCGCACATAGGCGCCGGGCTGGAGCGGCGCCGGCGCCGCTTCCCCCTGGCCGAGTGCCAGCCGGATGTGAAGCGCTCCGCCTTCCGGCATCGCGTCGCGCGCGTTCACCGCCAGGTTGAGCAGCGCCATTTCCAGCTGATTGGCATCGGCATGGGCCGGGGGCAGCACCTCGGGCTTTGTGACCGACAGCGCGATCTTGGGGCCCAGCGTGCTGGCGAGCAGCGGCACCATGCCCTCGACCAGCGCTACCATGTCGATGGGCGCAGGCTGCAGCGGCTGGCGCCGGGCAAAGGCGAGCAGCCGCTGGACCAGCGTGCTCGCCCGCTCCGCCGAGCGCAGCGCACCGTCGAGCAGCCGGTGCAGCATCGGATCGTCGCCCCGCTTGCGCAGGATCAGGTCGAGGCTGCCGATAATGGGCGTGAGCAGATTGTTGAAATCGTGCGCCACCCCGCCGGTCAGCTGGCCCATCGCCTCCATCTTCTGGCTCTGGCGCAGCGCTGCCTCGGTCTCGCGCAGCGCGGCGGTGCGTTCCTCGACGCGGCGCTCCAGCGTTTCGTTGGCGCCGCGAACGTCGGCGAGCAGCCGAGCGTTGTCGATCGCCACCGCCGCCTGCGCCGCCAGACTCTGGGCCAGTTCCTCGTGGCGCGCGGTAAAGCGTCCCGGCTCGGAATGGCCGAACAGCAAGCCGCCCAACACCGATCGATCCCGCGACACCACCGGTACGCCCAGATAGCTGGCAATCGCCGGATGGCCGCGCGGCATGCCGTCATGCGGGGCGTTCCGCCCATAGCCCGGCTCGCGAGTCACATCGTCGGAGCGGATCACCACGTTGCGGAAGATCGGTTCGAGGATGCCGGTGGCGCGCGGACGCCCAAGCCCCTCGAACAGGGCGCGGTCGCCGCCGGAAAGCGTGAAAAGGTGCAGTCGCTCCCCGCTTTCGTCCATCACATTGTGGAAGAAGGCACCGACCGTGGCCCCGGTCAGCTCCACCCCGGCATCGGTAAGCAACTGGACCAGCCGCTCGAGGTCATGCTCGGCCGACAACGCCGCACCGACACGGTTGAGCGTCACCAGCGCGCGCTGTGCGCTGCGCTCCTCGCTGACATCCTCGCAGGAAATCGCGATCTGATGCACGATGCCGTTCTCGTCGTAGACGGGCACCCAGTTCTGTCGCCAGGTCGACATGCCGTCAGGTCGCGCCCTGGTGGGACCGGTGATCTCGATGTTCAGCAGGGGCTCGCCCGCCAGCACCTTCTGCAGCGCGGCGACGACCTGATCGGTCAGCTCCGGCACGACCTCGCTGACGTGCCGACCGATATGGTCGGCGACGGATAGCCCATTCCACTCCGCCAGCTGGCGGTTGATCCGGACATAGCGCAGATGGGTGTCGAGCACCGCCAACCCGACCGGCGAGTTGTCGTACATCACCGCAAGTTCATGGGTCTGCTCGCGGGCCAGTGCCTCGCTTGCGCGCAGCGCCGCCTCGCTCTCCCGCAGGCGCTGCTCGGCCTTTACCCGCTCGGTAGTCTCGGCGAGGATGCACAACACACCTGCGATCACGCCTTCCGGCTCGCGCACCGGCGAGCAGGATATGTCGAAATGCACGGTCTCGCGGAAGCCGTGCCGATCGATGCGGAAGGGGCGGTCCTGCGCTGCAAAGGTCTCGCCGGTTGTGTGCACGCCTGCGATCAGCGGCCCCAGATCAGCCCACCAGTCGGCGCCGTGCGCCGCCCCCGGCGCCCCGAGCGCAGCAGGATGGCGATCGCCCAGGATCTCGGCATAGGCCGGATTGTAGATCGCGATTGCAGGCTCGCCCCAGAAAATTGCCACCGGCGTGCCCGGCGGCAACAGCAGCGCGGCGGCCAACCGCAACCGCTGCGGCCATGCCTCCGGATCCCCGAGCGACGTTCCCGCCCAGTCGCGCGCGGCCGCCAGCGCCGCCAGTGTCGGATCCCTAGGGCTCGTCACCAGGGTGGGCGCATGCGGCTCAGCCCTCCGCCGGCACGATCGGATTGATCGCGCGCCGCGGATCGGCCGAGCGGCGGTCGAGCGCCGCCCGGATGCGATCCGCCAGCTGCTCGCGGCGATAGGGCTTGCCGATCACGTCGAGATTGGTCCCGCGCGGAATGTCGGCGACGAGATCCTCGTTGTAACCGGTGGTCATCAGCACCGGCGTGTCCGGATGGGTGGTGCGAAACTGCTCGACCAGTTCGAGCCCGCTCATCCCGCCCGGCATCACGATGTCGGTAAAGAGGAGGTCGACCTGCTCGATCTTCAGCCGCTCCAATGCTTCCTCGCCGCTGGCGGCGAGCAGAACGCGGTATCCCAGAGCGGACAGCTGTTCCTGCGCCAGCGCGCGCACATCGTCGCTATCCTCGACCAGCAGGATCGTTTCCGAACCGCCGGTCACGCCCTGCCCCGTCTCGCGCCGGGGAGCGGGTGCCGGCACGGCACTCGCCGTGGCACTGGCCGTCGGAAACAGCATGCGAATCTCGCTCCCCTCGCCCGGCGCGCTGTCGATTTCGAGCCGCCCCAGCGATTGCTGGACGAAACCATGCACCATCGCAAGCCCGAGCCCGGTCCCCCGCTCCGCGCCCTTGGTGGTGAAGAAGGGTTCGGTCGCCCGCCGGCGGACGTCTTCGGGCATTCCGGTGCCTTCGTCACCAATCGTGAGAACAACGTAATCGCCTTCGGGCAGCTGGTGCTTGGGCGCATCGCCATTGAGCTTCCATAGCCGCGTGGAGATCGTCACCGTGCCGCCGCGCGGCATCGCATCCCGCGCGTTGAGCAGGACGTTCAGGATCGCCATTTCGAGGTGGGTGGGATCCACCTCGACGCTGGGCAGCCGCCGTTCGAGTGCGGTCACGAGGCGGATCTGCGCGCCGACGGTGTTGTCCAGCAGATCGCCAAACTCATGGATCAGCTGGTTCAGCTCGACGCGCTTTGGCTCCAGCCGCGTCTTGCGGGCAAAGGCGAGCAACTGGCGGGTCAGCTTCGAGCCCCGATCGGCGGCCCGCGCGGCGTTGGTCAGCAGGCGCTGGTGCCGCTCGTCCTCCACCTGATTGGCCACGATGTCGACATTGCCCGAGACGACCTGCAGCAGATTGTTGAAATCATGGGCGAGGCCCGCGGTGAGCTGCCCGATCGCCTCCATCTTCTGGGCCTGACGAAAGGCCTGTTCGGAGGCGTGCCGTCGCGTCACGTCGAGCTGGCTGGCGAAGAAATACAGCAGCTCGCCATCGGGACCGAGCACGGGCGCGACGAACACCGCGTTCCAGAACGGGCTGCCGTCGCGGCGATAGTTGATCAATTCCAGCGCGATCGCTTCCTGCCGCTCAATTGCCGCGCGCAACTCGGCCACCGTATCCCGGTCCGTCTCCGCGCCCTGGAGAAAACGGCAGTTGCGGCCGAGGATCTCGCTTTCTTCATAGCCGGTGAGATCGAGGAACGCCTTGTTGGCAAACACGATCGGATTGTCCGGCTGGCGCGGATCGGTGAGCGTCATCGGCATCCGTGTCATCTGCAGTGCAGCGAAGAACACGGTGCTGCGGTCGCCCAGCCCAGGAGTGCCGATGATCGCGCGTTTCCAATGATGGGTCGGGTGGTTGCCGGTGGGGCTGTAGCTCGTCGAATCCTTCAGGTCGCCGGCCGGCTCTCCGACAGCCGCCGGCTTCTGCTCGTCTTCATGCTGCACGCGCGTTGCTTCCTTATGGTCCTGCCAACCCGAGACCCCAATGCACGAGCTGCCGTTTCGGTTGCGAACCTTTTGGAAGCGTTGAAGAAATACTTCAGCTATGCCGCCAGTCGAGCAGCGCCCAGCCGCGCTCGGCGGCGAGCCTCGCAAGCGGCCCGTGCGCGTTCACCGCAAAGGCCTCGTCCGCCCATGCGAGCAGCGGCGCGTCCGACACATGGTCCGAATAGGCGCGTACCTGGCAATCGGCCCGGTGCAGCCCGGCAGTCGCGAGCCAATTTTCGATCATGTGGAGCTTTACGGGCCCGTAACAGTTCTCGCCCTCGAGTTCGGAGAGAATATGCCCCTGCCCATCCCGCTTCGCATTGGTGGCGATCACGTCGTCAAAGCCCAGCCGCTTGCCGATCGCCTCGGCATAATAGCGATGCGAGGCGGTGGCCATTATCAGCCGATAGCCCTCGGCCCGATCGGCTTCGATCTGCGCGCGAGCGCCCTGCAGCACGCCCTTTCCCAATTCCAGCTCGGCAAAGGCTTCGGCGACGCGCTGCATGTCCGCGGGCGCCAGCGCGCGGCCGAGCAGCAGCCGGTGCGACAGCCGCTTCAGTCCGGCGCGATCGATGCGGCGCGCAAGATAGGCGAGTCCGCCAAGCCCCACCACCGGGAACAGCCCGAGTCGCCACGGGGCGCGAGTGCGCGCGACGTGCAGCAGGAACCGCGTCCAGGTGGGTTTCGCGGTGATGGTCTTGTCCATGTCGTAGATGGCGAGGCGTTGCATTGCGCTCTCTAGCCACGACGGAACTTGCCGTGCCAGCCGGAATCGCGGAAAGGGGATCTCGATGAGGGGATCCGCCGACTTCGAACGCTCCGAAAGCAATGGCGAGGCGGTCCTCCGCTTCTCCGGCAACCTTTCCCTTTCCAGCCTGGGCGACCTGCCGGATCGGCTAGAAGCCGTGGACGGCACCGTCGCTCGGCTCGATCTCAGCGCGGTCGGCCGGATGGACACCGTTGGCGCCTGGGTGGTCCACCGCTTCGCCCGCGATCGCGGCGCGACGATCGAGGGGCTGAATGCCGACGAGCAGCATCTGCTCGATCAGGTGGTCGCGGCCGAACATCCGATCCAGCTGCCCCCCCCGCCGCCGGGATCCTTCACGCGTGCGCTGAACGAAATCGGCATGGCGGTGATCACCTCGGGCAAGACGCTGTACGGCCTGCTCGGCTTCATGGGTGCCACCGTGCTCGCCTTCTGGCACGTGCTCACCCATCCCCGCCGCTTCCGCTTCAACGCGACGGTGCAGCGCTTCGAGGTCGTCGGCGTCGGCGCGCTCGGCATCATCGGGCTGATGAGCTTCCTGATCGGCATCGTCATCGCGCAGCAGGGGTCGGTGCAGTTGCGCCAGTTCGGCGCGGAAATCTACACGATCAACCTGCTCGGCCGGCTGACCCTGCGCGAACTGGGCATCCTGATGACCGCGATCATGATCGCCGGGCGCTCGGGATCGGCCTTTGCCGCACAGATTGGCACGATGAAGCTGACCGAGGAAATCGATGCGATGCGCACGATCGGCGTCTCGCCGATGGAAGCGCTGGTGCTGCCGCGCGTGTTCGCCGTGGTGTTCATGCTGCCGCTGCTTGGCTTCTATTCCTCGCTGATCTCGATCCTCGGCGGCGGGCTGCTCTGCTGGGTGAGCCTCGACATTCCGCCGATCACCTTCATCCAGCGCATCCGCGAAGTGGTGCCGCTTACCGATCTGTGGGTCGGCCTGGTCAAGGCGCCGGTGTTCGGCGCGATCATCGCCATGGCCGGCTGCTTCCACGGGATGCAGGTAGAGGCCGATGCCGAACAGGTCGGCCAGCGCACCACCACCGCGGTCGTCCAGGCGATCTTCCTCGTCATCGTGCTGGACGCCTTCTTCGCGGTGTTCTTCACCAATGTAGGCTGGATATGAGCGACGACGCGGGCGCGCCCGAAAGCATCATCCGCGTCCGGGGCCTGCGCAACGGCTTCGGCGAGCAGATCGTCCATGACGGGCTGGACCTCGACGTACGCCGGGGCGAGATCATCGGCGTGGTCGGCGGGTCGGGTACCGGAAAATCGGTGTTGATGCGCGCGATCATCGGGCTGCAGCCGCCGCTCGACGGTACGGTGGAGGTGTTCGGCGAGAACACCATCGGCCGCGAGGAAACCGAGGCGGTCAACATCCGCAAGCGCTGGGGCATTCTGTTCCAGGGCGGCGCGCTGTTCTCCACGCTCACTGTTTCCGAAAACGTGCAGGTTCCGCTCAAGGAATTCTATCCCGGGCTCGATCAGGCGCTGCTCGAGGAGATCGCCGCCTACAAGGTGGTGATGACCGGCCTGCCGCCCGAGGCTGGGCCCAAATACCCGGCCGAGCTGTCCGGCGGCATGAAGAAGCGTGCAGGGCTTGCCCGCGCGCTCGCGCTCGATCCCGAGCTGCTGTTCCTCGATGAGCCCACCGCCGGGCTCGACCCGATCGGCGCGGCGGCCTTCGATGAGCTGACCGCGTCGCTGCAGAAGACGCTGGGGCTCACCGTATTCCTGATCACCCACGATCTCGACACGCTGTATGCGATCTGCGACCGCGTCGCCGTGCTGGCGGACAAGCGCGTGATCGCGGTGGGCACGATTCCGGAACTGCTGGCGTTGGATCATCCGTGGATCCAGGAATATTTCAACGGACCGCGCGGACGCGCTGCGGTCGCGGGCCCGAACCGGCCGGCGCACGAGGATAAGAGGGGCTGATGGAAACGCGTTCCAATCATGTGCTGGTCGGCGCGGTGGTGCTGATCCTGCTCGCCGTGCTCTGCCTGTTCATCGTCTGGCTCTCGCGGCTGGGCGGCGGCGACGAGCGGCAATACGACATCTTCTTCAAGCAATCGGTCGATGGCCTCAGCCAGGGATCGTCGGTCACCTTTTCCGGCGTGCCCGCCGGGCAGGTGAAGGAAATCCAGTTCTGGCGGCCAGACCCCAGCCTGGTGCGCGTGCGGGTGAGCGTGCGACCCGATGTGCCGATCCTCGAGGGCACCAATGCCACCATCCAGGGCAGCTTCACCGGCCCCAGCACCGTGCAGCTGGACGGCGCGGTGAAGGGCCAGCCGCCGATCGAATGCCCGCAGGACAATCCGCGCGCCGCCTGCCCGCTCGGCGTGCCGGTGATCCCGACCAAGCAGGGCGGTCTCGGCGCGCTGCTCAGCTCCGCACCGAAGCTGCTCGAGCGACTGACCACGCTTACCGAGCGCGTGTCCGACCTGCTCGATTCCAAGAACCAGGCCTCAATCTCGGGCATCCTTGCCAACACCAACCGGCTGACCAAGTCGCTGGCGGACCGCGGGCCCGAAATCGCCGCCACCCTCGCCGAGACGCGCGTCGCGATCCAGCAGGCCGGCATGGCAGCGCAGCAGATCGGTCAGCTGGCCGAGACCACCAATGGCGTGATGTCGAGCGACATCAAGCCGACCATCGCCAATCTCAATGCAACCATCACCTCGGCGCGCAAGAGCGTCGAGACGCTGGACGCGACGATCGGCGATGCGCGGCCGGGGATCCAGGCCTTCTCGAACAAGACGATGCCCGAGGTCGGCCAGCTCGTGCAGGATCTGCGCGAGATGTCGCTCGCGCTCACCAACGTCGCGCACAAGCTGGATCAGGGCGGAGCCTCCAGCCTGATCTCGGCCCCCGCGCTGCCCACCTACAAGCCGAAGAAGTGAGGTTCCGGATGAACAAGTCTGTCATCGCAGCGCTGCTCGCCGCCGTGCCGCTCTCCGGCTGCATCTCCTTCGCCGCGAAGCCGCCCGCCTCGCTGCTGACGCTGCAGCCGGCCGCGGTATTGCCGGCGGGCGCCGTCCAGCAGTCCGGCACGGTGAAGGCGGTGACGATCGGTGCGGTCAACGCGCCGCAGGAGCTGGCGACCACCCGCGTACCGGTGCATTCCGGGCCCGGCGGCACCACGATCGCCTATGTGAAGGACGCGCAATGGGTCGAGGGCCCCGCCAGCCTGTTCGGCCGGCTGCTGGCGGACACGATCGCCGCGCGCACCGGCCGCATCGTGCTCAGCCGCCGCCAATCGCTGACCGCCCCGAGCGCCAGCCTGGGCGGCGACCTGCGCACCTTCGGCATCGACGCGCAGACGAACGAAGCGGTGGTCACCTTCGATGCGGCGCTTGGGCGGGAAGGCACCCAGACTTTCGAGCGCCGCCGGTTCGAGGCGCGCGTGCCGGTTTCCGCGATCGACACCGCCGCGATCGGCCCCGCGCTCAACCAGGCCGCCAACCAGGTCGCTGATCAGGTGGCGGACTGGGTCGGCAAATAACCCGATACGGGCGGCTCAAGGCCGGCGGCGGACCGCGACGGGAAGATCGCACACGTGGAGCCCGGTCGCGATGGTTGGCGGCGCCGGGTTCTCGCGCAGCGCGATCATCGCGGCATAGCGATCATTGTCGGTGCCCCGGACTTGGAAATGCGGTCGCTCGTCGCCGGGCAGCTGGCTGGCCAGCTTCACCCACAGAATGCCCGTCCGCTCGCCCTCGCTCGCATAGACGCCCATCGCTGCGTCGCTCCGCGGCAGGGCGGAGAAATACTGCATTCCCTCGATGATCCGTCCGACCACCGTATAGTTGCGGTCCAGCCTTCGGGCCGATTGACCGATCGGGGTGAACAGTTCCGACCCGGTGCCCGTATCCGGGAGCGCGTCCCGCGCGACGCCGACCATGCCATAACAATGGGTGAGCCACGCCGCCTTGCCGTCCGTGGCCACCGGCCAGCCATCGGCGGTGATGCCGGTGGCTGCAGCATAGGAATCGGGCCGGGACAGGCGCTGGGCAGGCGCGAAGGCGCCGATCTCGAACTCGGCGGGCGGCCGGGTCAGAAGCTCGGGCGGCAACGGCTTCTTCTCGGTTGGATCGCCCCATTGCGCGACCCAGTTTTCCTGCACGCGATAGACGCTCTCACCGTCCCACCAGCCTGCTGTGGCCAGCTTGCGGATGTTGCTGACATGCGCGGGAGCGAACCGCGTCGCGAGCCGGATCGCGACCTGGCGACCGTTCTTCAGCTGGATCAGCAGGATCTCGTCGTCGGGGATGTCGCGCCAGTCCTCGGCAAGCGGCTCCGCCGAGGCGGGCGCGGGCCGCGGGACGGCGGCGGTCTGCGGCGCGGTCTGGGCGGCGAGCGGCGCGGCGGCGAGCGCTGCGACAAGGGCGATCAGGGTTTTTGCCATGCGGAGAGCTTGGCATGGCAACGGGCGCTTGCCTAGCCGCCCAAGGAACGGTAGGGCCGCGCCTTCCAGGTATCCTGCGGAGCGGTGGCCGAGTGGTCGAAGGCGCTCGCCTGGAAAGTGAGTATACGCCAAAAGCGTATCGAGGGTTCGAATCCCTCCCGCTCCGCCATTTACTCGGTGTAACGTAGTGTGCACACCGGCCTGCGGCTGGCTCAACCGCTATATTATTCCATGGATCCAGGTCGGTATCGACTCGATCCTGCGGCGCCGGACGAAGGTCGACGCATTCCGTCCGATCGGGAACATGGCTCTCGGCGGAAGTCGACGAGCATCACGCGCGTGGCGCCGCTATCTCAATATGGCTACCGCTGCGAGAACGACGTCACCATAGACTTCCGTCGGTCGGGCAAACCTGCAGACAACACTTTCGTGGAAGCTTTGAATAGGAGCCTGCACGACGCGTTCTCGAACGCGCACTTACTCCTGCCGATCGCCGATGCCCGACCCAAAAATCGCCTCGGATTGCGAGTTTCATACTCACCCCCATGCTAGCGGCTAAATTCCAGTACATCAGAAACGACTTACAAGAAGCATTCGAATTATAACTTCGAACTCCCATCAATCCTCAAGCCAAATCTCGTGAAACGCCAAGCCGATCTCTCTCTCATCGGCACCAAGGCGAAGTGCCCTCGGAGATCTTGTACCGTGAACAAGGAAGCACAGCACGTGGTTGCCGGTGGACGAGAGCGGGATCTTAATATCCTGATGATCGACACTCCCGACCCACGTCCAACTGCCGGCGACCGACCCATTGAGAAACCCTGTAGCGCAGACAGGCGATGCACCTTCAGGTGTCAACGCCCCGATTCGAAGAACAACAGATGTCATTGTTGAGGAGGCTGGCACGTGGAAGGTAATCCCGCAGAGTGGCCCCACCGACCAAGCGCCCCACTCCTCAGCATCTAGTCCGAACAGTATGAGATCTTCACCCGCATTTTTTGAGAATTTCAAAGGTGCGGAGGTCAATATCTGTCGAACCATGTACCCATCTTTGAAACTGTACTCTGCTAGACTGACAAGTCGTTCGACAGATAAATTGTAACCTCGCTGTGACAGCCAAGAACGGTACCTCAGTTCTATTCTAGCGATAAGCTCGCTAGGCAGGCGCGCCATCGAGGACGTGTCCTCCACATCTCCAATGTGGCCGCCGTGAAGAAAGGTGTGAGGATCGGCTGACGCAATATCGCCGGTAACCGAATCAGCGATGGGACGCATCGCACTAACACGTTGCACCGCCATCGCCGCAGCCTCTTCGGATGGCTCGAGCCCGATCGCACGCGCAATATCCATAGCCGCTTTTATCGGACACGCGACGATCACCTCATATGGGAGCACTAAGTCAGCGCGCTGCGACCACGCGGAACAGTCCTCCACATATTGCTCTAGAAACGCATCTATCGGCTTCCATTCGGCAGGAACCCAGCGCATACGCACCATAGAACCTGCCACGGCACGAAGGTCGCGGTGCGTAGATAGAATAACGTTCGCGTCTATTCCACCGGCGTCGCGAAAACGATGTACCTTAACTATATGTATATCGGCATCGTTGTTTGCGTCATAACTTTCAAACCAACTCGTATACACTGTGCATTGCGGGCGATACTGCTGAAGCAGCTCCCGAGTTACATTCATTTGCCATGTACTGCCGGAGCGATTTAACCCCGCACAGAGCACAACCTTACGTTCAGTCGCTGCCGTTTCCATCCCAACTTTTAAGCTCAAAAACGACGGCGTAGCAACGCCCCTTAACCTAGGCCTGATTTGCGCAGGGTTGAAACTATGCCCCCCCCCGGCTTCGCAGACACCAACGCCGTGAACGAGGGATCTCGCGCTTCATCGGCGCGGGTGCCGCCCGGCCAATGACGCAAGTTCGGCTAGTGTCAGGAACTCCAATGGATGAATGAGGTCGGCTCTCGTTGAAGTCCGCCCATCACGCATCAATTTTGGCTCTGGCGTCACCGATGACGGGAACCAGTGCGCGTTGATGCAATCCGCGCACAGACGACCGTTGATCGATCCCGCACAAGGATGGTAGACCAGCTTGTCACGCTGCCGAATTTGGAAATCACCCGATTGATGAGCGCCCGATGGTCGAGCGACGGTGATAGAAGTGAGTCCAGCATCACCTCGTAAACCCGCCCGCCCTAGCCTGCTTGATTGTTTAATGATGAATGCCAGTTACGTGGCGCCCGTGGGCTTCATTAAGGCGACTCAATAGTTGTGACCTCTAAATTATTCTATGGTGATGATAGCGCTAATAGCGCCGATATCCATCGACTTCATTCAACGCACACCTCCTCAACAGTTATAATAATAATACTCCCTTCCAATATGACACATTTAGCTCTAATCGAGCCGACACCTTTAACGACACTAAAGATTTACCTGTAAGGCATGATATCCAAAGACGCTGACTTGATCGCCGAGCCCAGCAATATACCCGCCTTCTCACTAGCGCGACACCCTTCGCTCTGATAAGCGCGAGGACAATAGCTTGCCTCGCAATGCAGCGTTTCCAAGGGATACGAATGACAGACACGGTGAGTGCGCCCCATACAATCGATATTGATCTTGTATTACAAGACCTTGAGCGGTTTACGACTTTTGCCGACATGGCGCCTGCTACGCCGCGCATCGTTGAGCAATTCTACGCAACGCTGAATCCCAGCGTCAGCGCTCGCGCGCTGACAACGCGGTCTGCTGCCCTTGGTGGTGAGGACACGATCCAGGCGATCGCAAGCAAAGTTTCGACGGCGCCAGATGCTCTAGATATAATGCTAGAATTGTTCCGTAAAAGTGATCTTACTCCTCATTCTATATTCCTGATATCATCGATATTGAAAAAAGTTGGGATCGCGAGCCCGCTTGCTGAACTGCAATCTGCACCGATGGCCGTTGTGACATGTTATGATGCTTTGATTGAGGATCAACATGTATATTTCACTCACAACGTCGGGCTTTCTGGAACAACGCTGATTATCGTCGACGTGGCGGATCCAGTCTCCAACTGCGCGCGAACACATGCCGACATCTCGGTAGACTCTGGACGTTTCCCTGTCGCTGATACAGCTTGGCTACGCCATGTCCGGGTCGCCTGCCCCGCGTTCGTGATCGTCGCAACCGCTTAAAGAGTATCGTTTCTTGGACGCCACCACACTATTTTACCGCACCCGCCGATCTACTCGCGCTGAAGCCGCTGCAAAGCTTAAGGCAGTCGATACGGCCTATGAGATTGTCAGATCATTGGACCCGACGGCGAAGCTGTCGGCTTTCCGCCAATCATCTGCAGACTTTATTGCCTGGAAGTTAGGCGGCGACGCTCTCGATTCCTATCTTACGTCAACGATGCCAGTCGTGTGCCATTTCTCCAAAAGGTTGGACATTTATCTTGCATCCGTTCTGAACACGTTGACTCTTCAGATGAATTTTCAGACGCGTACATTCTTGGACGGCCCCGTAACTATCTTGTTCGATGGCGATCCACAATACTTCGAAATTGCCATGATGCACGGCAATACGACTCAGGGTTTGAGGATAGGTGATACCGCTGAGCTCACCACTCCAAAATGGGCCAGCATTGGCCCATCCTTCGAATTAAACATGGACCGTCTGCATTTGATTAAAGCGGACCAAGTTCAAATTTATCTGAGTGCTCATGGTAGCCGCAACATAGGCACCATGATGATTGTCGAACCCGAGCTTGGGCAGAACGGGTACGCACTCGATGCAAAATTTGACCATCTTGCTCCGATGCTGACAGTAAACACGCTGTATTGTATAGCGGCCGGTGCCGACACAATAATGCAAGCAGCTGATGATTTGCTAACTAAGCATCCAAATGCAAAGTTCGATGTTAAGCTCTACAAATATCGTAGCGGCAATGCCTATTCGCTACGGGGTATACTGCTGTTTTCCGGTGTTGATGGTGCGCCCAACGTCACGCTGAGGCCAATAACACGGATCCCCATCACCTTCAACAACACCGTTTCGACGAAGCCCCGCGAGGATGTCGAACTGAAAAGCTACGCGTCCGGATTTGTTGAAGGACTCGCTGAAACTACGAACGGTAAGGAGAAGGGCATCTGGGAGAAGGCTATCGTTCAACGACCGTTCCTGTTGTCTTCAAGTGCGCCGCTACCGTCCCACGCACTCGAAGCAATTACGGAGGGATATGAAATCTTCCACACAATGCTGGCACTCCACAATGGCTATCTTATCCCTTCCGTGAGCGCGTCACACGCCCAGTACCTTCATGCCGCAAGCGATGGCGCGGTCTACCATGACTGCATGGGAGACCCCGCACTGACACCTCTTTACGCTGCTAGCGTTGTCGATGAAAACGGCAGCCGCCGAACCACGCTCGAGGCCGACAAGGTTTTGCGGGTGGATGGACCGGCCATGCCACTTACCTTCGCGCCAAACTTGCATACTTGGCACTCGCATTTCATGATCCAGTGCCTTCCCAGGGTGCAGATCGTGCGCAACCTGGGCGAGGACATCACCCTTATTGTACCTCAGGACCTTCGTCGTAAGCAGTTGGAGATGCTAGAATTACTGGGCTTTGGACATGATCGGCTAGCTTTCATGCGCGCAGACCAGATCATCCAAGCAGACCGCCTATTTGTACCGAGCCCGTGGCGTCTAGTGTTTACAAAATACTCGCTCGGCGTCTACGCCGAAATCGCTGCGAAGCTTGCAGCAACTTCGCTATCGACGCCCAAACGAGTTTTGATCAGTAGAGAGTCGCGCAAAACATGGCGCAACATGATCAATTATGAATCCGTTCGCGACATGCTAGTGAAAAAATACGGTTTTGAAGTCATTTCTCCTGAGAAAATGACACTAGCGGAAGAAGTGGCCACGTTCTCCGCCGCAGAAATCGTAGTAGGCGCAGAAGGCGCCGGCATGTATGGTGGCGTATTTTCGGGACCCAGGACGAAGTTTATAACACTTTGTGATGAAGATTACGTGATGCCGATCCTAGGAACAATCGCCTCGGTCCGCGGATTCGATATCGGCTATGTGTTCGGTGAAAGCTTTCGCGCGGATATCGATGTGGATCGTCGTCTGCCGCAGGGGCACGCCGACTTCGTCCTCGACGTCGCAAGGGTCGAACAGGCAATCCAGCGCACGATTGCATTACAAGAAGCAGAGGCTCCCAAACCGGAAAGGGCGGAGCGCAAGCGCCGTCGCTTTCTGGGCAGGGACTGAGGCGCATCGCTCCGACGCAATGCACTGGCAGACCTGTGGCGACACATCATCGCCGAAGTGACCTGCTCCCCAGAAATCATGCCATTGGTAAGTTAGAGCAATTTTACATTGACCGTTGATATCCAGCGGCCTGGAAGAAGTTGGCACATTCGCGGGGCGGGAAGCGATCAAGCAGTTCGCCGATGCGCTCGTCAAGAGCATCGACGGTTCGGGCTGGCTGCTGGCGCAGGAGCGCCTTGAGCTTGGCGAAGGCCATCTCGATCGGGTTCATGTCGGGGCTGTAGGGAGGCAGGTAGAAGAGCTGGGCGCGGCGGGCGGTGATCGCCTCGCGGATGCCGGCGACCTTGTGGGCGGGCAGATTGTCGAGCACCACGACATCGCCGCGCCGGAGCGTGGGCGCCAGGACGTCGCCGACATAGACCCGGAAGGCATCGCCATCCATCGGCCCGTCGAGCACCCAAGGCGCGGTCATGCCGGTCAGGCGCAGGCCGGCCATGAAGGTCATCGTCTTCCAGTGTCCGAACGGCACGCGATCGCGGCAGCGCTCGCCGACCGGCGCCCAGCCATAGAGCCGCGCCATCTTGGTGTTCACCCCTGTCTCGTCGAGAAAGACGAGGCTTTCAGGGTCGATGAACGGCTGGGCTGCCCGCCACAGCGTGAGCGGCGCCGCCACGTCCGGCCGCTCCTGCTCGGCTGCGTGCAGGGCTTTTTTTAAACGACAGGCCAAGCCGTCGCACCGCATTCCACATCGCGCCGGTGCTGAGCCCGATTCCGTGTTCGGCCAACAGCCAGGCTTGTGCCTGCGCCAGCGTGATCCCTGGTTGCGAGCGGATGTGCGCCGCCAGCGCCAGTTCCTGCGCCGGGGAGAGCTTGCGCGGCGGGCGGCCGCGGTTCGGGTTGATAGCGGCATCGCCGGTCAGCCGCCGCCGGATCCGCGCCTTGTAGATATAGGCAACGCTCACCTTGAAGAGCACTGCTGCCTCGCGTACCGGCATCCCGCCGTCCACCGTCGCCAGCACCCGATCGCGCAAATCCTGCGAGTAGCTCTGCCCAGATCGCCAACCCATCGCCGCCTCCGTCGTGACGGACGCCTATGAATCACACGACCAGCTAAAAGGGTATCCCTTGCGATTCCGCCCATCGTGAAGGTGCTCTAAGTTATCAGCGGCCTGAAAACGGGGAGCAGGTCAGGGAGAGTTGAAGTACTGCTACGCTCTAGCTTAAGGACCCCAGCCGGGTCTCTTACAGATATCACGGGGTTCTGAACGCCTGCATCGTGTCCCGCTGCCCTTCGTCGGCGGGACACGATGCTGCTGCAGAGCTTTGGCTATAGCCGAGCCCCGCGATTAGGCGATCGCGAACTCAACCGCGCGCCGGAGAAGCTCGACATCGACAACGAAGTCGGCATGCCCATAGGGTAGCCGGCGATACAAATCACCGTCCGAACGCATGCTCTCGCCGAAGACATAGCCAACCTCGAACCCGCGAACGACCGCGATGTTGCTCAGCATCGGCATGACGTAATCTTCGTCGCAGATCGTGATATACTTGGTTTTCTTGCCGGAGAAAACCGCGCCGTACATACCAGCGCCTTCGGCACCCACAACGATGTCGGCGTTGGCATACACCGCCACTTCCTCTGCCAGCGTCAGCTTCTCCGGGGAAATTTCCTCAAAGCCGAAGTCCTGCACCAGCATCTGGCGAATGGTATCGTAATTAATCAGATTGCGCCACGTCTTGCGCGACTCCCGACTGATCAGGATCCTCTTGGGCGTCGAGATCAACGCCGTTTCGATCTGCCCTGCGATCTCGTCGTAAACTGCCGTATTGTACGCAGTAAAGCCCAGTCGCCAAGGCAGCGGAACATACAGCCGATCTGCTTGGATCAGTTCGTTCGGCTGCATCCTGACAAGTTGTGATTCGCCTATGCCGAGCAACTGAAGCATCTCCACCTGCTTCCGGCGCAGATCATGCGGAATTAGGATCGCCATGTCTTCGCCCAGATCCCGCGCAATGCGGACGCGGGGAAGGCACTGTATCATGAAGTGGGAATGCCACTTGTGCAGCATCGGCGTGAACATCAGCGGCATCGCCGATCCTCGCACGCGTCGCAAACGTGGACGGTGAAGTTGGTACCGCCGCACCCCGGCGTCGTCCACCGTCGCCGCGGCCGCAAGCGGCGTGGCATCCGCGTCGCTGCCATAGCCCTTGATGATCTCACCGTTCGCTCGGGCGGCAAGAAACGTAGCATGGCCCGGATCTTGGGAGGGGATCAGCATGCCGTCGCAAACGCGGAGCACGGAGTGGAAGATGTCGAACTCGTCCGACAATCGCTCGCGCGCCTCCAGCGGTAATGGCGCACTCGAGGCGAGATAGAAGGGCGATTTGACGGATGTTCGCTCCCAGATGCCGTTGCCGAGGGATGCATCGGGCCCCACGCCGTGCACATTGCGTATGCCGGCGATCGAGTTTTCGCCGTAGCTCAGGCTCTCCATCTCCCCTGGCTGTTCCACCAATCCGGGGCCGAGGGTGAGGCTCTTGGAAATACCCGGCTCGAGAACAATGTCCGGCAGCCCGGGCAAACCGGTGAACATCAGGATCGCCCGATATTCCAGCCCCCGTTGCTCACGCAGCGCATACAGCTTCAAGTCCGTACGGACATCGGGATATTGTGCCTCGAGCTGCACTGCTGCGGCGGCAATCATTTCCGCCGATCCCGCGATGCAGTAGATCGTCGCCACGCCGACCGTATCCGCGATATAGTCAAACTTGGCGGGAACCGAGAACTCGCCATCAGCCCCATTCGGGTGAACGATCATGACGGCGCTAGTATGCGACCCACCATTGGCAGTTTGATACACCGGCACGAGCTCGGGTGTGACGTAGTGCACTTGGCCGGGATTGAGCTCCAGAGTCGGGCTCTTGTTGGCCCATAACGGCAGCACGGTCTCCTTCTGCGCGTCACCTACGTACAATCCAAGCGTGGCATTGCCGTGAAGCATCGCAATGGGAAAATATCGCTCGTCCCCATAGTAGATGACCGCTTGTGCTCCATCGAGGAACGTTCGCGTCTGGAAGTTCATCTGCAGTGCGGCGGCATTCAACAACGCCGCAAGCTGCACGTCGAGATCTGGCTCAAACCAAGAAAGCGCGGACAGTGCAGTCGTAACGTAGCTGTCATATCCGCCACCACCGAAAACCGTACCGATGACGGATGCCGAGCGGTGGAGAAATTCGTGTTCCGATACAGTCGGATCGATCTCGCCAACAATAGCCAAGGCAGTTCGAAGCGCCATCGTCTTGCGCTTCAAATCCGCTTTTTGCGCGGCCTTGGTACGATACAGGAGCGTAACAGCATCCATCTTCAGTTTCTTTCCTGCGCCACGACCACGAACGGGGGGAACACGAACTTGGTAGCGTCCAACCATGGCAGAGAAGCGAGCGGCAGCCGCAGCGCAGAGATGTCTGCGGGGACCGCGACCTCCGCGACATTCGCGGCAATATTGCTTGGGTCAAACACGAGCCAGGTACCCATGGGCCGAACGCCATCGAGCCGAAAAGCAATTGCATCCATTTGACGAACGCCGTCATAAACGACCGCCACATCGTAGCTCGCCGCCAATGATGCCAGAGGATGCGCCGGGAAGTGTCGGCGTAGAACCAAGGCCGCCACCGCCACGGCAGCCTTGCCGATGTCGGTGCTCTGCAGGAAGTCGCGGAGCAGTAATGCCCACTTCGGATGCTCCGCGATCGCAAATGCGCAGGCCTCTACCAAGGCTTGCTCGCCCTCTTCCCGAACCAACGCGCTAAGCATCCGCGCACGCACCGCGCCGGATACTGGAGCAGACCATTGCTCGACATTGGCAATCATACCGAGATCACCATTGACGAAGCGTCGGCCACCCCCATTGTGGACGATCTTCTCCAGATCCCAGTCCTTATACCCCATGTACAACACCCTTATCGCGTGCGCCGCTGCTAGAGATCACCGACGCACGTTTGCGACGTTGGCGGCATACCAGTCATAGGTCTGCTCAAGGCCGGCCTTGATCGACGTGGCTGCCTCGAAGCCGACCGACTTCAGTTTCGCCACGTCGTAGCTGCGCTCAAGCTGCCCGTCGGGCTTCGTGGAGTCCCAACGGACATCACTGACGCCGGAGTGCGCCGCGAGGATCTCGACGACCGTTCGAATCGGAACGGTGCTGCCGGTGGCAACATTGACCGGCCCCTCCATCTGGTCTCCGACCCGGACAAGCGCATCGGCCGCATCGCTGGCGAACAGGAAATCGCGTTCGGCCCGACCGGTCCCCCAGACCTCCACCGGCTCATCGCGCTGAGACGCGGCGTAGAACTTCGCGACGAGCGACGGCACGACATGGCCATGAACTGAATCGAACCGATCGTGCGGCCCGTAGATGTTGGTCATGATCGGGTAGGCAAAGCGCAAACCGTACTGCGCCTGATACGCCTCCAACTGTGCCAGCATCGCCCGCTTCGCTTGGCCATAGGCCCGCTCGGACCGATGGGGCGGACCATCCCAGATCGACTCCTCAGACACCGGCTTTGGCGCCTCCGAGGCGTAGATCGCCACGGTGCTGATGCCGACGAATTTCTCGCAGCCGATCTCCAGTGCGGCGTCGATGACGTTCATATTGATGCGCGCGTTATCCGCGAACATCTCCCCCTGGAACGCGGAGTTACCGCCAAGGCCATGAACTTTCGCTGCAAGATGGAAGATCTTCGCTGGCCGGAGGTCGCCAAGAATGGAGCGCGTCGCTGCGCGATCCCGCAGGTCCACATCAGATGAGGCGAGCGCCGTGACCGCTTCACCTCGGTCGTTCAACGCCCGGACAAGCGCACGCCCAAGAACCCCAGAGCTACCCGTCACAACAATCATTTCTTCGAACCCTTCATCAATGTGCGCAGGCGAGACTTGAACGACCTACCGCCCCGGCGGGCTGGCCGCTCACTCCCGTCTACTACGCCAATTTCAAACAACCCGACGCCGAGGTAGCGTGGGTCGATGATGGTGCCGTGATCATCCACCACCGGCTCCGCATGGCTCGCCTGGACCACGACGTGAATCGGATCTTCCAGATTTACGTCTTCGAGCGGCAGGCGGACGGCACGTACCTCCGACGACACCTCGAACGTCCCATGGCTTTTGCCATTGACGATGATCAGCGCGCGCTGGGGGGAACCGGAAACGTTCGCGGCGCGGCCAGAAAGCTTCAAATGCAGCGTAGGATTGGCGATCGCGCGGTTCACGCGAAACCGGATCTCGCCCATGCGCCCGCACACCCATGTGCCCGCGCGTTCGGGAGCATAGAACCCCTTGACCAGCGCCCGGACCGCCGCCGCCCCCTCCGAGACGGGGAGCGCCTCTCCGACAGGGAGCACGAACGGGGTGCGTCCGGGTGCCTGCAGGACCGCCAGGCTGTTGACCAGAAGGCTGAGCGGCCGCGGGTCTATGATGCGGCCCGCATCGTCGAGCACCGGCTCCGCATGGTCCGCGATCAATTCGAGCTTGATCGTGCCGGTGCGGCGCATAACGTTGATCGGGATAGAGACTGCAACGTTCGTGAAGGCGTCCGGGATCGCCTGATACGCGACATGCAGATTGTTCACTATGAAGGAGCAATGCTGCATGCGGCCGCTGTTACGCTCCCGCCGCCCCAGCATCCCGAGAACGATCTGATAGTCTTCGGCGCGATCGGCCGCCGCGGGCGGCAGTTCGAAGGTCAGCACCGCTTGTTCGCCGGTCACCCAAACGCCATTTTCCTCTGGGAACGAGAAACCCGATTTCAGGTACGCCAGTCCACGCCCGCCAGCGCGGAGATGATGGGTCTGATCCGGAGCGATGGGCTCCACTTCACCAGGCTTGGTATGGTACGTCACCCAGCGATGCGGATTAACCGGATCGCGCGTTGGCGTCGGTGCCAGTTTCGCGGCACGCGCGGCCATCTTGTCGGCCCAGCGCGGGTCGCTGTTGAAATGATCGCGGATAAACTGCTGTTGCAGGTCATTGGAGATCGCGGGGTAGGATACCTTGGGCGCGGCCGCTTCGTCGAGCAGGTGCGTTGCCGTGTTCGTCTGCGCCAAAGGCCCTTCTACCATTGCCGCAACCAAGAACAGCGTTTGCTCTTGCCCATCGAGAAGGCGCAACAACGGCATCTGTTCAGGCTTGAAAAGAGCCTTCCGAAATAGCGCGCGCCCGGCCGGAATGACGGCTTCAGCGGAAAGGATGGAATCAACGTTGACGACGCGGAGTTCGTGAAGCTTTCGCTGCTCCTTACCGGTGCTGTTCACCCCGCGCAGGAGCGAGCCCGAAACGGCGCACATCGCCCCTTCCTGCTCGACCATCGCTCGCACCAGGCCGGCGAAATGGTCATGCATGACCATGTCCTGCGGGGTCATCAGGGCGAAATATTCGCTATCGGCGCGGCCCAGGATCTCGCCCACCAGCGATCCGACGCCGCTGCGCTGCCCCGCCTGCTCATCAAACTTGGCGGCAGCGGCGATCGGCTCGAAAGGGTGCACTGTGAGACGCTCTACGCTGCCTCCGATTCGATGCTCCCAGCGACGGGCTACATCCGGGGCGGCGATCACGTGGAGGTCGATGGCGCAGAACAGTTGAGCCGACAATTCGTCAATCTTTGTGACGATCTCCGCCGCGTCGGCTAGGTGCGCATCCAGCACCACGGCAACCCGCGACCCGCGCGGAAACTTCGCATAATAGCGTTCCCGACGCGCCGGCGTCTCGCTGAACAGCGTTTCGAGGCTACCCTCCAACGAACACACGTCGCGCAGGATTTGCTGCCCCTTGAGAACGCGTTCCGTTGCCGCAGCCGGGTCATTCCGAATTTGGCGAAGGTGGCTGATGATCTGTTGTTCCAGGAACGCCTCGCCCTGGCTGTCGTCCACCACGTAGACGACGTCCTTGAAATATTTGTCGATCAGCGCATTTGGATTCGCGATGACCGCTGCACCGCTGGCGAGCCCTTCGAACATGCGGTTGCTCATGATGCCGCTGTTCTGATGCGCCTTTGACGAGAGTGCTAGACACACGCCGCATTCGTTGATCGCGTGCAGCATGCTCGAGCCGTCGAACGGTAGCTCGCCGCTATAGGTCTTGAAGCCCGCCCAAGGCGCAACCCCCTGAATCAGTTCAGGCCCGAAGATTTTTATGAGCCCCCGAGCATCCAACTTTGTCAGAACGTCATGAAAGCGGCCCTTAGGGCGGCCGATCCTTTCCCAGTTGATGCCGATATAAAACAGGCTCGACTTTTCATCGATACGAGGCGCGAGAAACGGCTCTGGCAGCGTGTGGAAAAGCGGCGGGAGCGGGGTAGGAACCTCCCGGTGCAGCCCACTAAAGATGTTCAGCGCATGATTGTCGGCAATGTCCGACCGGCAGGACAGCAGGTCATGATGGGTCGAGAACTTGTCGACGCTTTCCTGGTATCCAAAATCCGCATAAAACTCCACCGGCTGCCAGAGCGCATAGTAGGTATAGACACCGTTGATGCGCGGCGATTCGAAGTGGAGGGAAATCGCGAAGTCAACGTCCTCCGGCACAAGCTGCGTTCCGATGCGGATATCAAGTGCGGGATGCGCCCAAAGCACGAGCCCGCCGTTGTCAATGACCACCGCTTTCTTGTTGGTGCGATCCGCAGCCGTCAGCATGCGCTGCAAGACTTCATACTCGGCATTCTTCATGTCCGGCCAAGTATGATATATCGCAAAGGCGCCTGTTCTCACTGAAGCTCTCCCCGCAGATCCTGCAGATACGTCGCAATCATACGCCTATTCCCCCCGATCTTTGCCGATAGTAAGCCGGTCTAACGCCGACAAGAGCGCTTCTGGCGGGCGAGACCCTTCTTTGTCTCGCATCAGATAGCAGCCCTGCACTCCCAAAAAGGAGCCACCCCAAGTATCGGCCCCGTCCACATGAGAATGCGCAACCTCGATGACGATCGACACATCGGGTGTCGATGGAGGTATCGAGCAAAGAGCCCAGCTTTCGCCCTTCTCCGTGAACGCACCATGCGCCGCAGGGTGGCCGTTCATCATGACCCGCCAGGCGACAGCGCACTTTCCGAACAGACGCAGCGCGAGGAGACTCGCACGATCAGCCCCGTCGATACGGAAGCGCAGCATGGCATGCCCCTCCCGAACAAGACATCCCAACTCGTCTGCGCCAAGCCAGCCAGTACCCACCCGCAGCGGCTCGCCAAGCCCTATATCGTCGAAAATCGTTGTGTTCCGTCGTCGCCGAAATTCCATCCACCGGTCGAACGCAAGCACGGGCGCGTCCGCACAAGGCACTCGGCTTTCCTGTGCTTGACCACACAGAGTATCGACAATCTGCGCGGCGATATCCGACCACGCGCGCGGTGCAAATCCACGCCGAATCTCTTGCTCATGCGCTTCCCGCGCCGTCGGATCAAAGGCGAAAGCCGCAACTTTGCCAGCCAGATCGGCGGCATCGCCGGTGTTGAAATACACGGCGTGACATCCGCCGGCTTCGGGTAACGACGAGTTGTTAGCGGCAATGACGATCTTGCCGAAGCTGAGCGCCTCGGTCACCGGGAGGCCCCAGCCTTCATAGGTGCTCGGATAGATCGTGAACAAGCAGTCCCGGTATAGCATGGCGAGGTCGGTGTCGGAGATGCCCGACAGGAGCAGAACGCGCTCACGCAGGGCGGCGTCGCGCTCCAGTTCCGCGTAAAATGCGCTGTTCAACCAGCCATTATTGCCGACGCACAACAAAAATGGCGCCTGCTCACCATGCTCCGACAGAAGACGCTGCCAAGCCTTCAGCGCCGTGTCGTGCCCCTTACGGCTTTCGATCGTGGACACGAACAACACGAACGGCTTGTCGTTCAGTCCGAGTTGGCGAAGCGCTTGCGAGGGGGGCGCTGGCGGCGGCGGCACGAAGGCGCCGTCAAGGGGTACCACGTGCACGGCCTCGGGCCCGATGCCGCGGCCCAAGCGCCCCGCGACGTCGAGAAGGTCGCGCTTGGTTGCTTCGGAATTGACGAAGAAGAAGCGTGCATGGTCAAAAACGCCCAGCAGCCAGCTGTTGAAATCGTCGACCAGCCCTTGCACGCAATGCTGTGGCGCCAAGACTGGGATGAGGTCGTGCACGAACGGTGTGTATGCGATGCCGCTGGCGACCTCCGCATTTCGAACCTGCAGGAAATAGTTCTGGAGCCACCAGGAGGTACCCAGATTTACCAATTTTGCCCGTGGTCCGAATACGAATGGCGAACCAAAAATCAGCGCCGCGTTCAAGTCGTGGATCGCGTCACGCCAGATCGCGCCATCGACTGCGTCGCCCGCTACCGCCAGCGTCGTCACGCGCTCGAACAGCGAAAGGCTGATCTCCGTCCATTCGGATGACTCTTCGATCGAGCAGCAAATGCGCACGACTGAATTAGGAAGGACGATGGCTGCCCGGATTATTTCAATCTGGACTCTCTGGATGCCGGTTGGGCGTCGCGCCCGACTGAAATAGGCGACAAGGTCCGATATATCGAAAATGATTTCGCCTGATGCCGGCTTCCGCATCGCGTCGTCGCCATCCGATAGTGCGAGGGCATCGAACGACCGGCCCTCCACCGCGTAGATTTGACGGATCAGTTTGCGTCGATGCGCATGTGGCAGGCGCCCGGCGATGCCGTACAGCCACCCCACCAGGGTCTGGTCGGCCGGGTTGCGTTCCAGCGCCTCCAGATAGGCGTTGCTCGCACCGATGGCATCGCCGCCCTCTTTGCGCATGTGGCCCAGCTGGACCCAGATGTGGATCAGGCTGTCATCCGCATCAAGCGCCGCCTGATAATAGCCAGCCGCCTCCGACCAACGACCGAGATCCCGTCGGTGGTTGCCTTGAGCGATTCGTGAATGAACTGCGGGCGTCACCGGGACGCCCGCAGATCGCTTCACCTTGCCGCGCAGAAGACTGGCCAGGCGTTTCAAGATGGACTCCTGGCGCTTACGCACCGCGAGCGATAGGGGCCGTCTCCATGACCTTCAGATCCGCTTCCACCATTTCGCGGGCAAGGTCACGCACCGAAACTTCATGCGTCCAGCCGAGCCGCGTACGCGCCTTGGTCGGATCGCCGATCAGCAGATCGACTTCGGTCGGACGATAATAGCGCGGATCGACCTGAACCAGGCAGCGGCCGGTCGCAACATCATAGCCGCGCTCATCGGCGCCTTCACCCTTCCACTCGAGGGTGATGCCGACATCCTGGAAGGCCCAATCCACGAACGTGCGGACGGTCGTGGTTTCACCGGTTGCGAGGACGTAGTCATCCGGGGTGTCCTGCTGCAGCATCATCCACATGCCGCGGACATAGTCGCGGGCATGGCCCCAGTCGCGCTTAGCATCGAGATTGCCGAGCACGAGGTGCTGCTGGCGGCCGAGCTTGATAGCGGCGGCCGCACGCGTGATCTTGCGCGTCACGAAGGTTTCGCCACGCAGCGGGCTCTCGTGATTGAACAGGATACCATTCGACGCGTGAATGCCATAGGCTTCGCGGTAATTGACGACGATCCAGTAGCCATAGAGCTTCGCGACGCCGTAAGGCGAGCGCGGATAGAAGGGCGTGGTTTCCGACTGCGGAACAGCCTGCACGAGGCCGTACAGTTCGGACGTCGACGCCTGGTAGAAGCGGCAGGTCTTTTCCAGACCCAAGATCCGAATGGCCTCCAGCAGACGAAGAGTACCAATCGCGTCGGCATTTGCAGTGTATTCCGGCGTTTCAAAGCTCACGTGCACGTGGCTCTGGGCTGCCAGGTTGTAGATCTCGGTGGGCTGAACCTCTTGAACGATCCGGATCAGATTGGTCGAATCCGTCAAGTCGCCGTAATGCAGGCGGAAGCGACCGTGATCAAGAGTGGTATCTTCCGTGAAATGCTCAATGCGGCCGGTGTTGAACGACGACGAGCGACGGCGCAGACCATGAACTTCATAGCCCTTGGAAAGCAAAAGTTCCGTAAGATAAGCGCCATCCTGACCGGTAACACCGGTGATCAACGCAACTTTCTTCTGATCCGACATATTTCCCCTACTCATTGAAGATAATCTGACTGGAATATTGCAGTGCCATGAATATGCTTATGCGCAAGAGAGGCTACTGAAAACCGAAAAGCCGCCATGGGTGCAGGGTTATTGGTTACCGCCGCCGCGCTTAACGCGTCAGCGCACGCGCGGTAAGCACCGGCGAGAACAACTGCCCTACGAGCGCAATGAACTTGGTCGCCTGGTTCGAACGAGAGTTTGCGACGTAGATCAAGTCCTTATCTCGCATCTTGAAATCCTGAGCCACAAAGTAGCCGAGAGGATCCATCAAGTTCAGACGGTAAATGACACGCCTGGGCTCACCGGTCACGGGATCAGGGATATTACGGAACAGGAACACCGCCGTTGAGTCAGCCGTCGAGTCATTCGGCCCCGCGGCTTGAGCTACCGCCTCAGCGAGCGTCATCTCATTGGACTGGAAGGCGATCTGCGAAACCCTACCGGCCGCCCCGAAGATTGTGAAGGAACGCGGCCGCTTGCTCAACTGAACGCGATCGCCAGGCTGCAGCAAAATGTCGTCGGCGGTTCCGGGAACGATCGATGCGAGCGGCTGCCGCACCGTCTGGCCGTCCCGCGTCAGTTCAACCGCCAAGTCCTCGGGGACCCCCTGCAGCCCCCCGGCGCGCGCCACGACGTCGAGCAATCGCGTACCACCCGGGGACAAACTATACACCCCCGACTTTGCGACCGCCCCGGAGAGAAAGACCGCGTTGTTTACCGTGTCGGCAAGCCGAACCAGAACTTGCGGGCTCTGCGACTTTGACCGTAACTGCCGGGCGATCTCGCGGCCGATCTGGTCGGTCGTCAAACCGCTGGCATTGACCTCGCCAACGTAAGGGAAGCGGATTTTCCCCTCACGGTCGACCACAATGCCGCCAAAATTCTCCGCGTGCGCCGCCGGTGTCGACTTTTCTGCCGTTGCATCCGCGCTCGGCATGGCGCCGAATAGCGAAACACCCACTTCATACACCCGAATGTCGAGCACGTCGCCGGGCCCCACCAGGTCAGCAAACTTCCGCGCCGCCAGCAGCGTCAAAGGTTTCACGGGCGCGGGCATGGCCTGATACGCCGCTTCTAGCTCCGCTGCGGTCTGGAGCGTGAGTTCGCGTACGACGAAGACGTCCCGATCGCGACTTTCTTGCGCAGATCGAAGAATTTGATGCGCCGTCGGCCCCGACGCTGGCAGGTAAGCGCAACCCGCCAAAACAATCGACGATAGGGTGCAGACAAGAACGGAGCGATTCGCCGCTTTAGATAGCATGACGCGGTGGGCCTGACAGAAAACTTAAACCGTGATGCGCGACAAGATACACAGGTCTTCTCACGCTGCTGGCGCTTAGCATCGTAGCCAAACAAAGAGCAATGCGCTTACGACGAATTGGTGCAGCGCGACGTGAGGCCGCGACCGGCGGAGCAGCACCGATTCCCCGGCGAGAAGGTCCGGCGCAGCAGCGCTCCATGCTGCATTTGCGGCGCGTTTGGCATACACCAGTGGGACATCCCCGACGCTGCCCAGATGGCGTCACGCTTCGTGCTCACGAACGCCTGCGACAACCAGCCAGCCAATGGCGTATGCAACTGCCAGCGAGAAGAACAGCGTCAGCACCAGCGTTTCCCGCTTCGGATACAGCGAACGAACCGGGAGGTTCGGGTCAACGACATGCACGAAGTACAGTTGCTGCTTTCGAGCCTGCTCGATGGCGCGCTGCAGATTCGCAGCCGCTGCCGCGTAGTTTTTCGCAGCGAAGTCTTGGCGGACCTTCAGCTCCTCATACTCACCAAGATTCATCGACATCGGTCCACCGGAGGCGCCCATTTTGCCCTCCTGGCTTACAAGCTCCCGCTCCATCGAGCGGATCTGCCGTCGCAGCGCTTCCACTTGCGGACTGTCCGATCGGATGACGCCCAACATCGCGTTGAGCTGCGCTCGTGCGCTGGCGAGACGCCCATTGATATCGGAAATGAGCTTGATCTGCGCCTGACCGGACAAGGCGGGGTCGATGTCCTGGCTGACCTGACGAAAGCCGGTAATCTTGCGCTGCACGCTCGCCGCTTCATCCTCGGCACGGCGCAGCTGCGACCGAGCCGAATCCACTGCGTCGCGATAGCTGCGCACATTCATGTCATTGATCTTGCGCTCTCCCAACTGGAGCAACAGCTGCGCTAGCTTGTAAGAGTCTTCCGGGCGGAAGGCTTGGACCGACAGATGCATCATCCCCGTGTCGGAGTCGTGCTTCACCTGCACGCGCGAGCGATAGTATTTGAGTAGCCGTTCGGGCTCGGGCGCGGGATAGCGCAGACGACTGAAGAAGTCAGCCTCCGGGCGACGGAACAATGCCACCAGATCGATCTGCTTTTGCAACGCGTCGAGAACCTCATGCGATTCCAGATAGTCCGGGACACTCATGATCTCGACCTGTGACTGGGACCGAACGGTAATACCGAGCATGTCGCCAAACCCGCCGGAAGACGATCCACTGGAATCCCCGGACTTCACTAGGAAGTCACTGGTACTTTCATAGCGATCCGCCGCGACTAGATATTGGTATCCAGCAAAAGCAATGGTAGGCAGCAGAACAATCAGCGCGAAATTTCTCCACGCCCTCAAGAACGCCCCGATCTTTGTCCACAGCGATTCAGAGGACGCTCCAAGCCCTTCCTCAGCCGGCAGGATGATGCCATGTTTCATTTGATATTCCAGACGATCAATTGAGCTTTATCCGAGACCGGACCGATTTCAGGGCGAGAAGTCCAAAGAAATTAAGCACTAGGCAGCATGCAATGATATACGGTGCGTTGATATAGTCTGCCTTGGCTTCACTGAACGCACCATAGCGCACTAACTCGAACGCGTGCGGCAACGGACTTATTAGCAAGTAGGAGCGGTAGGGCTCCGGTACGTCCTTCACTTGGAAGAACGCGGCGGAAAACGGGATCTGGAAATAAGCAAAGGGATGGATGAAACGCTCGAGGAAACTATTGTGGTACGTTACCCCGGTAATGATCATCGACACGCCCATCGCAATCATGAAGACGGCGGCGATCCCTGCCATGAGGTCCAAGGGACGCTCCGGCAACGAAACATAGCCGATGACATAACAGCCGCCGAACAGGATGATGAAAGCCATCACGGTACCGGCCAGTTCCAGCAGCGCGCGGGCGATACAGATGTCTAGTACGGTTACCATCCGATGGTACAGCAACGGGGCATTGGCGGAAATCGCACCATCCGCGCGATTGATCATGGCGCGAAACAGAATGAAGATCGTGTAGCCCACCATGGCGAAAGCCGCAGGATTGGTACCGCCGTGGCTGCCCCCCTGATTATGCAACAGCGAGATCACGGTACCCAGCATGAGCGGCTCGGCCACCAGCCAGAGATAGCCGATGTTCTCACGCCCATAGCGTGTGTGTAACTCGCGCAGAATCAACGCACCGATCACGCGGGCCTGGATGCTGATCGCACTCGCCACACCGGAGCGCCTTTGAAGTTTCAGTCCATGCTGCACGTCATCTACTCACCATGGATGCACGATCTGCCGGACAGAGCCGTTCATGAAACAGCTCGTGGCAGGAAAGGTGCTCTGACGTCATATCTTTGCTTACCGCCAACCCCTCGCGACCCGTCACCGCGTATCGTCGCGAACCGCATTTCGAATGATGAACGCAAATTGCGTAACGCCGGAGTCACCGCGGTGCAGTGGCATGCAAATCTGCATAATTTGATGACCAGCCGACAATAGTTCCAGTATCAGGCGCGGCAAGTCCCTTTCCGCCGCCAGCACCTTCTCGCTTGCTGATTGCCCATAGGCAATCGGGAACGACGCGACACCCACCCCCGTCGCATTCAGGCTTTCGGCCACGTTGAGCGCGCCGCGGGCCACGCTGCGCCAATCGCCTTCGGCTGCCGTAATCCACCACGAGAAGTCGAACCTGCCACAATACTCCGGAGGAAGCGCATCGCCAATCACGCTTAGGTGCAGGGCATGATCCGCGACATCGGCGGGCATTCCCTGCCCCAGCAGGTCAGCGCGCAAACTGCCCATGTCGGTGATCGACTCTCCATCGAAGGTTCTTTCCGATAACAGCACGCGCGCACGGAATCGGAGCAGCCATTTCCACAAGCGGCCCCCCGCCGCGTCGAATCCGATTGCACTGCAGTCGGGGCGAAGCTTGAACGCCTCCGCCACGCGGATGGCGAATGCCTCCGGCCACAAATCGGCGTCCCGCCCCGTGCCGAAAGCGGAAAGCTCGCTCCGCAGTCGGACGAAGGATGGTTGTGAGAATTGGCCTCGCGTCATCGGTTGAGAGCGCAGCCGCTCGAAGCTGGGCTCCGCCTCGTCATAGATTCGAGGAGTACCCCGCACTACCGTTTCATCGGGGGCCGCCACCGCCTTTCCCAATACGTCGGTACGACGTTTTTTCGGCTTCAGCGCCAGGTGGGGCCGAGACGTGGAAATCGTGATGCCGTCCGCGTGGAGCGGGTCGGTGCCGTGGATATGCCCACTCAGCCGATACGCAATCTGCCGATGCGCGTCGAATTCGATCTCGTACCGCTGGCGTTCGCCGCGATCCGCGTGCACTTCGACCGGAAGCAACTGAAGCCGAAGTTCCGGTGATCCCTCGACGACAGACGCGTTCGTCAAGTTCAGGAACATGAAGGCGAAATCACCGCGGAAGCCTGAAAGCTCGACGGCAATATGCACCCTAGCGTCTTCGTCGAAAATGAGTTGCGCAGTCTCGAACACCGCGGAAGCATCTTCGACCCGACGCTTCCCCCCCAAGCCGTCGACACGGCTTCGGGCGCCTGGATAGCGACCCCAGGGATCCACGACATACCGAACGTCTCCATGCACGTCCGCCCCGGATTGGGTATTCGCCACGGCAAGATTTCGATCATCCATGCGCAAGGATCGACTCGTACAGATGATGCATCACGCTTCCATACCGATCTGTCGAGAATTTCCTAGCTTGAGTGAAACCTTTTTCGATCAACGCGCTACGATAGGCGGCATCCTGATCTAGGCGACTAATCCCCCGGCGAATATCGGCGACATCGTACGGATCGACGAGCAGACCAGCCTCGCCCGCCACTTCCACCACGCCGCCCGTGTTGCCGGTGAGAACCGGAACGCCAAGCTGCATGGCCTCAAGCACCGGAAGGCCGAAACCCTCGTGGAGGGAGGGAAAGGTCACCGCCTTGGCGTTGCGGACCAACGCTTGCAGGATGCCCCGCGGCAGGTATTCGAGCACGATCAGCTTGTCGGTATGGCCGCGCATGCCATCGATCAAGGCGCGCTCGCCTTCGCTGTTCCACGATCGCCCCGTTACGATCACCAGCGGCGTCTCCACGCCCGATCGCACATGCGCCTCGATCAAGCGGCTGACGTTCTTTTTCGGCTCCAACGCGCCATAGTACAGGAAATAGCACCTGGGTTGCAGACCCAGGCTCCCAACGACCCTTTCCCCTTCCTCCGGAGCATCGGCGCCGCCGCCGGAAATGTCGCATGCCTGGTATGTCGTCACGATCTTTTGCGCTGCTTCCGGGCAAAGCTCCACGAGTTCTTCGGCACTAACTCGGGAAACGGTACAGATGCGCTCAGCCGCCAAGACACATGCGCGGACAAGGGAATGGTGCACCCGCTTATCGTCCAGCGTCATGTACGGCATTCGCAGCGGAACAAGATCGTGGACCGTGTAAACGTTCGCCGCGCCCTCAACCCGCAACGGCATGGGGTAGGTCCAGTGCATGATGTCGGGCGGCCGCTTCAGCCGGATTTCGGCGAGGGTACCCGTTCGCCGAAAGTGTTGATACGCGGCCCGAAAGAGGTCCCGGCCGCTGACGATCCGGTCGAATGAAGGGATCCGCTCGCCAATGGGGCGGATGTCCACGCTTTCCAGCCCCACGTCGACCAAAGGCGGCAAGACGCCAAAGCGGGTCTTCAACTTATGAAGGGCAGGTGCCTTCCGCTTCGCGGCTGCCATCAGCCGCTCGAAGAAAAGTATCCCTGAAAGCTCTGGATCGGTGCCCGCATCGATATCGAAGAGGCCAAAGGTCTCCCACCCCAACCCTGCGATCGTCTGATGCAGGGTTCGCGCGTAGGTTGCGATGCCGGTCCCCGCGGAGAGCGCAAGGTTCTGCCCATCCAGGCCGATGGTGATCGTCATTGGTGTCGTGTCACCGATGTGGGCCCGTGGTGCTCGGCCAGAGCGGTTTGATATACATGGCCCAGACGCTGCTCGAAGAGTTCGACCGTGAACTGTTCTGCACGCTCCAGCCCCTTCAGTGCGAAGTCGTGTGCGAGCATGGGCTCGCGTGCCAGGCGTTGGATGCCGCCTGCCAAATCAGCCACACTGGTCGGATCCACCATAAGTGCAGCATCCCCGGCAACTTCTTCAATTGCAGGAATCTTGCTGGTCAAAACGGGAGTACCTCTAATCATCGCCTCCAGCACCGGCAGGCCAAATCCTTCGGCCAGCGAAGGGAAGAGAACCGCATAGGCATTCGCCACCAGCCGGTCCAGTGACCATTTCGATTGGTACGGAAGTCGAACGACGTTATTCATGCAAACGATTCGAGCTTCAATCGCCGATGCGTCTGCTCCCTCCGGTCCAACGATCACCAAAGGCAATTCAGGTCCAGCGCGCTCGTATGCCGCAAGGAGCCTGGGGATGTTCTTGCGTTCCTCAACGGTACCGCTGAACAGAAAAAAACCCTTAGCATTCAGGCCAAGCGACCGCAGAAGCCTCGTATCGCCGGCGTTGTCCATGTTAGTGCGCTCGGTCGTCAGGCTGATGTTGGATATTTTCGCCCTGTCAAAAATGTTTAGGCCGCTAATTGCCTCAAGAGATGCGTCGGATATCGTCACAATCCGGTCAGCAACCTCCGCAAGAGCGACCAGCGTTCGCCGCAGCCTTGTCGGCGACACCGGGCTTAGTTCGGGATCAGTGATTGGGATGACGTCGTGCACTGCATACACGTTGATCCAGCCGTCCAGCGCGAGCGGCAGCGGATAGGTCCAGTGCATGATCCCGAAAGGAATTTCCGGCACGACCCGAAACAGCTTGCCCGTCAGGCCAAAATGGATGTGGGCGCGACGAAACAGGTCTTGGGAAAATAGCTCGAATGAAGCACCGTCAGCTGGTCGAAGGCGCGCGCGGCGCGCCCGCCTGCTCAACGCACCCAGGAACGGCGGCAGACGCGCAGGATCGGCTACCAGCGTGCCATGTTGCACCCCCAGCTTCCGCTGAACATCCTGAAGAATTCGGGCATATGTGCTCACACCCGTTCCAGCATGACCCAACATCCGCCCGTCGAGGCAGAGTGGCACGTCGATTTCGTTGCGCATGTGACCCCGGTTGCAATCCGAACCGCCAGAAGCTATCGGATTTGTTGTTATGAGACACCCAATCACCTGAGGTGATTGGGCAAGTGCCTGATCTGCGGCATGAGGACCCATGATCCGATTTGACGCCGTTAGTAAAGCGTATCACGAACGCAAGTTCAAAAAGCAGGTCTTTGCCAATCTGAGCTTCACCGTTGAACGGGGGGTTTCCATCGGCATCTGCGGTGCCAATGGCGCCGGCAAATCCACTTTAATGCGGCTGATCGCGGGTGTTGAGCAGCCGACATCGGGTAAAATCACACGCGACATGTCGGTGAGCTGGCCGATCGGATATGCCAACTGTTTCCAGACAAGCCTGACGGGTGCCGATAACGCGCGCTTTATCTCGCGCATCTACAATAAGAACGAATTCGAGTTGCTCGATTTCGTCGAGGATTTTGCACAGCTGGGTCCGTACATTCATCAGCCGGTGATGACCTATTCTGCAGGTATGGCAGCGCGTCTTGCGTTCGGCATCAGCCTGGCGATCAACTTCGAGTGCTATTTGATCGACGAGGTCACGGCAGCCGGAGACGAGCGGTTTCGAGCTCGGTCGGAATCGGAGCTGTTGGCCCGTCGGGAAACATCGACCTTGCTGATGACGTCACACGATACCGGCACCCTTCGCGCTTATTGTACAAAGGGTGCTGTGCTATATGGCGGCGTGCTGGCGATGTATGACACCATCGACGAGGCCTGCGAGGTTCATCACCGCTTACAGCTTTTGGGCTAAAGAACAGCAGATCAAGATACCAAGCGCAGCCCGGTAAAAGCCGACATGTGCACACGTCCTTACGTTGTTGCTTTAGGGCCGCTTTATCAGAAACCCGAACTGGACCCGGCCGCACCCTTCGGCGACCAGGCAAGCCCGTCAACGCTCACACGCCGCCCCTCGTTCGCCCTGCCCCCTGGCCCGCGGCCATATCCGCACCCGTCGTCGGATCGCTCGCAGGGTCCGACATGGTCCGTGCCGCCAACTGGCTGAGCGCCGCCGTGTCGGCCGATCCCAGCGACACCGTCGGCATGCCGTCGCCGCCATCCACCGGCAGCACCTGTTGCAGGTCGTCCACGCGCTCCCATTCCGGTCCGTCGTTCCACGGCCCGCGCATGTCCCCCTCGCCTTGCGAGGCATTGACATACATGCTCGCATATTCCGGCGCGCCCGGCAGCTTGCCCGGCGGGAAATTGTCCTCGATCGCGTACAGCGCCTTTTCGAACGACTTCTGGTGCGCCACTTCGCGCGTCATCAGGAACTTGAGCGCGTCCTGAATGCCGGCATCGTCGGTGAGGTTGATCAACCGTTCATAGACGATCTTGGCGCGACTTTCGGCGGCGATGTTCGAGCGCAGATCGCAGGTGGGGTCGCCGCGGCTGTCGACATAGGCCGCCGTCCACGGCACGCCCGCCGAGTTGGTGAGCGAAGGGCCGCCACCATAGAGGATCGCCTGGGTGTGGCTGTTGCCGCCCTGCGTCAGCGACATGTACAGTTCGGCTTCCTCCATGTCGCCTTCGGAGACATGTGCCTTCACGCCCTTGTTGAGCATCGCGACGATCGAGCCGATCACCTCCAGATGGCTCAGCTCCTCGGTGGCGATGTCGAGCAGCAGGTCCTTGCGGCCCGCGTCGTCCTCGGCCAGGCCCTGGGTGAAGTAGCGCATCGCGGCAGCCAGCTCACCATCAGGACCGCCGAACTGCTCGAGCATCAGCGAGGCGAGCACCGGGTTCGGCTCGGCGACACGTACGGTATATTGCAGGCGCTTGTTGTGCATGAACATGCCGTCTCTCCTTGAGGATTGAGTACCTGCAAAGAGCGACCGAGATCGCCGGTAGTTCACGCCCGTCGCAACTGATCGATTCTTTTGCGACTTAACCTGAGTGATATTCGAACAGGATTTCCCGGCATGGGGCGGGTTGTTCCGGCTTCTTCAACCAAGCTGCAGCAGCAGCGTTGAACGAGGCATCCGATCAGCGGAACGGACGCGTGCGGCGCATCGTTGACCGGACAGGACTTCCAGCAACTCAGGAGCTTCTCAGATGAGCGACAAACAGCCGATGCAGGCGAGCGGCGGTGCACGCAAGGGCGCTCCGGACGGCGTCTCCGATGCGGAAACCCATGGCCGCTCCGCAGGCGAAAGCGAAGGCGGTGCCTATCCCAACCCCTATCCGGAAAAGGCGCGCAAGGAGGGGCCCGGGCACCTGATGGGCCATGGCGGGCAAAGCCATATCAACTATGAAGGCGGGCCCAATCCAAACGCCACGACCAAGGGAGAGTAATCCCGGGTCCCACCCATCCCCTCCCGGCGCAGGAGCGGATGGGTGGTACGCTTACCCGATGGCAGGCATCAGCGCCTGCGTTCCACCTGGCTCGATCGATGTGGGCTTATCCGGAACCAAGGAAGGCCCCTCCGCAACGGAGGGACTGCTGCCATCGCCTTCGCCCTCCTGCCCCACCGGCAGCGTCTTGCCGGTAGTCTGGTCGAGCCCGAGGGCCGTCACGATATCGATCGCGGTCGCCGTCGCGACAAAGGCGATTGCTCCCCAGACGGCCTTGTTCTGTGGCGCCCGTCGCGCCGCGAGGCCGAGCGCGGCGATGTCCATCGCGTCGCCTGCTACCCGGTTCCACACGCGCACGCTATGCGCTGGCCCCGAGAGCAGCACAGCCCCCGCCAGCAGCTCGCGCGCGCCGAACGCGCGCACCACGCCGTCATGCTCGTCCGCCGACAGCCCGCGTGCAATCCGCTTCGATGCGACGAGTTCGGCGATGCCGAGCCCGATCGAGAAAACGCCCAGTCCAAATCCCAGTTTGCGATAGTCCATCGGTCCGCTCCTTGCGCTTCGTGCGATCGATGCGCCCGGCAGATCACGGCCGGACGGCGACCAACCAACCGCGCGGGAAGCGGCGCCGTTCCGAGAATTTCAGCAGTACTATCCTATGTTTACAGGATCATTTGCACGGAAAGCGCCGTTCCATCATCGTCGCGAAGGCCGCCTTTACGCTGATGCCGCGCTGCGCCGGCGGGATCTTCTCGAAGGCCGCGATCAGATCGTTGCTGCTCATCTTCGCCTGCCCCCTGGGCGGCGGGCAGCTGCTCGGCTTCTTGCCCGCAGCGGCCGCGGCGGCAAGGTCGCCGCGATAGGCAGCGGAGGCGCCTTCGATCTCCTGCTTGAGCAGTCCGATATCCGACGAGAACATCGCCATCGCGCCCTTGGCCTTGAGCGCGTTCACCTTGGCGAGAAACTCGGCGACGCTCATCGCCTGGGCGGGCATCGCCACGAGCATCAGTCCACCGGCAGCCAGAACCAGTCGTCGCATACGAAAACGCTCCCGGGAAGGATTCCCGGGAGCGCTCTCTATCGTAGCGAAGCTGAACCTAGCAATGCCGGGGCGTCAGGCGCCCTGCGGAGCCGGATTGCCGAACGGATCCTTGAGCTTGCGCGTCTTGGGGATCGACGTGCCGCCCACTGCAGGCATGCCGGGGGTACCCGTGGGATCGCCGCGATCCAGCGTCTCGCCGGCGATCAGCTTCTTGATCTCCTCGCCGGTCAGCGTCTCATATTCGAGCAGCGCCAGCGCAATGGTGTGGAGCTGGTCGGTATGATCCCCCAGGATCTGGCGGGCGCGGTTGAGACCCTTTTCGACAAAGGCCTTCACCTCGGCGTCGATCAGTCGTGCGGTCTCGTCGGACATCGGCTTGGCGCGCTGCACCGAATAGCCGGTGAAGCTGTCCTCGCTCTCCGAGAAGTCGAGCGGGCCGAGATTGTCCGACAGGCCCCACTTGGTGACCATCGCGCGGGCGAGACGGGTTGCCTGCATGATGTCGTTCGAGGCGCCCGAGCTCACCTTGTCATAGCCGAAGATCAGTTCCTCGGCGACGCGGCCGCCGAACGCCACGGCTATATCGGCATGCATCTTGTCGCGGTGATAGCTGTACGAATCGCGCTCCGGCAGCGGCTGCACCATGCCGAGGGCAAAGCCGCGCGGGATGATCGTTGCCTTATGGATCGGATCGGCAGTCGGCTCGTGCGCGAACACCAGGGCGTGGCCGGCTTCGTGATAGGCGGTCATCCGCTTCTCGTCGTCGGTCATCACCATGGAGCGGCGCTCGGCACCCATCAGCACCTTGTCGCGGGCGTCGTCGAATTCCTGCGCCGCCACCAGCCGCTTGCCGCGACGGGCCGCGAGCAGCGCCGCCTCGTTGACCAAGTTGGCTAGATCGGCACCCGAGAAACCCGGCGTGCCGCGCGCGATGACGCGGGCATCCACGTCGGGTGCGATCGGCACCTTCTTCATATGGACCTGCAGGATCTTCACGCGGCCCTCGATATCGGGGCGCGGCACCTGCACCTGGCGGTCGAAGCGGCCCGGACGGAGCAGCGCCGGATCGAGCACGTCGGGGCGGTTGGTCGCGGCGACGATGATGATGCCCTCATTGGCCTCGAAGCCGTCCATCTCGACCAGCAGCTGGTTCAGCGTCTGCTCGCGCTCGTCATTCTGGTTGCCCAGACCCGCGCCGCGCGAACGTCCGACCGCGTCGATCTCGTCGATGAAGACGATGCACGGCGCCGACTTCTTGGCCTGCTCGAACATGTCGCGCACGCGGCTGGCGCCGACGCCGACGAACATCTCGACGAAGTCCGAACCCGAAATGGTGAAGAAGGGCACGCCCGCCTCGCCGGCGATCGCGCGGGCGAGCAGCGTCTTGCCGGTACCGGGCGAGCCGACCAGCAGCGCGCCCTTGGGGATCTTGCCGCCCAGGCGTGCAAACTTCGACGGGTCCTTGAGGAACTCGACGATCTCCTGCAGCTCCTCGCGCGCTTCGTCGATGCCGGCGACGTCGTCAAACGTGACCTTGCCTTCCTTCTGCGTCAGCAGGCGGGCGCGGCTCTTGCCGAAGCCCATCGCGCCGGAGCCCGAATTCTTCTGCATCTGGCGCAGCACGAAGAAGGCGATGCCGAGGAAGAGCAGGAAGGGCAGCGACTGGACCAGGATATACTGCCAGATCGAAGGCTGGTCCTCGGGACGCGCGTTGATCACCACGCCCTTGGCGCGCAGCGTTTCGACGAGCTTGGCGTCGCCCGGATTGTTCGTGCGGAACTTGCCCTCGCTGGTGGTGCCGGTGATGACGCCGGAGCCGACCGAGATGTTGACGTCCTTGACGTCGCCGGACTGCACCTTGTCGAGGAAGGTCGAATAGGGGATCGCGTTGCCCGCAGGCTGCGCGGTGCGGGTGTCGAACAAGGTTACGAACAGCGCCAGGGCTGCAAGAATTCCCACCCAAATGAGCAGGCTCTTCATCCAGGGATTGTTACCCCCGTTTTCAGGACCTTGCTGCTTGCCGTTTTCGCTCATCGTGTACCCGGTACCTTTCCAGCCCTAAGATAGGCATGGCGGCGTTAATGACAATGGAACAACGTCGATCACGGTGATCGGTGCGGAGGGGCCGGCGCGAAGCGCCAGCGGGGGCCCGGCCGCACCACGACTCCGGCCAATGTCGCTACCTGCCCGGCATCGACCGCGGCGATCAGCCGGTCAAGCCCGGAACCGCGCGGGGGCGGCGCCTCCGCCACCGTGCGCAACGCGCGAGCGACGAGGCGGCGGCGCAGCTCGTGCGGCAGCTCGGCAAGGTCGAGCACCACCTGCCCGCTGTCGGCTTCGACGCGCGCCGCCCATTCCCGCTCGGCGGCCCAGGCCAGCGCTGCCTCCGCATCCCGCAGGTTGGCGGCGGCGAGCGCAAGTCGCGCCGGAGGCAGTTCGGGGGTCTCGCCGAGCAGCCGCCGCATCCGGCTGCGATCGAAGCGCGGATGGAGGTTGGACGGATCCTCGACGGCCTCGATCCCAGCCGCCGCTACCTGCGCGGCGAGTTCGGCCCGGGTCCAGCCGAGCAGCGGACGCATCAGCAGCGGCGCTGTCTTGCCCTTCCCCAGCGGGCGGCGGGGCAGCATCGCGGCCAGCCCGCCCAGCCCCGCGCCGCGTCGGGCGCGCAGCAGGAAGGTCTCGGCGACATCGTCCTGCTGGTGTGCCACCGCCACCCAGGGCGCGCCGACCGCCACTGCCCAATCGCCGAGGCAGCGATAGCGCATCGCCCGCGCGCGATCCTGGAGATTGCCACCCGCCAGCATTGCGGGCCGCGGCGGCAGGATGGTGTGCGGCACGCCGATCCGGGCGCAGACCGATCCGACAAAGGCAGCTTCCTGCGCCGATTCCGGTCGCAGGCCATGATCGACGGTGGCCGCTGCCACGGCATCGGGAAAGGCGGCGCGGGCGAGCAGCAGCAGCGCAAGGCTGTCCGTTCCGCCAGAGACCGCGATACCCAATCGCATTTCTGGCCCAGGCCGCCGCCCCGCCAGTGCCAGCCAGTCGGCGAGGAAGCGGGCGACGTCCGCGCCCGCCGGGCCGCCGATCAGCGGCGCGTCACTTGCAGCGCTGATCCGCACGGCCCCTGGCGACGCCCGTCTTCATCTCGGCTGAAAGCGACGAGCCATAGACCTTGTCCAGCTCGTCATAGACCTTGCAGACCTCGCTTGCGGGCTTCTTCAGCTTCACCAGCGCCTGGGCGAGGTAGTAGAGGCTGTCCGGCGCACGCTCGCCGTTCGGATCCTTGGTGTAGTTCTCGTAGAGCGCGACCGCGGCCAGGCTGGGCTTGTTGTCGTCGAGATAGGCACGGCCGAGCAGGTTGCGCGCGAAGCTGCCACGCTTGCCGGTGGGGAACTTGGCCTTGTATTGCTCAAGCACCTTGGCCGCTTCGGGATAGAATTTGGCCTGCCAGAGGCGGAAGCCGTAGAGGTAAAGATCCTCGCCGGCATCGCCGCTGCTCGGCTTCTGGACGGACGCGACCTTCGCCGCCCGATCGCCAGAGGCCTTGACGGGGGCAGGCGCGGAATCGCCCGAGGCGGCCACGTCGCCGTCGGTCGGCGGCGCATCGGTCGAGACCGGCGGCGTCTCCAGCGTCTTGAGGCGCGCGTCCGTCGCCGCCTTGTACGCGCCGAACGCTTCTTCCAGCTGGCGCATGCGATACTGGTTCTGCTCGATCTGGCCGGTCATTGTCTGGATCTGGCTTTCCAGCGCGGCGACACGCTGGGTGAGATCGGCCAGCGGGGTGGTCGCGGGCACGCCCGGCGGCGTGGTGTCGACCTGCTGGGTAATCTGCGGCTCCACCGTCATGCCGGCGCCGCCGGGAAACACCTTGCGCTGCACGGCGCGCATCTCGCGCTCCAGCTTGTCGACGCGCGGGCCGACATTGCCGTCCTGGGCCTGCGCCATTGCGGCGCCGTTGAAGCCGAATGCGGCAAAGGCAAGTGCCGCTGCGAGAGCAATACGCATCGTCGATAATCCCTCAGCGCCCCCCGGGGAACGGAGGCGTGGCGCCGCTATAGCCAAGCGGCGCCCGCTCACGCCAGCCCCTCAGGGGTTCGGCGTGTCGCCAGCCGGCGTCGAGCCGCCCGCGGGAGCAGACGGGGTGGTGGCGTAGTCGACGCTGTCGGGCGCACGCTCGCCGAGCCGGCGGCGGGGTGTCCGGGCCCGCGTCGGGGCGGGGTCGGCGGATGCCGCGCTCGGGACGGGCGACGGCGTCGCCGCTGGCTGGCTGCGCGCCCTCAGCGCGGCCGAGGTCAGCTCCGCCTCCACCACTTCGACCTTGGTGCCGAGCGGCGCAACCTGGCTGCCGTTGAGCAGCACCTGCAGCTGGTCCGGGCGGCCGGTACGGACACGGGGGTGATCGGCATCGTCAGGCACTTCGTAGCGCTCGCCGGCCGCCAGTTCCTTCTCCGCCAATTTCTTGCCGGTCGCATCGGTGATGCGGATCCAGGCCGGCCCCTGCGCCACGAGCGTGACATGCTCGACCGCGGGCACCGTCGGGCTGGGTACCGGTGCCGGCGCCGCTGCCGCAGGGGTCGGCGTCGGCTCGAGCTGCTGGACGAGACCATCGCCCTGCGTGCCGCCGCGGAACCAGTTGGTGCCGTACCAGATGCCGAGCCCGGCCACGATCAGCAGCGCGACGATCACGCCGAACCACACGATGCCGCCAGGGGCCGCGCGCGACGGCTCCTGCAGCGGATATTCCGGCGTGATCACCGGTCGTTCGATCTGGCCGAGTTCGGCGCGGACGTCGCGGGCGATCGCCACTTCATCGGCATCCACCGCCCGTGCATAGGCCTTGGCGAAGCCGGTGGCGTAGGTGATCGACGGTAGACCGGCATAGCTGCCGTCCTCGATTGCCTCGAGATGCCGCTGCGGGATGCGGGTGCGCGCGGCGATCTCGGTGAGATCCAGCCCCATTGCCTCGCGCGCGGCGCGCAGCCGTTCACCGGGGCGGGCAGCAGTCTGGCCGGAATCGTCGGGCGTATCGCCTTGCATTCTATCCTCCGGCGAGCGCGTTGGACCCTGGGTCGCTCGCCTTGTCGTGCAGGGGATGCCCCCGCGGTGCAGCCGCTGTCAACGCCGCGGCGAAATCATTCGGTCTACGGTTCAGGCCAGCTCGACGCCCTGGGACTCCGCCCAGGCGGTCAGCGTGTCCCGCAGCGGTCCTTCCGGATGCGCCAGCATCTCCGTCATCGCCGCCATCGCGGCACCGCGATCGAGCGAGCGCAGCATCGCCTTGATCGGCCCGACCGCCGCCGGGGTGATCGACAGGCGATCGATGCCCAGTCCGATCAGCGCCAGCGCCTCCAGCGGGCGCCCGCCCATTTCGCCGCACACCGCCACCGGCACGCCCGCCGCACGCGCCTCGGTGCTCACGCGCTTGAGGAACCGCAGGATCGCCGGGCTCAGCCAGTCGTAGCGCAGTGCCAGCTTGGGGTGTGCGCGATCGGCTGCGAACAGGAACTGCGTCAGATCGTTGGTGCCGATCGACAGGAACTCGAGCTTGGGCAGCAGCACGTCGAGCACTTCGGCCAGTGCCGGCACCTCCAGCATCGCGCCGTAGCGGATTTCGCTCGGCATCTTGCGCCCGCGCGCGGCGAGCCAGGCATGCTGCGCCTCGAACAGCGCACGGGCCTGGTCGAACTCCCAGGGCTCGGAGACCATCGGGAACATCACGTTGAGCGTCCGCCCCGCCGCCGCCTCGATCAGCGCGCGGGCCTGGGCCTTCATCAGGCCGTCTCGATCCAGCGCGAGGCGCAGCGCGCGCCAGCCCATGGCGGGGTTCTCTTCCTCGCCATCCTCGTCATGGTTCAGATAAGGCAGCGCCTTGTCGCCGCCGATATCGACGGTCCGGAACACCACGGGCCGGTCGCCCGCCGTCTCGAGCACGTCGCGATAGAGCCGCCGCTGCGCCTCTCGCTGCGGCAGCGTGGCGGAGACGAGGAACTGGAATTCGGTGCGGAACAGGCCGATGCCATCGGCGCCCGTCAGGTCCAGTGCTGCCACATCATCGCGCAGGCCGGCATTGACCATCACCGTCACGCGGTGCCCGTCCTTGGTGACGGGTGCGACGTTCTTGAGCTGGGCGAAGGCGGCCCGGCGCTTCTGGCTGAGCGTCAGCTTGGCCTCGAACGCCTCCTCCATCGCCAGCGAGGGGCGGACGAACACGCTTTCCTCGGCCACGTCGAGCAGCAGCAGATCGCCCTCGGCCACCTCGCGACGCACGTCCCGCACGCGACCCAGCACCGGCACGCCCATGGCGCGCGCGACGATGGTGACGTGCGCGGTCAGCGAGCCTTCCTCCAGCACCACGCCCTTCAGCCGCCGGCGATCATATTCGAGCAGCTCGGCCGGCCCCAGGTTGCGCGCGATCAGGATGGAATCCTGCCGCAGTCCCAGCTGTGCCGCCGTGCCCAGCTGGCCGGAGACGATGCGCAGCAGCCGGTTGGACAGGTCCTCCAGGTCGTGCATCCGGTCGCGCAGCAGCGGATCGTCGATCTCGCGCATGCGCTGGCGGGTGCGCTGCTGCACGCGCTCGATCGCAGCCTCGGCGGTGAGACCGGAATCGATCGCCTCGTTGATCCGGCGGCTCCAGCCCTCGTCATAGGCGAACATCTTGTAGGTGGCGAGAATCTCCTCATGCTCGCCGCCGCTGCCGAATTCGGCCTGGCTCGTCATGCGTTCGATCTGATCGCGCATCTTGTCGAACGCGGCATAGACGCGGTGGCGCTCGGCCTCGGTATCGTCGGCCACGGTATGCTCGATGGTGATGCGCGGCTGATGGAACACCGCCACCCCACGCGCCATGCCCTCGACCAGCCGGAAACCCCGGATCGTGCCGGCGCTGGTCGGCTGCAACCGGGTGGAGGCACCGCCCGCCGCGTCGATCAGCTCGGCATTGGCGATCAGCTCGGAGAGCACCATCGCCACGGTCTGCAGCGCCTCGATCTCGATATCGGCATAGCGCCGCGGATCGACATGCTGCACGGCGAGCACCCCCACCGCCCGCTCGCGCCGGATGATCGGCACGCCGGCAAAGCTGTGGAACCGGTCTTCGCCCGTCTCGGGATTGTGCACGAAATTGGGGTGGCTGGTCGCCTCGTCGAGATTGAGCGTCTCGACATGCGCGGCGATGGTGCCGACCAGACCCTCGCCCATTCCCAGCCGGGTGACGTGCACCGCCTCCTGCTTGAGGCCACGGGTCGCGAAAAGCTCGAGCACGCCCTCGCGCAGCAGATAGATCGAGCAGACCTCGCTGTGCAGCGCTTCGCCGATGATGTTGACGACGGCGTTGAGCTTGGATTGGACCGGCAGCCGTTTCGCCATCAGGTCATGAAGGCGGGTGAGAATTTCCCGGGCGGAGGCGGCAGCAGTCAGGGCCATAGGACAGCGCTAACAGATTGTGCGCACCCGCGCCAAGCCGGGTGCGCAGCAAAAGCGCAGGAAAGCCCGCGGCCCTGGCGTCAGGCCGCACGCTTCTCCAGCGCGTCGGCCGCCTCGGCCATCAGGGTCTCGATGATCGTCGCCACCGGCTCTTCCTTGGTGACCATGCCGACCGACTGGCCGGCCATCACGCTGCCATGCTCGACATCGCCGTCGATCACCGCGCGGCGCAGCGCGCCCGCCCAGTAATGCTCGATCTGCAGCTGCGCCTCGGCCATCTCCACGCTGCCCGCGTCGAGCGCCTGCGCCACTTCGCGCTGCTTGGCGGTGAACAGCTCGCCGCCGGCATTCTTGAGCGCACGCACCGGGATCACCGGCAGGCGCGGATCGATCTGCACGCTGGCGATCGCGTCGCGGGCGGAGGCGCGAATGAACGCCTTCTTAAAATTGGGATGCGCGATGCTCTCGGTCGCGGCAGCAAAACGCGTGCCGAGCTGGACGCCCGCCGCGCCCATGTCGAGATAGCCGGCGATCGCCTCACCCCGGCCGATGCCCCCGGCGACGAACACGGGGACCTGAGCGGCAACCTCGGGCAGGATCTCCTGCGCCAGCACGCTGGTCGAGACCGGGCCGATATGGCCGCCGGCTTCCATGCCCTCCACCACGAGCGCGTCGACACCCGAGCGGATCAGCTTCTTCGCGAGGCTCAGCGCCGGCGCGAAGCAGATCAGCTTGGCGCCGTGCCCCTTGATCGCGTCGAGCGACCCCGCCGGCGGCAGCCCGCCCGCGAGCACGACATGGCCGACGCCATGCTTGCCGCACACCTCGATCAGTTCGAACAGCTGCGGGTGCATGGTTATGAGATTCACGCCGAAGGGCTTGGTCGTCAGTGCCTTGGTCGCGGCGATCTCGGCATCGAGCAGCTCGGGGCTCATCGCGCCGCACGCGATCACGCCGAAGCCGCCCGCGTTGGAGATGGCGGCGACGAGGTTGCGCTCGGACACCCAGGACATCGCGCCGCCGAGGATGGCGGTCTCGCTGCCCAGGAAGTCGCAGCCGCGCGCCATGCGGCGGGCCAGGCGCTCGGCGCCGATCGTGGAGGTGCTGGTCATGCGCGGCGCCTAGCGCCGCAACCCCCGTTTCTGCAAGGGGCCGCAATCGCGGGTCCGTGCCGCTTTGGCGCTTGCCGCGGCCGACCCGGCACGACATGATACCGCTACCAAGAACAAGAAATTCCAGGAGTTGCGATGTCCGGGCCTGTCGATCCCGCCCTTTCGGTCGGCCGCCGCACGCTGTTGCAGGCGTCGGCCGCGGCGACGCTGGCGGCCGGGGCGGCGCGCGCCGGCACCGGTCCGGCGCCGCTGAGCCTCGTTGAGCCGGGCGCGGGCTTCCCGCTGATCCGCGGCGAAGTGCCCGCGACGATCGTGGTCGATGCAGGCGCGGACCCCGCCCTCACCCACGTCGCCGACGCCTTCGCGCAGGATCTGGCGCGCGTCGGCGGGACCGCGCCAAAGCGCGTCCAGCGGCTGGGCGACGCCAATGGCCCGCTAGTGCTGATCGCTGAGCTCGGCCGTTCGCCGATTCTCGATGCGCTGGTACGCCAGGGCCGGATCGACCCGCGCGACTTGGCTGGCGAATGGGAAGCCTATCGCCAGATCGTGCTCGACAACCCCGCCCCCGGCATCCCCCAGGCGCTGGTGATCATCGGCTCGAACCGCCGCGGCGCGGTCTATGGCACCTACGACATTTCCCAGCGGATCGGCGTCTCCCCCTGGCACTGGTTCGCCGACGTGCCGGTCCGCCGCCGGGCGGACGTGACCCTCGCCCCCGGCAGCCGCCGCGACCAGCCGCGGGTGCGCTATCGCGGCTTCTTCATCAACGACGAGGATCCCGGCTTCAGCGGCTGGGCCAAGAAGCATTTCGGCGGGATCAACGCGGCGATGTACGCGCATGTCTTCGAGCTGCTGCTGCGGCTGAAGGGCAATTATCTCTGGCCCGCCATGTGGGCGCCCAAGGCGTTCAACGACGACGATCCCAACAACATGATCCTCGCCGACGCGATGGGGGTGGTGATGGGCACCTCGCACCATGAGCCGCTGACCCGCGCGCAGGACGAATGGCACCGCAACACCGACAAGGGCGTCACCGGCGGCAAATGGGACTATGCGACCAACGCCGAAAATCTCCGCCGCTTCTGGCGGGGCGGGATCGAGCGGATGATGTCGAAGGGCGACGGCAAGGGCTATGACTGCCTGGTCACCGTCGGCATGCGCGGCGACGGCGACGAGGCGATGGCGGAGGGCACCGCCACCGAGCTGCTCGAGAAGATCGTGGCGGACCAGCGCAGCATTTTGGCCGAGGTGACGAAGCGCCCTGCCGAGGCGACGCCGCAGATGTGGGCGCTCTACAAGGAAGTACAGGACTATTACGACCACGGCATGCGCGTGCCGGACGACGTCACGCTCCTGTTCGCCGATGACAATTGGGGGCAGATCCGCCGCCTGGCGACCGCCGACCTCAACCGCAAAGGCGGCTACGGCGTCTACTACCACTTCGATTATGTCGGGGCGCCGCGCAACTACAAGTGGCTCAACACCGTTCAGATCGAGAAGACGTGGCAGCAGATGGACCTTGCCTGGCAGCGCGGGGCGCGGGCGATCTGGATCGTCAATGTCGGTGACATCAAGCCGCTGGAATATCCGCTGAGCTTCTTCCTCGACCAGGCCTGGAACCCGGAGGCGATGACGCTAGAGGCGATGACCGCCTATCCGGCGCGCTGGGCGGGCGCCGCATTCGGGGATGCCGTCGCGGAGAAGGTCGGCGCGATCCTCACCCGCTATGGCCAGCTCGCCGCGCGGCGGAAACCCGAACTGCTCGATGCCGACAGCTACGCGCTGGGGCCGGTCCGCGCCGATGGAAAGCTTGATGGTGGCGCGTTCGGCCGCATCGTCGCCGAATGGGAGGCGCTGGAGCGTGACATGGCCGCGGTGAAACCGCGCATCCCCGGCGAGGCGCACGACGCCTGGTTCCAGCTGGTCGAGCATCCGATCCTCGCCATGACCAACATCCACCGGCTCTATTATGCCGTCGCGTGGAACCACCGCCTCGCCGCGGCCACCGACGCTCGCGCCAATGGCTTCGCCGATCAGGCCGAGCGCGCCTATGCGCGCGATGCCGAGATCACCGCTGCCTATCACGCGCTGAACGGTGGCAAGTGGGACGGGATGATGGCGCAGACGCATATCGGCTACACCAATTGGCAGCAGCCCGATCGGCAGGTGATGCCGGCGGTGCGCCGGGTCGGTGGCAAGGCGGACGCGATCGTCTTCGTGCCGCCCTCACGTTCCGCCGATCAGATCGTGATCGAGGCGCCGGACTTCGCCGCCGCGACCGGCGGCAAGGGCCTGACGTGGCACCGCGTGCCGCATCTCGGCCGGACGCAGGGCGCGGTGACGACCTTCCCGCAGGGTCGCCCGCCGACCGGCACGGCCGACGGCGTGCGGGTCGGCTACGCGGTGACGCTTGCCAAGGGCGGCCCGCTCACGGTTGCGCTGGACTTGGTGCCGACGCTCGACACCACCGGCCGCAACCAGCAGCGCATCGGCGTATCGGTGAACGACGGCCCGGTGCAGATCCTCACCGACACCCTCGTCCCCGCCCCCAACGCAACGACCACCCAGGCCCAGCGCGACTGGAACAAGGCGGTCGAGGAAAACGGCCGCACGCTGACCGCGCGCTTCCCCGCGGTGGCGCCCGGCCGGCATGTCGTGAAGGTCTGGCGCATCGACGACAATGTCGTCCTCCAGCGCCTTGTCGTGACGACGGGAGCGTAGCCGAGCGGGCTACGCTCCCGCACACGTATCAGGCGGCGACGTCGTCCGCGTCGAGGCCATAGGCGGTGTGCAGCACGCGCACCGCCAGCTCGGTATAGTCTTCCTCGATGAGCACCGAGACCTTAATCTCGGAAGTGGTGATCGCCTGGATGTTGATGCCGCGCGCGCCCAGCGTCTGGAACATCGTCGCGGCAACGCCCGCATGGCTGCGCATGCCGACGCCGACCACCGAGACCTTGGCCACGCGCGTGTCATGGCTGATGCTGTCGAAGCCGATCGACTCCTTCTGCTGCGCCAGGATCTCCAGCGAGCGGGCAAGATCCGCCGCCGGCACCGTGAAGGTCACGTCGGTCGCGCTCGCGCTGCCGGCGCTCTGGTGCGCGATGTTCTGGATGATCATGTCCACGTTGATGCTGGCATCGGCAAGCGGCGTGAAGATCGATGCCACCGCGCCGGGCTTGTCCGGCACCGCGGTAAGCGTGATCTTGGCCTCGTTCTTGTCGTGCGCGATGCCGGTGATGAGCTGGCGTTCCACGTCCTGAATCTCCTCTTCGCCCACGATCATCGTCCCGGGCAATGTATCTGCCATCGGCGCGTCGTCGCCCGTGAAGGACGAGAGCACCTGCACGCGAACCCCTTCCTTCATCGCCAGGCCGACCGAACGGGTCTGGAGCACCTTGGCGCCGACGCTGGCGAGTTCGAGCATTTCCTCATAGGTCACGCGCTTGAGCTTGCGCGCGCGGGGCACGATGCGGGGATCGGTGGTATAGACCCCGTCGACATCGGTGTAGATGTCGCAGCGATCGGCCTTCACCGCCGCCGCCACCGCCACCGCCGAAGTGTCCGATCCACCGCGGCCGAGCGTGGTGATCCGCTCCTCGTGCACGCCCTGGAAGCCTGGGATCACCGCCACTTCGCCGTTCCCCATGCTGGCGAGCAGCGCGTCGGTGCCGATGTCCTCGATGCGCGCCTTGGCGAAGGCATCCGAGGTCTGCACCGGCAGCTGCCAGCCGAGCCAGGAGCGCGCGGGCACGCCGATCGCCTGCAGCGCGATCGCCAGCAGGCCGCTGGTGATCTGCTCGCCGGCGGAGACGACGACGTCATATTCCTTGGGGTCGTAGAGCGACGAGGCCTCGCGGCAGAAGCCGACCAGCCGATCGGTCTCGCCCGCCATCGCCGAGACGACCACCGCGACCTGGTTGCCCGCCTCCCACTCGCGTTTGACGCGGGCGGCGACGCTGCGGATACGCTCGATCCCGGCCATCGATGTGCCGCCGAACTTCATTACGATACGCGCCATGGCTGGTTGCTTGTTTCCTGGCCTTGGGAGAGATGGGCGAGCCTGATAGGAGCCAGCGATGCCGAACGCAACAATAGCTACGATTGACCCCCGTGAAGCTGAACATTTCGGTCGTCTGGCGGCCGATTGGTGGAATCCGAAGGGCTCCTCCGCCATGCTCCACAGGCTGAATCCTGCGCGGCTGGGCTATATCCGCCGGGCGATCGATGAACATTGGGCGGGCGATTCGGCCGATTTCATGCCGCTGACCGGCAAGACCGCGATCGACGTCGGCTGCGGCGCCGGGCTACTCTGCGAGCCGCTCGCCCGCCTCGGCGCGCGGGTTACCGGCGTGGATGCCGCCGCCGAGAATATCGGCGCGGCGCGGGCGCATGCCGAACCGTCCGGGCTGCCGATCGATTACGTCCATGGCGGCATCGAGGATTTTGTGGGTCGCACCTTCGATCTGGTCACCTCGATGGAAGTGATCGAGCATGTCAGCGATCCCGCCGGCTTCGTCCGCGGGCTGGCCGGCGCGCTGGCCGAGGGTGGGTTGATGGTGCTGTCCACCCCCAATCGCACGCCGCTCTCGCGCCTCGCCATGATCACGCTCGCCGAGGGCACCGGCGCGATCCCCAGGGGCACGCACGACTGGAGCCGCTTCCTCAAGCCGGAGGAACTGGAGGCACTGCTCGCGGATTCGGGCATGAAGGTGATCGATCGCCAGGGCCTCAGCTTCTCGCCCACCCGCGGTTTCGTGGTGAGCGAGAACGAGGCGCTCAACTATCTGGTGACGGCGATCCGCGCCTGACGGGAGAAGGATCATGAACCCGCTCGACCGCTTCGTCGCCGCCCAGGCACGCGACTATGCGGTCGCGCTGGCCGAGTTGCAGCGCGGGCGGAAGACCAGCCACTGGATCTGGTACATCTTCCCGCAGATCGCCGGGCTCGGCCGCAGCGACATGGCGCAGCGCTACGCGATCGCGGACTTGGCCGAAGCCCGCGCCTATCTTGCCCATCCGCTGCTTGGGCCCCGGCTTCGCGAAGCGACGACGGCGCTGCTCGGTCATGCCGGCCGGCACTCGGCGGAGGCGATCCTTGGCGGCATCGACGCCATCAAAGTCCGCTCGTCGATGACGCTGTTCGAGGCGGCGGACGGCACGGCAGGCAGCGTGTTCGCCGCCTGCCTGGACGCCTTCTATGCGGGCAGTCGCGATCCCGAGACGCTGCGCCGGATCACTTGTTGAGGTCGAGCAGCAGGATCGGCCCGATGTCGAGCACCTGCTTGCCGGTGGCGAGGTGCAGCGAGACCGAGATGTCGCCCACCGCATAGTCACGGTCGGCAACGCCAACGACATGCACCATCTTCCACTCGCTGCCGATGTCCGCCTCGCCCTTGAACACGGTGGTATAGGGTTCCTTGGCAAGGCCGACCTGGATCGTCGAGATCTTGGCGGTGGTGGCACCCTCGGGCAGCTTTTCCGCGCGCGCCCAGACCGCGACGACCAATTTGTCGCCCTTCTTCACCGGCTGGTTGATCGACGAGATCAGCCCTACGCTCCAGGGCTGGTCCGACGCACTGGTGATCGGCACGCGCAGCGCGCGACCGCCCTGGACGTTCTTGTCCTTCACCACCGCCGGCTTGGTGCTGAGGCCATAGACGGTGAACGCCTCCGGCGTCGGCGCATTGATGATCTGCTTGGAAATGTCCGGCTGCTGCGCCTGCGCCTGCGCGAGCGCAGGTGACGCGGTGGCGACGGACAGCCCGAATGCGATCATGAACGGCCATAGTTTCATGGCACCCCTCCTCTGTTGTTTTGGTTGCGCGACAGGCTATCGGCCTCGTCAACGCTGTCAATAGGCGGCGATTGACAGGCCCGAGCCGACAGCGGACAGCGTGCCGCCATGTCGACGATCAAGCTGCACCCGAGCTGGCTCGCCCCGCTCGAACAGGAATTCGCCCAGCCCTATATGGCGGCGCTGCGCGACTATCTGCGTGCGGAGAAGGCGGCGGGAAAGCGCATCTTTCCGGCAGGTGGCGACTGGTTTCGCGCACTCGATCTGACGCCGCTGGAGCAGGTGCGCGTGGTGATCCTCGGGCAGGACCCCTATCATGGCGAAGGCCAGGCGCACGGCCTGTGCTTCTCGGTGAAGCCCGGCGTGCGGACCCCGCCCAGCCTGGTCAACATCTACAAGGAGATGGAGACCGACCTCGGCATCCCCCGCGCGCAGCACGGCTTTCTCGAGCATTGGGCGGAACAGGGCGTGCTGCTGCTCAATGCGGTGCTGACGGTGGAGATGGGCCGCGCCGCCGCACATCAGGGGCGTGGCTGGGAGCGCTTCACCGATGCGGTGATCCGCCTGGTCAACGCCAGGGCGGAACCGGTGGTATTCCTGCTCTGGGGTAGCCATGCCCAGAAAAAGGCGGCGTTCGTCGACTCGATCGAAAAGGGCGGACGGCACCTGGTGCTCAAGGCCCCCCACCCCTCGCCGCTCTCGGCACATTCGGGGTTCTTCGGGAGCCGGCATTTCAGCAAGGCGAACGCGTTTCTGGAGAGCATCGGCCAGAAGCCGATCGACTGGGCATTGCCGCCGCTGGGGTGAATGTTGTCCGGCAGGTTCCGGCTTGCAAAATTTGTATCGGAAGGAGGCGGCTGTACTCGCGGTGGGGATCGACGGAGGCACGGAAAGACGCCTGGAAGCGCTGGCGGCGCGGATCGGACAGACCAGGACCTTCTACGCCCGCGAGGCGATCCTGGCGTACCTCGACGATCTCGAGGACTTCTACATCGCCGAGGAGCGACCGAAGGACTTTCGCTCCCACGACCCGGTCCCGCCGGCGGACCTGAAGCCCGAGCTTCGCCTGGTCGATTGAATTCGCCCCCGAGGCGCCAAAGGAATTGCGCAAATTCGGCAGGCAGGAAGCAGGGCGCATCCTAAGAACTGTGGAGGAGCGGATTGCGACGTTGGCAAACCCGCGATCGTTCGACGCTACGCTTACGGGCGAGCATATCGGCTATCGGCGGTGACGGCTCGGTGACCATTCGGTCATCACGCGCATCCAGCAGCGGTGGGTCGTCATCATTGTTGTCCGGATTGGACAGCGCCGCGAGACTTATTGTTAGCCGGGCGAGCGCACGCCCGCCCGGCTTGCAACTTCAATCGTGCTCGCGGCCGCCGGCGCCCATGTAGAGCTCGCTGCCGGTCTCGCGGAACACCTTGCTCATCTCGGCCATGCCCGTCTCGGCATCCACCGTCGCCGGCGTCGCCGCCAGGAAGGTATCGGCCGAGGCGTTCTGCTTCGCGGCGAAGTCGCGCACCTCCTGCGTGATCTTCATCGAGCAGAATTTCGGCCCGCACATCGAGCAGAAATGCGCGGTCTTGGCGCCCTCGGCCGGCAGTGTCTGGTCGTGATACTGCTCGGCGGTGTCGGGGTCGAGCGACAGGTTGAACTGGTCGCGCCAGCGGAACTCGAATCGCGCGCGGCTCAGCGCGTCGTCGCGCACCTTGGCCGCCGGATGGCCCTTGGCGAGGTCGGCTGCGTGCGCCGCCAGCTTGTAGGTGACCACGCCGACCTTCACGTCGTCGCGGTCGGGCAGGCCCAGATGCTCCTTGGGCGTGACGTAGCAGAGCATCGCCGTGCCGTACCAGCCGATCATCGCGGCGCCGATACCGCTGGTGATGTGGTCATAGCCCGGCGCGATGTCGGTGGTCAGCGGCCCGAGCGTGTAGAAGGGCGCCTCGCCGCACGCCTCGAGCTGCTTTTCCATGTTCTGCTTGATCTTGTGCATCGGCACATGGCCGGGGCCCTCGATCATCACCTGCACGTCCTGTTCCCAGGCGCGCTTGGTCAGTTCGCCCAGCGTGTAGAGCTCGGCGAACTGCGCCTCGTCATTGGCGTCGGCGATCGAGCCGGGGCGGAGACCATCGCCCAGCGAATAGGCGATGTCATAGGCCTTCATGATCTCGGTGATCTCGTCGAACCGCTCGTAGAGGAAGGATTCGCGGTGATGCGCGAGGCACCATTTGGCCATGATCGAGCCGCCGCGGCTGACGATGCCGGTGACGCGCTTGGCGGTCATCGGGATGTACGGCAGCCGGACGCCGGCATGGATGGTGAAATAGTCGACGCCCTGCTCGGCCTGCTCGATCAGCGTGTCGCGGAAGATTTCCCAGGTGAGGTCCTCGGCGATGCCGCCGACCTTCTCCAGCGCCTGGTAGATCGGCACGGTGCCGATCGGCACCGGCGAGTTGCGCAGGATCCATTCGCGGGTGTCGTGGATGTTGCGGCCGGTGGAGAGGTCCATCACCGTGTCCGCGCCCCAGCGGATCGACCAGACCATCTTGTCAACCTCGGACGCCACGTCGCTGGCGACCGCCGAGTTGCCGATATTGGCGTTGATCTTGACCAGGAAGTTGCGACCGATCGCCATCGGCTCGCTTTCCGGGTGGTTGATGTTGTTCGGGATGATCGCCCGGCCACGCGCCACTTCGTCGCGGACGAATTCGGGGGTCACATAGTCGGGGATCGCGGCGCCCCAGTCCTGCCCGTCGCGGACATATTCGGCCAGCCGCTCGCGGCCGAGATTCTCGCGCTCGGCAACATATTCCATTTCGGGCGTGATGATGCCGCGCTTGGCATAGTGCATCTGGGACACGTTCATGCCCGGCTTGGCGCGCAAGGGGCGCTTCACGACGTTGGGGAACTGCGGCACGCCGGCCGAGCGGTCCGGGCCCTTCAGGCCGTTGTCCTCGGGCTTCACCTGGCGCGCGTCATAGGCCTCGACATCGCCGCGGGCGAGGATCCAGTCGCGACGGAGCGCCGGCAGGCCGGCCATGATGTCGATGCGCGCGTCGGGATCGGTGTAGGGGCCCGAGGTGTCGTAGACGCGCACCGGCGCCTCGCCGCTGCCCGGCTCGAGATGTATCTCGCGCATCGCGACGCGGTGCTTGCCGACATGGATCTTGCGGCTGCCGCGGATCGGGCCGGTAGTAACGCCGATTTCGGTCTTGGCGGGAATGTCGGCCATGCTCGTCTACTCCTTCGGGCGGTACGCAGGAAGAGCAGACGGACCTCGGGAAACAAGACCCTCCCTCCCTACGCCGGTGTCAACCGGATCAGGTTCAGCGGGTCGAGGGCTGCAGCCCTCCTCTCAACCGCTGCGCCAGCGGTCCCCCGGGGAATGGTCTTGCTGTAAAGCCTTGCGGCCGTGCGGGCAATGGCCCCGTCAGAAGGTATAGGCGAGCCCGACCGCGCCATACCACTGGCTGCGCGAACCCGCGATCCGCACCACGGGCGAATCCGCCGCATCGTCCAGCATCCGCCGATAGGCGACACCGCCCACGGCCGACAGGCCGTGCGTCAGGTCGCCGGTGAGCGAGACATTGCCCATCGCGCCGAGCGTCCAGTCCTTCCACCCCTTGCGCGCAGTGTACACCGGCAGGCCGCTGCGCGCGCTGCCACCCGGCGTGACGCCGAAATAGGTCTGGGCGTAGCCGTCGCCCATATAGTTGGCGGAGAGGTTCAGCAGCACATAGGCCTTGCGGCTGAGCGGCGTGCCGTAGTTGATCGAGGGCGAGACCAGATAGCTCTTATGCACCGTGCCGACATCGTGGATGTACGACACGCCCACGGTGAGCTTGTCATAGTCGCTGGTGATCAGCCCCTGCTTGCCTAGACCGACAAAGCCGCCCGCTTCGATCGCGGTATCCACCTTGCCGAGCGCGGCGACCTGACGGTCGTCGATCCGCGACGTGCGGTTGAGGTTCACGTTGACGACCGGCCCCGCCTGGAAATCCCAGCCCGGACCGTTGTTGTCGGCAATCAGGTCGGCCCAGGCGCGGCTGCCGAGCAACGCGAAGTTGATGCCGGAGACGCGGCCGCGGATCGCCGGCGCGGCGGTGATCACGCTCTTGTCGGAACCATCATAGCTCGGAACGACGGCAGCGCCGACGCCGATCATCACCGTGTCGCGGGTGAGATCGGGCGGCGAATCGGTCGTCTCCTGCTGGGCAAGGGCCGGCGCCGCGGCGAGCAGCGGAAGCGAGACGAGCGCGGCGCGCGCCGCGGTGCGCAGGAAAGACATGCAATGCTCCGGAAACGGGATCAGGGGATCAGAACCCGGGCAACGCCTGCATGCTCGCGCAGTTCCTACAGCAGATAGCGCAGCTTCACTTCCTGCCGGTCGCCGCCGCCCTCCAGCGGGAAGCGGGCGGCGGAAAAGCGCGGTGGGCCGAAGCCGATGACCGGGTTGCGCGAAAAGCCGAAGCCTTCGCGCGGTATGCCCATAAAGGTATCGAGCTTGCCGTTGCCATTGGCATCGTGGATTACCGCCACGGCATAGTCGCCGGGCGCAAGCGCCGTCAGGCGCAGCTTGCCGTCGCTTGCCGGGATCGTGCGCTTGATCGCGCCGCGGCCGTCGCGACAATCCGGGAATTCGCTCGCGGCGGGCGCGATGCAGACCTGGAGCAGCCCGCGCGTCGAGCGCAGGCTGGTGAAATCAAGCTCCAGCGTCGCCAGCGGCGCGGCGCTGGTCAGCAGCGGCAGCAGCACGAGCGTGGCGCTTGCCCGGCGCATGGTCGAACCGCCCCAACCCCTGGTCCGTCCCGCACAGCCGGTCCCAGAACCGGAAATAAAGTCCATAATTGCACCCATACCGCTCGTGATGGCGCTGATGATGGCTCGCCGTGATCAGCCACGCCCCCAATGGCCCCCGCCACATCCAGGCCGGAAAGATTTCCCAGCCCATGTGGTTGGTCACTCCCATAACCGTCATCACCGTCAGTACCAAGCCAAGTGCGCCGACATGGATCGGAATTGCGAAGACCAGCAGCGGAATGACGATCGCGCCGCTCAGCGCCTCGCCCCAATGGAAGCTCATCGCCGCCCAGGCGGTCGGCGGGCGGCTGGCATGATGGACCGCGTGGTAGCGGCGGAACAGCGCAGGCCGGTGCATCGCGCGGTGCGTCCAGTAGAACCAGGTGTCGTGCAGGAACAGATACAGGAAGACCGAGACCGGCAGATACCAGAGCGGCATCGCGTGCACGTCGTCGTAGATCTGCGTCCAGCCGTGCGCCTTCCAGCCCCAGGCGACGATGCCGGCGGGGATGCCGTAAATCGCCGCGGAAGCGAGGCTCCAGCCGATCTCCTTGGCGATCTGACGGTCGAGCCCGGCATAAAGCCCCGGATGGCGCAGCCGCGTCGCCAGCGCGAATCCAGCGGAAGCGGCGAGATAGCGCACGCCGACGATCACCGTCATGGCGAGCGCCGAGGCGAAAATGGCGAGCGCGATGTTCATGGCAAGGCGTGCTACGCGGTCGGACGCCCCGCGGCAATGCGAACCGTTCCGCCTTGTCCGCGCCATCGCGGAGTTTCAGCCATGCCCATCGCCCCGCTCCGCACCCGCCCGGTCGAGATCCTCACCCTCCATGTGCCGGTGGCCGCGGAGACGCTGCGCAGCCTTGCCACGGGGGACCACGCCTGCATCGACGGAGAGCCCGCGCTGTCCGCCATTCTCGCCATCGTCCGCGAAGCAAACCCGCTGGGCGATTTCGGCGTCTATCGCAGCGTCGTGGAACTGGGGCTGGGCTGGGAGCTCTTCACGCCCGCAGGTTCCGCCCGGCCGACGCTGGGCGTGGCGGACACCGAGAGCCGATCGCCCACCGTGATCCTCCGCATCCATCTCCCGGCAGAGGATCGTGCCCTCGCCGATGCTGCCATCACGCGGATCCTGGCAGCACATCCATGGGAAACGCCCGTGATCGAACGCAGTACCGCCGATCTCCTGATCCGATAACGCTAACCTTCCGCAAGGAAGCACCGGCCTTCCACAGCAACATAATCTCCACCCACCGCCGCGGCTACCGGTGTCCATCGTAGTTCTACGCAGTCCTGTCGTTTCCCTTTCTCAACGCATCGTTCCTAGTCTGGCAGCCTGACAAGAATAGAACATGGGTTGCTGGGAGTGGATGTCGTGAAACTTCGCTATCTCTTGCTCGCTTTCTGCTCGAGCATCATCGTCCATCCTGCCCTCGCCCAGTCGCAGGGCGACGACAGCAAGGCCGCCCCAGCGGCGCAGACCCCGGAGAAGGAAGTCTTCTCCACCGGCGTCGCCAAGGGCCGGGACCGGCTGGACAGCGCCACCTCCACCAGCGCCCTGCGGGCGAGCGAGTTCGAGAAGCTCGGCCCGCGGCCGCTCGGCGACCTGCTGCGCACGATGCCCGGCATCCGCGTCGAGAACGCCATCGGCGAGGGCAATGCCAACTATACCGTGCGCGGCCTTCCGCTCGCGGCCGGTGGCTCGAAATATATGCAGTTCCAGGAAGACGGGCTGCCCGTGCTGGAATTCGGCGACATCTTCAACGTCGCGGTCGACGTGTTCATGCGGCCCGATTTCAACGTGGCGGCGATCGAGACCATCCGCGGCGGCTCCGGCTCGACCTTCTCGTCCAACGCACCGGGCGGACTGGTCAACCTGATCTCGAAGACCGGCGAGACGCGCGGCGGCGCGGTGCAGTTCACCACCGGGCTGGACTATGGCGAGAAGCGCGTGGACATGGATTATGGCCAGCCGATCGGCGATGGCTGGCGCTTCCATGTCGGCGGCTATTATCGCTCCGGGGAAGGCCCGCGCGACATCGGCTTTACCGGGTACAAGGGTGGGCAGATCCGCTTCAACGTGACGAAGCAGTTCACCAACGGCTATGTCCGCCTCCACGCCAAGTGGCTGGACGATCGCTCGCCCACCTTCGCGCCCTATCCGATCAAGATCGGCGGTACGAATGACAAGCCGGTGATCACCAACGCCGGCAATTTCGACATCCGCACGGATTCGCTGCTGTCCCCCTTCATCGGCCCGGTGATCACGCTGAACGGCGACAACAAGCTGGATCGCTTCGAGGTCGCCAATGGCATGCGCGCGATCAGCAAGTCGGTCGGTATCGAGGCGCAGTTCGATATCGGCGGCTTCACGATCAGCGAGCGCATGCGCTATTCGGCCAATTCGGGCGACTTCCTGCGCGTGTTTCCGTCGAACGTCGGCACGGTGGCGACCATCGCTGCGTCGCAGGCAGGGGCTGGCGCGATCGCGACCTATGCGAGCGGCCCCAACATCGGCAAGCTCGTGCCGGCGGACGCCAATGGCAACGGCCTGCTCGCGTTCAACTACATGGCGCAGACCCGTGCCCGCGCGCTCGACAATTTCACCAACGACATCCGCACGACCCGCGTCTGGAAGATGGGCCAGGGCGACCTGACCGTTACCGGGGGCTTCTACAAGGCCAACCAGAAGTTGAACGCGCAGTGGCTGCATGCCGGCATCGACACCGATGTGGCGGGCGGTGCGCAGACCGCGATGGTCAACGTGACCAGCGCGGCAGGCGTGGCGCAAGCCCAGAACGGGTATTACACGTTCAGCCGCAACGGCAGCAAGTTCCGCCGCATCTTCGACGTGTCGTACGACATTCTCGCGCCCTATGGCTCAGTGAACTATCGGGTTGGTAAGCTCTCGATCGGCGGCAGCGTCCGCTATGACCGCGGGCGGGTGCGCGGCTCGCTGATCGGTGCCGATCTGGGCGGTGGCCGCGTCGGGCTGACCAGCTTCGACATCAACGGCAACGGCGTGATCTCGGCCCCCGAAACGCGCGTCGCCATCCTGCCGCTCGATAAGCCGGCGCCGGTGAACTACAATTACGGCTATTGGAGCTATTCGAGCGGCATCAACTACCGCGTCGCCGAGCCCTTCTCGGTCTTTGCCCGCTACAGCCACGGCGCCCGCGCCAATGCCGACAAGATCCTGTTCACCCCAGCGGTGAGCGCGATCACCGGCGGCGTGGCCGATCCGGCGGACAAGGACGACGGGGTCACCCAGCTCGAAGGCGGCTTCAAGTTCCGCAAGGCCGGCGCGACGCTCAACGTCACTGCCTTCCGGGCGACCGCGGAGGACCACAACGTCCTCAACGGATCGGCCAACCAGACCATCCGCAGCTATCGCGCGACCGGCGTGGAGATGGAAGGCAGCTACCGTCGCGGCGTCTTCAGCATCACCGCGGGCGCCACCTATACCACTGCCAAGATCACCAAGGACCAGCTGGATCCGACGCTGACCGGCAAGGAACCGCGCCACCAGCCCGCCTGGACGCTGGAGGCGACGCCGCAAATCGAGCTGCGCCGCGTGACGCTGGGTGCCAATATCGTGACGATCACCAGCAGCTATGCGCAAGACAGCAACCTGCTCAAGATGCCCGGCTTCACCACGGTTGCGGCGTTCGTGGTCGTCAAGCCGATCGACCGGGTGCGGGTGATGGTCAACGCGACCAACCTGTTCAACACGACCGGCTTCTTCGACATCAACCAGAGCGAAGTCCCAGCCAACGGCATCGGCTGGGGCCGCGCGATCAATTGCCGCACCGTATCGCTCTCCGCCAAGCTCGACTTCTGACGGGCAAGAGGCGCCGGTTCCCCGGCGCCTCCCCCTGACTCAGGCCAGTGTCGGCTTGGCCGAACGGCGGCGCAGCGCCGCGCCGGCAAGGCCGAAGCCGCCGATCAGCATCGCCCAGGCGGTCGGTTCCGGCACGCCGCTCGGCGGCGGCACCAGCGTCGCGGTCAGCGACAGATCGTCGATCGCCAGGCCATGGTCCGAACCGCCGACGTCGCGGTCGGTCCAGCGAATCGCGAAGCTGCCGCCATCGGCGATCAGCAGGTTGGCGATCGTCGCGCTGATCGCCTTGCGGTTCGCCGCGTCGTTGCCGTTCAGCGCGCTGCTCGCGCTCCCCGAACCGCTGCCGTTCTTGATGCCGGCAAAGTCGAGCGCGTTGAACGCGGTCCAGCTGCCGTTCGACAGCGAGGTGGCGTTCAGCGAATATTCGAAGCGCAGCACGTCGCTGCTCGCGGTGCCAAGGCGCCACTGCTCACCGAAATAGTCGAGCGCGATCGACTCGATCGTGCCGCCAAGCGCATTGGTGAAGAAGGCGCCGAACAGGATCGTCGAAGCATTTGTCGAGGTGACGCTGCCCAGCGCCCGCTCGCTGCCGGTGCCGAAGGCATAGGCGGTGCCGGTGTTGGCGTTGGTCGTCGCATAGGCATCGTCGGAACCGGCGGTGTTGCTGCCACGCTCGTCCAGCTGCCAGCCCGTCGGCAGCACCTTGGACGTGCCGCTGGTGGCCAGCGTGTTGAAATCCTGGCTATAGGTCTTGGTGGTCAGCACCAGCTGCGCCTGTGCCGCCGGCGCAGCCAGTGCGGACACGGCGAACGCCGCGGCAATCATCTTGCTCTGCATGTTTCGATTCCCCTGTTTTGCCGCGCGACGGCGGCGTCCGGGGCCTAGGGGGGCTGTGTGCAAGACATGTGACGTGATTAAAATAAAATGAACGTCTTACCCGTGACTTTACGCATCCGCGCTACGCCCGCGCGGATCCATCGTTTCGCCGCGCAGCCCCAAAGCCGGGGTTCCCACACCCCCGGGCTTGGGCTAGGCGGACGACTATGCCTTCAACCATCAGTTGTGACGTCGCCATTGTCGGCGGCGGCCTTGCCGGCGGGCTTATCGCGCTGGCAATCCGGAAGAAGAAACCCGATTGCTCCGTCCGGCTCATCGAAGGCTCGGCGCGGATCGGCGGCAATCACCTCTGGTCGTTCTTCGCCGAAGACATCGCGCCCGAGCATCGCTGGCTCGCCGCCCCGCTGATCTGCCATGGCTGGAACGGCTATGATGTCGCCTTCCCGGCGCATGCGCGCAGCCTGCCGGGTCGCTACTACTCGGTCGAGTCCGAGCATTTCGACCGGGTGGTCCGCGAGGCGCTCGGGCCCAAGGGCCTGCTGCTCGGTCGCGAGGCGGCGGACATCACCCCCACCGCGGTCGCGCTCGCCGATGGCGATCTGGTCGAGGCGGAGGGCGTGATCGATTGCCGCGGCGTGGGCGACACCAGCGCGCTGCAGCTAGGCTGGCAGAAATTCCACGGTGCCGAACTCGCCCTCGCTGCGCTCAACACGCTCCCGCGCCCGATGATCATGGACGCGACCGTGCCACAGATCGACGGCTATCGCTTCGTCTACTGCCTGCCGTTCAGCCCGACGCGGATGTTCGTCGAGGACACCTATTACAGCGACACGCCGTCGCTCGACATCCTCGCCACCGGCGACCGGATCGAAGCATATGCAGACGCCGCCGGCTGGCAGGTCGAGCGCGTGCTGCGCGAGGAAGTGGGCAGCCTGCCCGTGGCGATGGGGGGCGACCATGCCGCCTATTGGGCGGCCGGTGGCCGCGGCATCGCCAAAGCCGGCATGAAGGCGGGCCTGTTCCACCCGATGACCGGCTATTCCTTCCCGGATGCGGTGCGCAGCGCCGCGCTGATCGCCGATGCCATGGACTATTCGGGCGCCGCGCTGCACCAAATGCTGTATGGCTATTCCCGCGGGCTATGGCGCAAGCGCGGCTTCTATCGCATGCTCGCCGCGATGTTGTTCAAGGCGGCCGAACCCGAGGAGCGCTATCGCGTGCTGGAACGTTTCTATCGTCTGGATGCAGGTCTGATCCAGCGCTTCTATGCCGGCCAGTCGACCTTCGGCGATCGCGTGCGCGTGCTTTCGGGCAAGCCGCCGGTGCCGATCGGCCGCGCCCTCTCCGCGATCTGGAGCCGCTGATGCGCCGCGCAGTCGTGATCGGCGCCGGGTTCGGCGGCCTGGCGCTTGCCATTCGCCTGCAGTCGGCGGGCGTCGACACCACCGTCATCGAGGCGCGGGACAAGCCCGGCGGCCGCGCCTATTATTGGGAGCGCGACGGCTTCACCTTCGATGGCGGCCCGACGGTGATCACCGATCCGGATGCGCTCAAGGAGCTGTGGCGCCTTTCGGGCCACGACATTTCGGAAGACGTGACGCTCAAGCCGGTCACCCCCTTCTACCGCCTGTCCTGGCCGGACGGGACCACCTTCGACTATACCAATGACGATGGCATCCTGGCGGGCGAGATCGCCAAGCTCGATGCCAGCGACATCGCCGGCTATCGGCGCTTTCTCGACTATTCGGCAAGCGTCTATGAAGAAGGCTATGTGAAGCTGGGCGCCAAGGCGTTCCTGGACTTCAAGTCGATGCTGAAGGCAGCCCCTGCGCTGATGCAGCACCAGGCGTGGCGCTCGGTCTATTCGGTCGTTGCGGGCTTCGTGAAGAACGAGAAGCTGCGCGAGGCGCTGTCGTTCCACACCCTGCTCGTCGGCGGCAATCCGATGGCGACCAGCAGCATCTATGCGCTGATCCACAAGCTGGAGCGCGACGGCGGTGTGTGGTGGGCCGAGGGCGGCACCAACCGGCTGATCGCCGGCTTGATCCGCCATTTCGAGCGGCTGGGCGGCACGGTCCGCATCGGAGACCCGGTCGACGAGATATTGACGCTGGGCGACAGGGTGGTCGGCGTGCGCACCAAGAGCGGCTTAGAGGTGGAAGTCGACGCGGTGGCGAGCAATGCTGACATCGTCCACAGCTACCGCGATCTGCTGCGCAATTCGCGCAGCGCCCGGCGGACGAGCAACCGGCTGGTCAACAAGCGCTTCTCGCCGTCGCTGTTCGTCGTGCATTTCGGCCTGCGGGGGACCTTCCCGAACATCCCGCACCACATGATCCTGTTCGGCCCGCGCTATAAGGGGCTGCTCGACGACATCTACACCAACGGCGTGGTGAGCGAGGACTTCTCGCTGTACCTGCATCACCCGAGCGCGTCGGACCCGAGCATGGCGCCGGAAGGCCATTCGACCTTCTATGCGCTGGCGCCGGTGCCGCATCTCGGCAAGTTCCCCGCCGACTGGCGCGAGGTCGGCCCGATCCTCGAAGCCCGCATCCTCGCGGAAGTACAGCGCCGGCTGATCCCCGACTTGGCGGAGCGGATCGTCACCAAGTTCCATTATGCGCCCACCGACTTCCGCGACGACCTCGCCGCGCATCACGGATCGGGCTTCAGCCTGGAGCCGATCCTGACGCAGAGCGCCTGGTTCCGCGTGCACAACCGCGACGACGCGATCTCCAACCTGTATTTCGTCGGCGCGGGGACGCACCCCGGTGCGGGCATTCCGGGCGTGGTGGGGAGTGCCAAGGCGACGGCCGAGCTGATGCTGGGCGAGATGGCCTGAACCCTCTCAAGCCCCTTCCCTTCAGGCGCATCAGGTCGGCGCTGCTCCCGGCAGCGCCTGAACAGCGCGGGGCGCTGTTCACCTGATGCGGGGTTGGGGTGGGGCCCTGTCTTGCAGAGACCAACCAACGGGCTGGAATCCCTCCACCCCCACCCCCCTCCCAGGAGAAGGGACAAAGAAGAAGAGGCTCTCCCTCTCGGCCAAAACACGCTATCAGCCCCGCCACAGGAGCATCACATGAAGCGTATTGCCGTCTATTGCGGTTCGGCCACCCCGTCCGATCCCGTCTATATCGAAGCCGCCCGCACCCTTGGCCGCACGCTGGCCGAACGCGGCATCGGCGTCGTCTATGGCGGCGGTCGCCTGGGGCTGATGGGCGCGGTTGCCGATGCGGCACTGGAGGCCGGCGGCGAGGTGATCGGCGTGATCCCGACGCTGCTGGTCAATGCCGAGGTCGCGCACCGCGGGCTCACGGCCCTCGAAGTCTGCGATACGATGCACGAGCGCAAGGCGCGCTTCACCGAACTGGCCGACGGCTTCGTCAACCTGCCCGGCGGTACCGGCACGATGGACGAATTGTGGGAGGCGATGAGCTGGGCGCAACTCGGCTACCATGCCGATCCGATCGGCTTGCTCAACATCGCCGGCTATTACGACAAGCTCGTCGAATTCTGGGAACATATGGGCACGGTCGGCTTCGTCCGTCCGCAGCACCAGGGGCTGCTGCTGGTCGACTCCACGATCGACGGGCTGCTTGCCAAGATGGCGGATGCCCAGCCCGTCGTGCCGATCGCGCAGTTGCGCCGCGAACAGCTGTAATGCGCTATCCCGGGCGCGATGCGATCGTCGCGACCGCGGGCGAATCGATCGCCCGCGGATCGCGCAGCTTCGCCGCCGCAAGCAAGCTGTTCGATCCCAAGACCCGCGAGCGCGCCTGGCTGCTCTATGCCTGGTGCCGGCGCTGCGACGACATCGCCGACGGTCAGGACCACGGCCATGGCATGACGATCGTCGAGGATCCGCAGGCGCGCCTCGCCGACGTCCGCGAGCGCACCGCGGCGGCGCTGGCCGGTGAATGGGTGGGCGATGCCGCGTTCGACGCGCTGCGCATCGTGGCGCAGGAAACCGGCATGCCGCACCGCTTCGCCTGGGACCTGATCGACGGCTTCGCGCTCGATGCCGACGGCTGGCGTCCGCAGACCGAGGACGATCTGCTCCGCTATTGCTACCATGTCGCCGGCGTCGTCGGCTGCATGATGGCGGTCGTGATGGGGGTGCGGTCCAAGGATGAGGCGGTGCTGGACCGCGCCTGCGACCTCGGCCTCGCCTTCCAGCTTGCCAACATCGCGCGCGACATCGGCGAGGATGCGGAGGCCGGGCGCTGCTACCTGCCCGCCGACTGGCTGGCGGAGGTGGGACTCACGCCCGAAAACCCGCTGGCCGACCGCAACGCCCTCGCCATCCTCGGCACGCGGCTGGCGGATCGCGCCGAGGGCTATGAGATCAGCGCGCGGGGCGGCGCCGCAGCGCTCTCGTTCCGCTCGGCCTGGGCGGTGCTGGCCGCGGCGGACATCTATGGCGGCATCGCCCGCAAGGTCCGCGCGCGAGGGGCAGGCGCCTGGGACAGTCGCACCGCCACCTCGGGCAGCGAGAAGCTGTCCGCGATCCTCAAGGCCTGGGGTGCGGCCCGCCGCCGCGCGCCGACGCCGCGGCCCGCCGGCCTCTGGACACGACCGCGCTGAGGCTCATCCGTTCAGCGCGTTGATCGCCGCATGCACGCGCGCCTCGATCTCGCGACGGGGCAGCCCGGCAGGAATGGGCGCGCCGAAACGGACCACGATCTCGCCCTTGTGCATCATCCCCTTGCGCGGCCACACCGTACCGCTCCGCACCGCCACCGGCACCACCGGGAGGTCGAGCGCCCGGTACAGGCCGGCAAAGCCCGAGCGGAGCGGCGGCGCCTCGCCCGGCGGCACCCGGGTGCCTTCGGGGAAGATCAGTACCGAACGCCCGGTCGCCCGCGCCCTTTGCGCCTCGCGCATCATCCCGCGCAGCGCCGCCGCATTGGCCTCGCGGTCGACCACGATCGTGCCGTAGCGCTGCGCCGCCCAGCCCCAGACCGGGATGCGTGCAAGCTCGCGCTTCATCACCGTCGCCGGGGCACCCAGGATGCGGGTCAGCTCCAGCGCTTCGAAATAGCTTTCGTGCTTACCTGCGAACAGCAGCTGCCCTTCCGGCAGCGCGCCTTCGATCCGCACCCGCGCACCAACGATCGTCCGCACCAGAAATTGCATCTGCCACGCCCAGAAATTGGCATGCGCCTGCAGCGCCCGGGTCCCGAACAGCCCCGCGACCGGCGCCAGCATCACCATCACGATCGACAGGCCATAGAAGAGAATTCGAAACATCCAGGTACGCACTGCGTCCATCAATCGACCCCCAGCAGGAGCGCCCCCCGGCGCACCAGATATTTGTGATATTCGCGCATGAGCATGCGCCACCCCGGGCGGCTCGGCACGCCGTCGCCGACGATGGCGACGCCCGCCAGAACGTGGCGCAACTCCAGCCTGGCGCGCATCATGTGCCAATCCGAGGTGACCAGCCGCACGCTGCGATAGCCATGTTCGCGTACCCAACGACCCGTCTCGTCCGCGTTGGAGCGGGTATCGACCGCCTCATGCCCGAGATCGACACAGCAGCGGAACAGCGCCCGGTCGGCGGGGAATTGCGCAGCCAGTTCACGCGGTCGCACATCGGGGTTCACGCCGCTCACCAGCATCCGCCGGGCATCCTCGCGGCGAAGCGCGTCCAGGCCGCGCTGGATACGCCCGGGGCCGCCGGTCAGCACCACTACGGCGTCGGTGGAATACGCACCCAGCGGCTTGCCGAGATTGTAGAGGAACAGCGCGAAGCCTGCGCCCCAGGCCAGCGCCGCCAGCAGCAGCAGCTGGAACAGCCGCCGGATCACAGCTTCAGCCCCAGCGTGTGCAGCACGGTCAGCCGCGTCGCCACCGTTGCCAGCAGCGCGAAGCCGAGGGGCAGCAGCAGCAGCAGCGTCCAGTCGATCGCCGCCAGCGTCGCCCCACCCAGCACCTCGGATCCCGTCAAGGCCAGTTTGGTCTGGAACAAGGCGACCAGGGCCAGCGCGCCCAGCGTGCCGATCCCCCCGCCAAGCAGCGTGTCGCGGGCGATGCGCCGCTGGAGCAGGCGCGCCACCTGAAGATCGGTCGAACCCAGCATGTGCAGCACGTCGATCGTGTCGCGGTGCGTGTCCAGCCCTGCCCGTGCGACGAGCAGCGCCACGCCCGCGGTGGCCGCCGCGATCACCAGCACTAGCCCGATCGCCACCCAGAACAGGGTGGCGAGCAGACCGCGCACCGGCGAAAGCCAGCGCGCGCTGCTGTCGACCCGCGCCTGCGGCGCCACCGCCCGAGCCGCGGCCGTCACCGGAGCCGTGACGTCCCGCGCGCCGGTCACGTCGATCAGCACCGGCATCGGCAGCTCGGGATCAAGGCCGGCATCGCCCAGCCAGGGCTTGAGCAGCACGGCCAGCTGCGCGCGGTCCGCCTCGCGCACCCGCGTCACGCCGGGCACCTTCGCGATCGTGGCGACCAGCGCCTTGGCTCGCGCATCGCGCAGCGTCACATCGGGCTCGACCAGCTGCACCGTCAGTTGCCCGGCAAGCTGGCGATCAAGCCCCCCGGCCGAGCGCGCCACGCCAAGGCCGAGTGCGCCCGAGAGGACAGTGAGAAACAGCATGATCGCCATAATCCCCGCCATCACCCAACTGCGCTGGCCTTCACCCAGCAGCCGCAGGTCGATCGCGGCACGCTGCCGCAGGCCGTTCATGCCGCCCCCGGGGGATGGCGCAGCATGCCGGTGGGATCGACCAGCTTGCCCTTTTCCATCCGCATCAGCTGCGCGCGCGGGATACGGCCGATCAGGTGCAGGTCGTGCGTCGCGACGACGATGGTGGTGCCCAGTCGGTTGAGCGCCTCGAACAGATGCAGCAACCGGTCCGCCATTTCGGGATCGACGTTGCCGGTCGGCTCGTCCGCCACCAGGATTTCGGGCCGGGCGATCACCGCCCGGGCGATCGCGATGCGCTGCTGCTCGCCGCCCGACAGCGTCGGCGGCTTGGCAGTGACGCGCGCGCTGAGGCCCACCCAGGCGAGCATCTCCAGCACCGGCGCCTCGACCTCGCTTTCGCGCACGCCCGCCACGCGCAGCGGCAACGCCACATTGTCATAGGCCGAAAGCTGGGGGAGCAGGCGGAAATCCTGGAACACCACGCCGATCCGCCGGCGAAGGCCGGGCAGCCGCGCCCGCGGCAGCGCGCCTGCATCCTCGCCGAACAGCCGCACCGCGCCGCGCGTCGGCCGCTGGGCGAGATAGAGCAGCTTGAGCAGCGAGGTCTTGCCGGCACCGCTCGCCCCGGTGAGGAAATAGAATCCCCCCGCCGCCAGCGTGAAGCTCACGTCCGACAGCGTTTCCGGTCCGGTCCCATAGCGCAGGCCGACATTTTCGAAGTGCACGATATTGCCCATGCGCCGTGCGGCCCGGCCTCCTGTTCCTGGGGTTGCCCCGCCATCGCACAGCCCCCGCAAGCGCTCAAGCCGCCCGCAAGCCGCTTGCTGGCCCGAATCGGCCCGGCTAGACTCGCCACGCCGCTGCGTTTCGGGCGGTTACAGGGGTTTTGGGCATGATCTTGGAGTGCAGCCAGTGCGGGTCGCGCTACGAAGTACCGGATTCGGCGATCGGGCCGGACGGGCGCACGGTGCGCTGCGCGAACTGCAAGCACAGCTGGTTCCAGTCGCCGCCGCCGCTCGAGCTGACCGAGGCGGTGCCGGCGCCGCCACCGCCGCCGCCGGTTAGCGCCCTTGAAACGGAGCCCGCGCCGGTTCCGCGCAGCCTCGCGCGCGCGCAGGAGCCGGTGGCCGACTATGATCCCTTCGACGAACCCGCACCGGCCAGGCGCCACGGCCTGCGCTGGACGATCGCGGCGCTGATCGCGCTCGTCTCGGTGCTGCTCGGTGCGGCGGCCTTGCTCTACTGGAAGGCGCCGCAGGTGCTGACCCAGCTCGGCCTGCCGATCGGCGGGGCGAGCACGCCGTTGGTGTTCAGCGACAAGAACGTGGCGCTGCAGGCACGGCCGGACGGCAGCAAGCTGTTCATCGTGTCGGGCAAGGTGCTCAACCCCACCGCCAGCGGCCAGCATGTACCCGACATCCGCATCCGCCTCGTCGATGCGCAGGGCGGCGAGGTCTATAGCTGGCGGATCACCCCGTCGGTACGCACGCTGGATCCCCAGGCGAGCGTCGAGTTCAACGGCGCCAAGGTGGACGTGCCGAGCGGCGCGAAGAACGTCCAGCTCAGCTTCGTGAGCGAACTCGCCGGGTGACGACGAACAGGCGGCCGCCGTTCAGCACCGCCGCCGCAACCATGCCGAGGCCCGAGGCGAGCACCAGCGCCCTGGCGCCCAGCCCGGCCTGGACCAGCAACAGCCCCAGCCCGCCCGTTACCAGAAAGAAGGCGAGGATGCCGTTGACGCCCGCCGCAACCTGATCGCCGAGCGAGCGCAGCGCATAGACGAACACCACCTGCACCCCGTCGAACAGGATGAAGGGTGCCCAGAGCAGCAGCATGCCCGACGCCAGCATATGGACCGCGCCGGTCGCGGGAAACGGCGTCACCACCAGCATCGGCACGAAGACCAGTGCGAGCGCGAGCAGTCCGGTGGCGCACGCGGCGAGCAGCGCGGCGATGCCCGCCCGCCCCGCCGCCGCCTGCGGCACCCCCTCTCCCACCGCGTTGCCGACCCGCACCCCGGCGGCCGATCCCAGGCCGAGCGCGATCGCGAAGGTGACATTGTGGATCGAGAAGACGATCTGGAACGCATGCGCGGTCGCCTCGCCCAGCTGGGTGGAGAGCGCGATGAGGATCGAGAAGCCGACCAGTTCGAGCCCCGAGGAGATCGCCGGAATCACGCCGAACCGGGCAAGCGCCCAGGCCCCGCGCCAGGTTTCCGCGCGGCCCCAGTCGGCAAGATCGCGCACGCCGCGGGCTTCGGCGCGCGGCAGCGTCCAGGCGGCCGCGAGCATGCCGATCGCGCCCAGCGCCGAGGCGATGGCGGTGGCCGCCGCCGCGCCCACGGCGCCGAGCGCGGGCAGCCCCAGCGCGCCGGTGGCCAGCGCCCAGGCCAGCACGCCGTTGATCGGCAGCACCGCGAGATTGACCACGGTCACCCGCGCCGGCCGGCTGACCCCTTCGAGAAAGAAGCTGGTCGCGATCGTCACCAGCTGGAACGGATAGGCTAGCGCCATCACCTGCACGACGGGCGCGGTGTCCGCGATCAGGCCAGGCGCGACGCCGACGCCGGCAAGCAGCGGGGCAGCGAATCCGAACAATATGGCAAAGCTCGCCAGGCCCAGCAGCAGCCCGAGCAGCACGCCTTCGTGCAGCACCCGCCCGGTCTCGCGCAGATCCTTCGCCCCGTCGGCGCGCGCGACATGGACCAGGATGCCGGTCAGCGCGCCGAGCCCCATCACGATTCCGGGGAAGGTGATCGTACGGCTGGCGCCCAGCGCCGCCACCTGGTGGCTGCCGGCCAGCCCCACCACCACCACGTCGGTGACGTGGAGGATCGTCCAATTCAGGCTGGTGAGCATCACCGGCCAGGCCAGCGCGAGCAGACGGCGCGTTTCCGCGGTAAGGGGAGAAGCCTTGGCCATGCCCGGCGGCATAGGCGCAAGCCGCTCCCCAAGAAAGCTGCACAAAGCGGGTTGCCAGGCCCATTTCGCTTTGCTAGAGGCCGCCGCCTTACCAGCCGCTGGTTTGAAAATTCCAGCGGAAATTCACGTGCGGTCGTGGCGGAACTGGTAGACGCGCAACGTTGAGGTCGTTGTGGCCGAAAGGCCGTGGAAGTTCGAGTCTTCTCGACCGCACCATGAATTGAAGACAAATGGGGGCTCCGGCCCCCATTTTCGTTTCTGCAACAGCGTTGCGACATTTAATCCGACAAACCGGCACAGTTTTGCGACATGTGCGTCGTACCCGACGAGCCATAAGGGCGGGCCTGCGGGCCCGCTTGTGATTCGAACAAGGGATGGAACACGGATGAAGCGACTGGGGGCCAGCCTGGCAGGATTGTTGGCGGGCGTATCGCCGCTGGCGGCACAGGCACAGACGACGGCCCAGCAGCAGCAGCAGACCGGCGCTGCCACCGCCCCGGCGTCACCACAGGCGCGCGCGCAGAGCGCCGCGGCGCCCGCGCAGCAGGCCGGCAGTCGCCGTGCCAGCCAGACCAGCGCGGCGGACGATCCCTATACCGACGAAATCGTCGTCACCTCCAGCCAGCAGCGCGGCGCGGTACCGGGCGACATCCCGCCCGAGATCCAGCTCAACCAGGCGGATATCCGCGCCTATGCGGTCTCTTCCATTTCCGACCTGCTGACGGAGCTGGCACCGCAGACCGGCAGCGGGCGCGGCAGCGGCATGCCGGTGGTGCTGCTCAACGGCCGCCGTATCTCTAGCTTCGCCGAAATCCGCGACCTGCCGACCGAGGCGATCGAGCGTGTCGACATCCTGCCCGAGGAGGCCGCGCTGAAATTCGGCTATTCCGCCGATCAGCGGGTCGTCAACTTCGTGCTGCGCGAGCGCTTCCGTGCGCTCACGACTGACCTGGAAGGCAGCGTGCCGACTGAGGGTGGCAACAGCACACAGGAAGTGCAGGCCGACATTCTGAAGATCAACCGCGATCGCCGCGTCAATCTCGACGTTAAGTACCAGGGCACTACCGGGCTGCTGGAGAGCGAGCGCAACATCCTGCCGACCACCAGCGACGGCAGCGGCGTGAACCAGGCGCCCTATCGCACGCTAGTTGCGCCCAGCCAGGATCTGACGATCAACGGCTCCTATGCGCGCAACCTCAACCAGAAGGTCAGCGCGACGGTCAACGGCACGCTGGAAGTCCAGCAGAGCGAGGCGCTGCGCGGCCTGCCCACATCGGTCGGTGCGCCGATCACGCTTTCGGCCGATCCCAGCCCGCTGACCGCCAGCAGCCGCTCGATCGCCAGCCATTTCGGCACCACGCTGAATGGCGACGGGCTGCCGTGGAGCCGCCAGTGGAGCTGGTCGCTCACCGGCAATTATGATCGCGTCGAGAGCAAGACGATCACCGATCGCGGATTCGATACGCTCGGCGCCGCGCGCCCGGCGGATCGCGGCAACTCCACCTCGAACACCGGTACGGTCGATGCGCTGTTCCGCGGCCCGCTGTTCACCTTGCCTGCGGGTGACGTGTCCACTGCGCTGCGGATCGGCGGCTCGCTGAGCGGCCTCGATAGTACCGCGTTTCGCAGCGGCACCCCGAGCAGCGCCTCGCTGTCGCGCAACATCGCCAGCACCCAGCTCAACATCGACGTGCCGATCGCCAGCCGCCGCAAGGACGTGCTGCAGCCGCTGGGCGACCTGACGCTGAACGGCAACGTGGCAGTACAGCAGCTCTCGGACTTCGGCACGCTGACCACCACCGGCTACGGCGTGAACTGGTCGCCGCTCAAGCCGGTGCGCCTGATCGCCTCCTGGACCAATGCAGAGGATGCGCCGAGCACCGCGCAGCTGGGCAATCCGGTCATCGCCAGCCCCAACAGCCGCGTGTTCGACTATCGCACCGGCCAGACGGTGACGGTGACGACGATTACCGGCGGCAACCCCCTGCTCACCGCCGAGCAGCGACATGTGACCAAGCTGGGGCTGGAGCTGCGGCCCTGGGAGAAGACGGATTTCTCGCTGCGCGCCGATTATGTGAGCACACGCATCCGCAACGACATCGCCACCTTCCCCGCCGCCACCGCGGCGATCGAGGCGGCCTTCCCCAGCCGATTCGTGCGGGATGCCGATGGCGATCTGGTGAGCATCGACAATCGTGCGGTGAACTTCGCCGAGAACAACACCCAGCAGCTGCGCTGGGGCTTCAACCTGTCGGTGCCGATCCGATCGTCGCTGGAGAAGAAGATCGCTGCGCTGCGCGCCCAGCGCGAGAAGGAACGCGCCGAGGCGATTGCCTCGGGCAAGCCGCTCCCCGCCGAAGGCCAGGCTCGGCTGTTCGGCCAGCAGCAGGGGCAGAACGGCCAGCCGCCGCGCTCGCCGTTCGGCGGCAGCCTGTTCGGCCCGCCCCCGGGTGCCGCGCCGGGCGGTGCGGGCGGCCCGGGCGCAGGCGGTACGGGCGGCGGCGGCCCCGGCGGGGGTGGCGGTGGCGGCTTCGGCGGCGGTCGCGGCGGCTTTGGCGGCCCCAACGGGGCGCTCGCCGGCCGGCTGCAGTTCAGCCTGTATCACACCTGGTATTTCAAGGATCAGATCAAGATCCGCGACGGCGTGCCGGTGCTCGATCTGCTGAACGGCGATGCCGCCGGCAACAATGGCGGCCAGCCGGCGCACCAGATCGATGCGCAGGCGGGCGTCACCAAGGACGGCTTCGGCGCGCGCCTGGGCTTCAAGTGGCAGAGCAGCACCAGCGTCTATACCGGGCTGAACAACACCAACCGGCTCGATTTCGGCGATCTCGGGACGTTCAACCTGCGGCTGTTCGCGGATCTCGGGCGGCAGTTCAAGCTGGTGCGCGCGCATCGCTGGCTGCGCGGCACGCGGGTAAGCCTGGGCGTCACCAACATCCTCAACACCCGCCAGCGGGTGACCGACCAGACCGGCGCGGTGCCGGTCAACTATCAGCCAGACCTGCTCGACCCCACCGGCCGGGCGGTGCGCTTGAGCATCCGCAAGCTGTTCTTCTGAGGTCCGGCGGCGCGGTGCCGGTTGCGCACCGCGCCCGCCTGGCGCATCACTCCCGCCGTACCAACCGGGGGGATGAACAATGACGCGTGGATTGTTGCTGGCGGCGCTGGCCGCGGCGAGCCTCGTGGCGGTGCCGGCGCGGGCGCAGGTGAGCGCCGACTGGGTCCGCGCGCACGAGACCTTCCTTGCCGGCGACGAACTTCGCGGCCGCGGCAGCGCGACGCCCGACGAGGCGATCGCCGCCGCCTATGTCGCTGCCCAGTTCCGGGGCTTCGGCCTTCAGCCCGCGCCGGGCATGGACGGGTATCTGCAAAAGGCCCAGATCGTCCGGCTGCAGCTCAAGGCGCCGATCACGCTGACCGCCAACGGCGTGGCCGTACCGGGCGCGACGCTGCTCGTCGGCGACGGCTCGGGCAGCGAGGGCGTGGCGCGGCTCACTCCCGCCAAGGCGCTGTCGCGCATGGCGCCCGCCCCGGTGATGCTGGTCACCGGCGACATGCCCGCCATGCAGCTCTATCGCTTGGCACGGTCGTTCAAGACCCCGCGGCTGCTGCTGATCCGCGAAAGCGACGACACCCGGGCAATGGTCAAGGCGCTGCACGGCGAACCCCGCCTGCCCGGCGGCCTGTACAGCGAACCGCGCGGCGCCTCGCCCTCGATCATCGTGCTGCCCGCCGCGGCGTTCGACGCGCTGGCGGCCCAGCAGGACGTGAAGGTCGAGCTGACCGTGCCGGTGGAAGAGAAGATCACTACCACCACCAACGCGATCGGATGGCTGCCCGGTACCGATCCCAAGGCCGGCGTGCTGCTCCTGAGCGCGCATCTCGATCACCTTGGGGTTCAGGCCGATGGCACGATCATGCACGGCGCCAATGACGACGCCTCGGGCACCACCGCGGTGCTCGAGCTCGCGCGCACGCTGGCCGCCAAGGGCAAGAGCAAGCGCGGCATCCTGTTCGTCGCATACGGCGCGGAGGAGATCGGCGGCTATGGCTCCACTTATTTCGGCGCGCATTCGCCAGTGCCGCTCGACCAGATCGTCGCCAATGTGGAGGTGGAGATGATCGGCGCGCAGGATCCCAAGCTCCCCGCCGGCACGATGATGATGACCGGCTATGAGCGCTCGACGCTGGGCGAGACGCTCAAGGCGCATGGCGCGCTCGTCACGTCCGATCCGTACCCGGACCAGAACTTCTTCCAGCGCTCGGACAATTATTCGCTCGCGAGAAAGGGCGTCGTCGCCCACACCATCTCGGGCTGGGCGGTGGTGCCGACCTATCACAGCAAGGACGATACCGTCGCCAATATCGACATCGCCTTCATGACCCGCGCCATCCAGTCGCTGGTCGAGCCGCTCCATGCGCTGGCCAACAGCGACGCCAAGCCGGAATGGAAGCCCGGCGGCAAACCCGAATGACCGAACGAGGTAGCATGACCACCCCCCATATCGTCGCGATCGGCGGCACGCTCCGCCCGCAATCCAGCACCGCACGCCTGCTCAGCGCCGCGCTCGCCCGTGCCGAGGCGCGCGGCGCGCGCACCACCCTGCTCACCGGACCCGACATCGTCTTCCCGCATTTCGAGCCCGAGCATGGCGATACAGACGAAAAGGTGATCCGGTTCGTCGAGGCACTGCGCACGGCGGATGCGGTGATCATCGGCTCGCCCGGCTATCACGGCACGCTTTCCGGCCTGGTGAAGACCGCACTGGACTATGTCGAGTTGCTCAGCCGTGACGACCGCGTCTATTTCGACGGGCTGCCGGTGGGCCTGATCGCCACGGCGGCGGGCTGGCAGGCCTCGGTCGCGACGCTTCAGGCGCTGCGCACCATCACCCACGCATTGCGCGGCTGGCCGACGCCGATGGGAATTGCGGTGAACACGGTCGAGACGCCCGACGTCGAGGCGCATTGCCAGGGATCGCTCGACGTGATGGTCGGGCAGATCTTCGAATTTCTGAAGCGATAACAGCCTTCATCATTCCCGCGAAAGCGGGAATCCATGGGGGTCACCGTCCCGGCTCCAACTGCAACGGAGTAGCGAATGGATCCCGGCTTCCGCCGGGATGACGGGCTCAGGCCCCTACTCGAACCAGTGGCGGTGCACGAAATAGCCCGCGATTCCCGCCGACATCGCGACGCAGACCCCCACCACACCCCAGAACGCCCAGGGTTCGTGCGCAAAGGGGATGCCGTCCACGTTCATGCCGAGCAGACCGGTAAGGAAGGTCAGCGGCAGGAACACCATCGCGACGATGGCGATCATCAGCGAGCGCTGGTCGAGCAATTCGCCGCGCAGGTCAGTGAGCGTCTCGTGGGTCAGCGCGGCGCGCTCGCGAATGCTTTCCACTTCTTCCGCCATGCGCGCGGCGCGATCCGCAGCGGCGGAGAGGTGCAGCCGATCGTCCTCGCGCAGCCAGTCGCCCGGCAGGCCCGCCAGCTTCTCGATCGCCGCGCGCTGGGGATTGAGGAAGCGGCGATAGCCGATCGCCTGCACCCGGACCTTGTTGACCATCCGCCGCAGCTCGAAAGCGCGGTGGGCGGACAGCTGCTCCTCGCAATCGTCGAGCGAGTCCCCGAGCTCGGCGACCACCGGATCCAGTTCCTCGGTGATCGCCTGCGCAAAGGCGGCGATCAGGTCGCCCGGATCGAGGATCTTGCCCGCCTCGAGTTCCTCACGGACCGGCTGCAGCGCGTTCAGATGCTTGCGCGTCACCGAGAAGACGCAGCCGCCCATCGCATAGATGCGGATCGAGGCCAGCGGATCGGACGCCGTGGTCGCTTCCGAGGAGAGCCCGCGCAGGTTGATCACCGCGCCGTCGCCCACCGCGTCGCAGCGCGGGCGCGTTTCGGTCGCGGTCAGTGAATCGATGACATAGGGGGACAGCCTGGCCTCGCCGCCGAGCCAGAGCTGGGCCCGCTCGTCATTGGTGGTGAGGTGGATCCAGGTCAGTCCACCATTCTGCCCCAGCGCGGCGCGCATCGTCGGCTGCTCGACGGTCCCCTCGTGCACGACATAGGCGAACCCGCTCAACCCGCCATCTCCAGCCAGAGCGACAGGCCTTCGCCCGGATCGGCGGGGGGGCGGGCGTGAATGCGCGCAGCATCGGCACGCGCGCGGTTGAGAATAGCGTCGGGCACGTCACCCAGATGGAAGAGCCGATCGGCCTGCGCAAGCAGCCGGGCGTGACGCAGGGTGAGATCTTCGGGATCGGGCGAGGTCAGGCGGAGGGTGATCAGCTGCGCCTCGGGTGCGGCGCCCTCAGCCAGCCAGCGATCAACATCGCCGTCGCCCGCCAGCAGATCGAGCATTCCGCCCTCGCCCAGCGCGTCCGCCAGCGCTCGGCGACGGGCACCGGGATCGGGCCAGCGCACCTTCATCGCCGTGCGGCTCCGGCCGAGTCCGCAGGCGAGCGCGCCGAGGCTCGCGGGCAGCAAGGCTTCCAGCCGCTGCCGCAGCGCCGCCGCCAGCCCTGCCGAAACTCCGCCGGTGCCGATCGCGATCAGCACCGGGTCGCGATCGACGATCGCCGGCAGGGTGAAGTCGCACAGCTCGGGCCGGTCGACGCAGTTGACCAGCACGCCCCGCGCCTTGAGCCGCGCGACCACGCCCTCGGGTTCGTCCAGCGCGACGATGGCGAGCGCGGCGCTGTCGCCCTCGCCCACCACCTGCGCGCCGGCGCGGTCGAGCAGGCGGCGCTTGGCGTCCGCCGGCTCGCCCTCGCCGACCAGAATCACCGGCCGCCCCGCCAGCTTCACGAACAGGGGCAGCGCGGCGAGGCTCACTTCAGCCAGTCCGGCACGTCTTCGGCGGCCATGATCTCCTCGGCGGAGATGCGGCCGGCGACGATGGCGTAGCGATCGCCCGACACCAGCACTTCGGGCACCAGCGGGCGGCTGTTATAGGTGCTGGCCATGGTCGCGCCGTACGCACCCGCCGTCTCCAGCACGGCGAGGTCGCCGGACTGTACCGCATCGATCTCGCGCGCCTTCACGAACACGTCGGTGCTCTCGCACACCGGCCCGGCGACATTGGCGACGAAGCGCTCGCCGCTCGGCTTTACGGCCGCGAAGCCGTGATACGCATCGTACAGCGCCACGCGGGCGAGATCGTTCATCGCCGCATCGACCACTACCCAGGGATGGACCTGCCCCGGCTTCACCCACAGCACTTCGGTGACGAGCACGCCCGCGCTGCCGGCGATAGTGCGGCCCGGCTCGAACATCAGTTCCACGTCCCAGCCCTTCGTCACCCGCGCGACCATCTCGGCATAGGCCTCGGGCGTCGGCGGCACCTCGCCGGGGCGATAGGCGACGCCCAGGCCGCCGCCCAGATCGACATGGGTGATGGTGTGGCCGCCCGCGCGCAGCTCGGCGAGCAGCCGGCCGACGCGCTCGAACGCGGCTTCCAGCGGCGCCAGGCCGAGCAGCTGGCTGCCGATATGGACGGCGATGCCGTGGAGATCGAGGCCGGGCAGATCGCCGAGACGATCGAAGATCGCCGGTGCCTCGCCGATCGGCAGGCCGAACTTGTTCTCCGCCTTGCCGGTGGAGATCTTCTCGTGCGTGCCGGCATCGACGTCGGGGTTCACGCGCAGCGCCGCCCGCGCGGTCAGCCCGCGCGCGGCGGCGAGCGCCGCCAGCACTTCGCCTTCCTCGACCAGCTCGAGGTTGAACTGGCCGATCCCGGCCTCCAGGCCCTTGACCAGCTCACGGCGGGTCTTGCCGACGCCCGAAAAGACGATGTCCTTGGGCGCGACGCCCGCCGCCAGCGCGCGCGCCATCTCGCCGCCCGAGACGACATCGGCGCCGAAGCCCTCATTCGCCAGCAGCTTGAGCACCGCGAGGTTGGGATTGGCCTTGATCGCGAAGGCGAGGTGGATGCGTCCCAGCGGCTTCAGCGCGTCGCGAAAGGCGCGGGCATTGGCCTGGAAGCGTTCGGTGGAATAGACATAGAGGGGCGTGCCCACCTCGGCAGCGATGCGCGCGAGGGGCAGCGATTCGACGTGCAGTTCGCCGTCGATCATCGAGAAATCGGTCATGGGCCTCTGGGTGCGGCGCGATTGGCCGCCAAAATCAGTTGGGTGGCAGGTCGAACTCGTCGCTCCGCCGCGCTTCGGACGCCTGGATCAGGTCGTCGCTGCGCGAGGGGCGCGTCTGGGCGCGCGCTTTGAGAAGGTCGGGAGGCGTGGGCGTCACCGCGGCGCCGTACGGCGCCACCGGCAGCGAGGCCCCCGGCGCGGGCGCCAGCGCCTCGCGCACGCCGCAGCCGCCCAGTGCCAGCCCCAGGGCCGGAATGGCGAGCAGCAGTCGCTTCCTCATGCTTCCTCCTCGCGACCCTTGCGGGCCGCCGCTATCGCCGCACGAACGCGCGACGGTGCCGTGCCGCCGAAGCTCACCCGGCTGTTCACAGATGCGTCGACGCTGAGAACGTCGTACACGCGGCTGTCGATCCGCGCATCGATTTCCTTCAGTGCCTCGATCGAGAGCTGATCGAGGCGGATACCCTCCGCTTCCGCCTTGGCGACGGCGCGGCCGGTGATGTGGTGCGCCTCGCGGAACGGGATGCCGCCCTCTCGCACCAGCCAGTCGGCAAGGTCGGTCGCGGTCGAGAAGCCGGCTTCGGCCGCCGCGCGCATCCGCTCGAGCCGGAAGGTCGCGCTGTCGACCATGCCGGTCATCGCCGCGATGCTCAGGCCGAGAAGGTCGTGCGCCTCGAACACCGGTGGCTTGTCGTCCTGCATATCCTTCGAATAGGCGAGCGGCAGCCCCTTCATCGTCATCATCAGGCTGACCAGCGCGCCGCTGATCCGGCCCGAATGCCCGCGGACCAGCTCGGCCGCGTCGGGGTTGCGCTTCTGCGGCATGATCGAACTGCCGGTCGACCATTGATCCGAAAGCGCGACGAACCCGAAGGGCTGGCTGGCCCAGATCACGAATTCCTCGGCAAGGCGGCTGAGGTGGAGGCTGCACTGCGACGCGGCGGTTAGGTAATCGAGCGCGAAGTCGCGGTCAGACACCGAATCGAGCGAGTTGCGCGTCGGGCCGTCGAAGCCGAGTGCCGTGGCCGTCGCCTCGCGATCGAGGTTGAAGCCAGTCCCGGCCAGCGCCGCCGAACCCAGCGGGCACAGGTTCATGCGGGCGCGGGCGTCCTTCAGGCGCGAGCGATCGCGCGCGAACATCTCGAAATAGGCCATCAGATGATGGCCCAGCGTCACCGGCTGCGCGACCTGGAGATGGGTGAAGCCCGGCATCACGCTGTCGGCATGCTGCTCGGCGCGGGCGAGCAGCGCGTCCTGCAGCGCGCCCAACGCCGCATCGGCCTGGTCGATCGCGTCGCGCACCCAGAGGCGGAAGTCGGTCGCGACCTGGTCGTTGCGCGAGCGCGCGGTGTGGAGGCGACCCGCGACCGGGCCGATCTTTTCCGCCAGCCGGCTCTCGGAGAGCATGTGGATGTCTTCGAGCGCCAGATCCTCGGGCACGCCGTTCGCGGCGAACTCCTCGGCGACCTGGTCGAGCCCCGCGCCGATCGTGGCGGCATCTTCAGCCCCGACGATCCCCTGCTGGCCCAGCATCGCGACATGCGCCTTGGAGCCGCGCAAATCCTGCTGCCACATCCGCTTGTCGAAGGGGATGGAGGCGTTTATCTCGCGCATCACCGCGGACGGGCCTTCGGCGAAGCGCCCTCCCCACATGGAATTGGAGCTGTCCTTGCGCTCGGTGATCGGTCTTCTCCTTCTGGGCGCCCTCGCAGTTGCGGGGTGCGATAAGCAATCGCAGCCGTCACAGCAAGCGAACGTAACGGCACCCGCCAATGCGAGCGCCCCCGCCCCGGGCGGCACCGTCGACCGCAGCCACCATGGCGAGGCGGCGCCGACGATTGCCTTCACCGACTCTGCCGGCAAGAAGACGACGCTGGCCGCCTTCAAGGGCAAGCCGGTGCTGCTCAACTTGTGGGCAACCTGGTGCGTGCCGTGCATCAAGGAAATGCCGACGCTGGATACGCTGGCGGGCAAGGTGGGCGACACGCTCGTCGTGCTGCCGCTCAGCCAGGACCTGAAGGGGATGGAGGTCGTCGGCCCGTTCTTCGAGAGGCGCGGCTACAAGCATCTGAAGCCCTATCTGGATACGGACACCGCATTCAGCGTGCAGATGGGCACCAACCTGCCGACCACGATCCTCTATGATTCGGCCGGCAAGGAAGTGTGGCGCGTCTCTGGCGACTTCGACTGGGCGGGCGACGCCGCGGCCAAGCTGATCGCCGAGGCGAAATAAGCTCAGCCGATCCGGCCGAGGACCTCACGCAGCCAGGCTTCGGTTTCGGCCGCGTGGGTGACGGGCAGCATGTGCCCGCCCTCGATCAGCTTGAGCGTCGCGCCGGGGATCTCCGCCGCGGTTCGTTCGCCCTGCAGCACCGGATCGAGCACCGTATCGCCGCGCCCGTAGAGGATCGCGACCGGCAGCCGCAGCGCGCCATAATGCGGCACCAGCGCGCGCATCGAATCGCGCGCCATCCGCACCTCGAAGCTGCCCATCTGATAGGACCGCGACCGCGCCGCCAACGCGCCGCCGCCGGCGGTGGCGAAGTCCGCCGGCACCGGATCGGGCGCGAACACCGCGGCGGCGTTGCGGGGGCCAAACGCCACCGCCATCGGCACCGCAATCGTCCAGGCGATTGACTCGCGCACGCCCGGCGGCGCCATCAGCCCCCGGAACACCGCCGGAGGATTCTCGACTACCTGCGTCAACGGCGCGATCAGCGCGAGGCCGCCCGGCACCTCCGGATGCCCCACGGCTAGCGCCAGCGCCACCGCGCCGCCCATCGAATGGCCGACGACCAGCGGCTTCTCCAGCCCCAGTCTCTCGATAAGCTCGGCGATCATCCGCGCCTGGCCGGCCAGATCCGGCCGCGCGCCGGTGAGGTGCGAATGCCCCCAGCCTGGCCGGTCGACCAGGATCACCCGGTGATCCTGCGCAAGATGCCGGGTCAGCGAATGGCTGAAGTTGCGCAGCTGCCCCATCAGCCCGTGAATCATCACGATCGCCGGACCCTGCGCCTCTTTCGGGCCGAGCTCGACCACATGCAGCCGCGCGCCGGCCACGTCGACGAAGCGCCCGTCAACGGGCACCATCTCCTCCGCCTTGCGCCCCGCCCAAGCCGACCATCCGGCCAGCCCGAGTACGCCCACGCCTGCCAGTCCGAACGGTATCAGCATCTGCCCACGTCTCCTCTCGGGCTTCCAACGCCGTGGCGAGCGCGGCGTGCCGTCAGCGGATATAGCCGTGGCTGCGCAGGAAGTCGCGGAGATCGGCGGGGAACGGCTTCTTGTTCCAGCTCGACTGCCGGTCATAGTGCGCCAGCATCACCTTCCAGGCCGTGTCGAACTGTCCGATCCGGGCCGCGTCGGCGACATAGCCCGCACAGGCGCCATTCCGCTCATTCCTTTCCCATGCAGGTTCGGCACAATAGGCGCGGGCCTCCGCCATCTTCATAGCGAACAATGGCCGAAGCCCCGGCGCCTTCGACACGTCCACGGTGCGACCGCCGACGATGTTCAGCACGAGCGGCGGCGGAACGCTGCCGGCATAGCTCGAGAAGCGGTAGAGAAACGCATCGTCGGTCAGGACGAAATCCGCGATGCCGTCACCCGTGAGGTCGATCGGGAATTCGTCCAGCGCGGCATCGAACATAGGGCTCGTCTTGCCATCGACGCCGCGATGGGTGAGCCGCACCACGCGATAGGCCGCGCCCTCGGGCACGGCGACATCGATCACGCTGCAGCAATGCGCGCCGCCGGTGAAGCTCTGGAGCAGGACCGCGGGCGCCCGCACCTTCGCATCCACCCGGCCGATTCCGAAACGCCAGCCGATCCCGGGCTGGCCGCGCAACGTGACCGGCGCCACGCCGGGCCGGCGGACGGTGACCACCGCAACCTGCTGGTCCGGAGTCACCGCCGCACTTGCCGATACGGTCAGCTGGAGATCGTCATTGGCATAGGTGACCGTTCCCTGCTTGGGCTGCCATTCGAGCAGGCTGCGCCACGGCATCCGGAGTGGTCCGGAGGACGTGGGCTGGGCGAAAGCGGGAGTAACGCAGGCAAGTACCGCCGCAATCGCGGCAAGGGCGAGTACGCGCATCGACAAGGCTCCGATTCGAGGAACCAGGCGAGTCTATGGCTTCCAACAAACTCCGTCCATCGATGGAATGTAACGCTTCGTAGCAAATCACTCCGCAACCGGTGCCTCGCCTTCCTCGCGCTCCTGCGCCTGCCGCGCCCACATTTCGGCATAGATCCCGCCCTGACGCAGCAGCTCGGCATGGGTGCCCCGTTCGACCACCCGACCCGCCTCCAGCACGATGATCCGGTCGGCATGGACCACCGTCGACAGCCGGTGCGCGATCACGATGGTGGTGCGGCCCTGCTCGATCGATTCGAGCGTCGCCTGGATGTCCGCCTCGGTGCGGCTGTCGAGCGCGCTCGTGGCCTCGTCGAGGATCAGGATCGGCGGGTTCTTCACCAGCGTGCGGGCGATCGCCACGCGCTGCTTTTCGCCGCCGGAAAGCTTGAGACCGCGCTCGCCCACCCGCGTGTCGAGCCCCTCGGGCAGCGCCTGGATGAAATTCGCGATCGAGGCGCCGCGGACCGCCTCGGCGATCTCTCCCGGGGTCGCGCCCTCGCGGCCATAGGCGATGTTGTAGCCGATCGTCTCGTTGAACAGCACCGTGTCCTGCGGCACGATACCGATCGCGGCGCGCAGGCTGGTCTGGGTGACCGCGCGAATGTCCTGCCCGTCGATGGTGATGCGGCCGCCGGTCACGTCGTAGAAGCGGTACATCAGCCGCGCGAGCGTCGACTTGCCCGCCCCCGAGGGACCAACCACCGCGACAGTCGCGCCAGCCGGTATGTCGAGATCGATGCCCTTCAGGATCTGGCGATCGGCGTCATAGCCGAACTGCACGCCCTCGAAGCGCACATGGCCCTGCTGGACGGCGAGCGGCTGCGCATCGGCGGCGTCCTTCACCTCGGCGCCGGTATCGAGCAGGTCGAACATCGCGCCCATGTCGATCACGCCCTGGCGGATCGTGCGATAAACCCAGCCGAGCATGTCGAGCGGGCGGAACAGCTGGCTGAGCAGCGTCGACACCAGCACCACGTCGCCCGGCGTGAAGCGGCCGGTGGACCAGCCGAACACGACCAGCGCCATGCCGGCGGCGAGCATCAGGTTGGTGATCACCGCCTGCCCGATATTGAGCCAGGCGAGCGAGTTCTCGCTGGTGACGGCAGCGTTCATGTACGCCGTCATCGCCTTGTCGTAGCGCGCGCTCTCGCGGGCTTCGGCGTTGAAATATTTGACCGTCTCGAAGTTGAGCAGCGAATCGACCGCGTGCGCCACAGCGCCGGTATCCAGATCGTTCATCTGCTCGCGCAGCTTGGAGCGCCAGTCGGTCACCCAGCGGGTGAAAGCGATATAGACGACCACCATCGCCAGCGTGCCCGCCACCAGCCACCAGCCGAAGCGGGTGCCGAAGATGCCCAGCACCATGCCGAGCTCGAGGATGGTCGGCGCGATGTTGAACAGCAGGAAGTAGAGCATCGTGTCGATGCTCTTGGTGCCGCGCTCGACCACCTTAGTGACCGCGCCGGTGCGGCGGTTGAGATGGAAGCGCAAGGACAGCTGGTGGAGATGGCGGAACACGTCCGAGGCGAGCCGGCGGGTCGCGTCCTGCCCCACCCGCTCGAACACCGCGTTGCGCAGATTGTCGAACAGCACCGTGCCCAGCCGGGCGGCGGCATAGCCGGTGACCAGCGCGACGATCAGCCACACCGCGTCCCGCGGGCCCGAGGCCATCCGGTCGATCGCCCCCTGCAGCGCGAAAGGCGCGCCGTAAACCTGCACCAGCTTCGAGCAGAGCACGAGCAGCAGCGCGAGCACGATCCGCACCCGCAGACCCGGCGCATGGCGCGGCCACAGATACGGCAGGAAGCGCTTCATCGTGCCGAGCATGGGCCGGTCGAGCTTGGAGGACGAGGTTTCGGGAGGCATCCGCCCTAATCTGGGACGCGGGCACGCGCGACGCAACCACGGGAACAGCCCGGAGGTCCGTCCGTTGTTTGCGGCAGGAGGTCATCTGCCATGGACCAACTGCTCTACGTGCTGGCGATCATGGGCTGCAGCGACGACGCGCAGGCCTGTCGCCAGGTTCGCCTGGAACCCGCCCGCTATACGTCGCAGGCCGCCTGCCAGGAAGCCATGGAGGCAGCGCTTCGCCGCGCCACCGATGTCGACTATCCCGTCGTGGAGGCGGCGTGCCAGCGTCGGACCGAGCAGATGGTGTCGCGCGAGCCCCAGCAGCCGGTGACGGGGAGCTGAGGCCCGCGCCCCCACCCGTTGTCATCCCCGCGAAGGCGGGGATCCATTTGCCAGGACGTTCGGGGAAGGAACCACGGCATCAGCGCCAATGGATTCCCGCCTTCGCGGGAATGACGATGGTCTGGATGGATGCCGATGCCCGGCGCCACGTACCCTATTCGTGCAAGCGCCCGAAGTCCGGCCGCGCATCGTCCTGTCCCTGGTCGATGATCGAGCGGCGGATCGCACGGGTGCGGCTGAACAGCTCGAACAGCTCGTCGCCCTTGCCCCAGCGGATCGCGCGCTGGAGCGCGGTCAGATCCTCGGTGAAGCGCTGGAGCATGTCGAGCACCGCTTCGCGGTTGTTCAGGAACACATCGCGCCACATCGTCGGGTCCGACGCGGCGATGCGGGTGAAGTCGCGAAAGCCGCCGGCCGAATATTTGATCACCTCGGACTGGGTGACCTCCTCCAGGTCGGAGGCGGTGCCGACGATCGTGTAGGCAATGAGGTGCGGCAGATGGCTGGTCACCGCGAGGACGCGGTCATGGTGCCCCGGCTCCATCGTCTCGACCATCGCGCCGAGCCGCCGCCAGAACTCACTGATCCGCTCCACCGCGAGGGCATCGCTGCCCTCGGGGGGTGTTACGATGCACCAGCGATGATGGAACAGCGAGGCGAAGCCTGCGGTCGGCCCGCTATTTTCGGTGCCCGCCACCGGATGGGCCGGGATGAAGGTCGCGTTCGGCAAGGCGTCGCGCACCGCCTCGATCACGCTCAGCTTGGACGAGCCGACATCGCTGACGATCGCCTCGGCGGGCAGGTCCGCGGCAAACTCCGCCGCCACGGCACCCATCGCGCCAACCGGCACGCACAGGATGACGAGATCGGCGTCGATCACCGCGGTGCCGGCGTTGTCGGCCACGTCGTCGCACAGCTCGATCGCCACCGCCGTCTCGCGCACGGCCGGGTCGGCGTCATAACCGGTCACCCGCACGCTCGGCATGTGCTGGCGGATGCCGCGGGCGATCGAGGAGCCGATCAGCCCGAGGCCTAGAATGGTAACGCGCGCGAAGGGCAGCATCAGGCGCCGAGCAAGCGGCGCAGCGAGGCGGCCACGCCCTTGATCTCTTCCTCGGTGCCGATGGTGATGCGCAGGCCGTGGGGCAGGCCCTGGCCGGGCAGCCAGCGGACGATATAGCCGTCCTCCATGAGGTGCTTGTAGGCCTGTTCGCCGGTCACTTCGCCCTCGAACAGGACGAGCTGGAAGTTCGCCTTGGAGGGCACCGCGCGGACGCCCTTGTTGCCCATGCTCGCGATCTCGTCAGCGAACCACTGGCGCCACTTGGCATTGTGTACGCGGCTGTGCTCGACGAAATCGTTGTCGGCCAGCGCGGCGATCGCGGCGCGGCCGGCGCCGATGCTGAACGCGAACGGCGCGCGGATGCGGTGCATCGCGGCGATGATGTCAGGATGCGCATAGCCCCAGCCGACCCGCTCCGAGGCAAGGCCGAAGATCTTCGAGAAGGTGCGCGTCACCAGCACATTCGGCTGGGTACGGGCGAGCTCGAGGCCGCCATCGTCATCCTCGGGTGCGAGATACTCGGTGTACGCCTGGTCGAGCACCAGCAGCACACTCTTCGGCAGCGCGGCGTGCAGCCGGGCGACTTCTTCGCGCGCGGTGTAGGTGCCGGTCGGGTTGTTGGGATTCGCGAGGAAGACGATCCTGGTCTTCTCGGTCACGCAGGCGAGGATCGCGTCGACATCGGTCGCATAGTCGCGATCGGGCGCCACCACCGGCGTCGCGCCGACGCGGCGGGCCGCGATGTCGTACACCGCGAAGCCGTAGCGGACATAGATGATCTCGTCGCCCACCCCGGCAAACGCGCCGGCGGCAAGGTGCAGCACCTCGTCCGACCCGGTGCCGTAGACGATCCGCTCGGGCTCCACCCCGTAATGCGCGCCGAGCGCCTCGCGCAGCGCGACCGCACCGGCATCGGGATAGCGCTCCAGCTCGGTCGCGGCGGCGGCATAGGCGTCGCGCGCGGCCTGAGGCGTGCCGAACGGATTCTCGTTGGACGAGAGCTTGGCGGCGGGCTTGCCCGAATCGGTGGTGGCGCGGCCCGGGACATAGGGGGCGATGGCCATCACCCAGGGCTTGGGGACGGGTGCGTTCATGGGGCGGGGGATTGAAGGAATGGCGGCCGATTGGCAAGCCGTGCGGCGGGGAAGCTTGAACGCGCGGGCCCCAGCGCCTAACCGCCGGATATGTCCGATGATCCGCGTTTCGGCCTTCGCCGCTCGGTAACGCTGCCGGGGCCGCTGCGCCTCGACGGCGGCGTGCTGTTCTCCCCGGTCGACATCGCCTACGAGACCTATGGCACGCTGAACGCCGACGCCAGCAACGCCATCCTGGTCTGCCACGCGTTGACCGGTGACCAGCATCTCGCCTCCGAGCACCCCGTCACCGGCAAGCCCGGCTGGTGGGCGCGGATGGTGGGGCCGGGCAAGCCGATCGATACCGATCGCTGGTTCGTGATCTGCTCGAACGTGCTCGGCAGCTGCCTCGGTTCCTCGGGGCCCGCGACGATCAATCCGGCCACCGGCCAGCCCTGGGGGATGCAGTTCCCGGTCATCACCATCCGCGACATGGTGCGCGCGCAAGCCATGCTGCTCGATCATCTAGGCGTGGATCGCCTGTTCGCGGTGGTCGGCGGATCGATGGGGGGCATGCAGGCGCTCAACTGGGCGGCGACCTTCCCCGAGCGCATCCGCGCCGCGGTGGTGATCGCCTCGGCGGCGCGGCACTCCGCGCAGAACATCGCCTTCCATGAAGTCGGGCGCCAGGCGATCATGGCCGACCCGAAGTGGCGCGGCGGCGCCTACTACGAGGCGCAGGATCCGCCCGCCGCGGGGCTCGCGGTCGCGCGGATGGCGGCGCACATCACCTATCTGTCCGAGGCGGGCCTCACCGCCAAGTTCGGCCGCAAGCTCCAGGGCCGCGAAACCAAGACCTTCGGCTTCGACGCCGATTTCCAGGTGGAGAGCTATCTGCGCCACCAGGGGCTGGCCTTTGTCGACCGGTTCGATGCCAATTCCTATCTCTACATCACTCGGGCGCTCGATTATTTCGACCTCGCCGAGGAGCATGGCGGCCTGCTCGCCCACGCCTTCCGGCAATCCCAGGCGCGGTTCTGCGTGGTCAGCTTCGACACCGACTGGCTCTATCCCACCGCCGAATCGCGGACGATCGCCCATGCGCTCAATGCGGCGGGCGCACCGGCGAGCTTCGTGGAGCTCAGTTCGCCCTTCGGCCATGACGCGTTCCTGCTTGAGAGCCCTGAGCTTGACCGGGTGATCGGCGGATTCCTTGCGGCAGGAGACCGCGCATGACGCTCCGCCCGGATCTCGCGATCATCGCCGCGCACGTAAATCGCGGCGCGCGCATCCTCGACGTCGGGTGCGGCGACGGTGCGCTGATGGCGGCGCTGCGCGACCAGCAGGGCTGTGACGCCCGCGGGCTGGAACTCGATCCGATCAACGTGGCGGCGGCGGTCGGCCAGGGCCTGTCGGTGATCCAGGGCGACGCCGACACCGACCTTGCCGATTATCCAGACGACAGCTTCGACTATGCGATCCTCAGCCAGACGCTGCAGACGACGCGCCGGCCGGACTGGGTGCTAGACCAGCTGCTGCGGATCGGCCGCCATGCCTTCGTTTCGTTCCCCAATTTCGCCCATTGGCGGGTACGCGCATCGCTGCTGTTCGGGGGCCGCATGCCGGTCACGCGGCTGTTGCCGATCGCCTGGTATGCGACGCCCAACATTCACCATGTCACCGTCGACGATTTCCGCGCGCTGGTGAAGGAACGCGGCATTGCCATCGAGGGCGCTTGGTTCCTCTCCGGCGATCAGCAGACCGGCTCCGGCATGGCCAATCTGCTCGCCGAACACGCCGTCTTCCTGTTGAGGCACGATCGATGACCACCGTCACCCTGCTTGCCACCCATGCGGCATATCGCGACGATATCGGCGACCTGGTAACCCGCCGGCCGGTGCCGGGCCCGGGGCTGGAGCAAATCGGCGCCTTCCTGTTCCTCAACCATCACGGGCCGCAGACCTACCCGGCCAACAACCGCGGCCTGCCCTTCGGTCCGCACCCGCATCGCGGGTTCGAAACAGTGACCTTCATCCTCGAAGGCTCGCTCGCGCACACCGACTCGGCGGGGCATGAGAGCATCATCCGCGCCGGCGGCGTGCAGTGGATGACGGCCGGGCGCGGGATCGTCCATGCCGAGGTATCGCCCGCCGAGTTCAAGCAGGCGGGCGGGCCGATGGAGATCCTCCAGCTTTGGGTGAACCTGCCGAGCCGGCTCAAGATGACCGCGCCGCGCTATGTCGGGCTGCAGTCGGAGGCATTCCCGGGCGTGGCCGCGGGCAAATGCGCGACGGTCCACCTCGTCTCGGGCGCGTTTGAGGGCCGCACCGGCTCGATCGAATCGCTCACCGGCGTGTTCCTGTGCTGGGCCGAGCTCGCAGCGGGCGCAATGCTAACCTTCGACGGCCTCGCAGACCGCGACCTGTTCCTCTACGCAGTGCGCGGCAGCGTGAAGATCGGGGACCGATCGCTGCCGAACTGGCACCTCGCCAGCCTCTCGGCGGGCGACACGCTGACGCTCACCGCCGACGAACCAGCGCTGATCCTGTTCGGCCACGCCGCACCGATCCCCGAGCCGGTGGTCGCCCATGGGCCGTTCGTGATGAACACGGTCCAGGAAATCCACCAGGCCTATGCCGATTACCAGCGCGGGGCATTCGGCGTGGCGGAAATCGTGGCGGGCTAACCAGCCCAGCCTCCTTATGGTCATTCCCGCGAAGGCGGGAATGCATTGCCTTAGGCGCTGGGGATAGAACCGCAGCTTTAGCACCAATGGATCCCCGCTTTCGCGGGGATGACGGGGGAAGGCTGCGAGAGCCTCCCCCAAACTTCCACGTCAGCCCCCCCTCCCTCTCCCCGATGGGGAGAGGGAAAGCAGATCAATGCGCCGCCTGCTCGCCGCGGACGATGCCGCTCTTGGCAAGCTGGTCGTCGATCTGCGCCATCAGCCGGTCGAGGCCTGCCTGGTCCTTTGCCTCGGCGCGCGCCACCAGCACGTCCTGGGTGTTGGACGCGCGCAGCAGCCACCAGCCGTCGTCGGTGTTCACGCGGGCGCCGTCGGTGCGGTCGACCTGGGCGCCATCCGCCTCGAGGCGATCGAGCACTTCCTCGACGACCGGGAACTTGCGGCTCTCGTCGACCTGGAAGCGCATCTCCGGCGTGTTGACCATCGCCGGCATCTCGTCCTTCAGCTGGGTGAGCGACTTGCCGATCACATGCACCGCCTGGATCAGGCGGACCGCCGCATACTGGGCGTCGTCGAAACCGTAATAGTCCTGCGCGAAGAAGATGTGGCCGCTCATCTCGCCCGCGAGCGGAGCGCCGGTTTCCTTCATCTTGGTCTTGATCAGGCTGTGGCCGGTCTTCCACATCACCGGGTTGCCACCGAGCTCGGCGACGCGATCGTACAGCGCCTGGCTGGCCTTCACGTCGGCGATGATCGTCGCGCCCGGATCGACGCGCAGCACCGGCTCGGCGAGGATCGAGAGGAGCTGATCGCCCCACACCACCCGGCCCTGCCCATCGATCGCGCCCAGGCGATCGCCGTCACCGTCAAAAGCGAGACCGAAATCGAGATTCTTTTCCGCGACGAGCTTCTTTAGATCGGCGAGGTTCTTTTCCTCGGTAGGATCAGGATGATGATTGGGGAAATTACCGTCCACATCGGTGAACAGCGTGTGGTGTTCACCGGGCAGCAGCTTGACGAGCTTCTCGATCACCGGACCGGCGGCGCCGTTGCCGGCGTCCCAGCCGATCTTGTACGAACCGCCCGCATAGCCGGCGATCAGGCGGCTGACATACAGGTCCTCGATGTCGGCGTCGGTCACGGTCTCGGAGCCGTCGCCGTCCTCCCAATCGCCTTCCGCCGCCATCTTGCCCAGCGTCTGGATGTCCTGGCCGAAGAACGAGCGGTGCTGGAACACCATCTTGAAGCCGTTGTAATTGCCGGGATTGTGGCTGCCGGTAATCTGGATGCCGCCATCCACCTCCAGCGTTGCCTCGGCGTAATATAGCATCGGGGTGGGGCCCATGCCGGTGCGCACCACGTCGCAGCCCGACTGGGTCAGGCCCTCGATCAGCGCAGCCTCGAGCATCGGCGAGGAGATGCGGCCGTCGCGGCCAACCGCGACCCGGCGGCCGCCGGCGCGGCGCAGCAGCGTCGCGAAGCCGCGGCCGATCGCGCGGGCGTCATCCGGACCCAGCGTCTTCCCTACGATTCCACGGATGTCGTATTCGCGCAGCGACGTCGGATCGAAACGGTGCGTCATTCATGCCCTCCCGAAGGTAAAGATGCGTGCCTCTTCCGCGACTAGAAACGAAGTTTCAAGCCGCCTGCGACACGAATAGATTAATATTTTGCACTGCAACATGGTTGCAGGCAATTGTTACGTGAAGAGGACGGACCTCAGCCGCGTAGCAACGTATCGCGCGCCAGATTGATCCGCCGGGTAAGTTCCGCCGATCCACCACGATCGGGATGCAGCGCCGAGACGAGCCGGCGATGCGCCGCGCGGATCTCGTCCGGACCCGCCGCCGCGTCCACACCCAAAATCGCCCGCGCCTCGCTCTCGCCCAGACGGGGCGGCGGCGTCACCGGCGGCTTGGCCTTGGGCTGCAGCCAGCGCCACAGGATGTAGAGCAATGCCGCGGCAAGAAGCAGCTTCGCCATCAGGCGAACAACGGCGCGTTGACGTCGGGCAGCGCAAGCCCGGCCATCATTTCGCGCAGTTCCTGGCGCGCGGCGACGTGGCTCAGCCCCATCTCGCCGAATTCGCGCGAATCGAGCATGGTAAGTCCTTGCGGGAAGAGCTCGCGATAGATCACGCGCTCCGACAGGCCCGAGATCACCCGAAAGCCGACGCGCTTGGAAAGCTGATCGATCGCCTCGGAAACGCGCTTCATGTTGCGCGCCTCGATATGCTGCATGCGGTTGCGCAGCACCACCCAGTCGATCGTCTCGCCGTCCGCCTTGGCGCGGCGCTTGCGCGATTCCCAGATCATCTCGGAATAGAAGCTGGGGCGCGTCACCCGAAAGCTGTCCGGATCCACCTGGCCGATCAGGTCGAAATCAACGAAGCTGTCGTTCATCGGCGTGACCAGCGTGTCGGCATTGGTGACCGAGATGCGGGCGAACTTGTCGTCGCGGCCCGGCGTATCGATCACCAGGAAGTCGGCGCCCTCGCCCAGCCGATCCAGCGTATCGGTGAAGAAATCCATGCTTTCGCCGTCATGCGTTTCATAGACCGGCATCGGCAGGTCGCGGCCCGAGCGGCGGATGGTGGCGAGGCGGTTGTCGAGATAGCGGCCCATCGTCCGCTGGCGGTGATCGAGATCGAAACAGGCGACGCGCGCGCCCTTGAATGCCAGTGCGATCGCCGCGTGCACCGCGGTGGTCGACTTGCCCGTGCCGCCCTTTTCGTTGGCAAAAACCAGCACATGCAGGCGTTTAGCGGGCTGATTCAACGCAGCAATTCCTTCACTTGATCACGCCGCCTCCCCCCCATAGAAGGCGCCGCTTCCGTTCATATCGAAAGTGCCCAAGCGTGCAAACCGTTCGCCAGATCGACGATCTTCGCAAGGCGCTGGACGCCTTCCGCAGCGAAGGCGCCCGGCTGGCCTTCGTCCCTACCATGGGCGCGCTGCATGACGGGCATATGGCGCTGGTCGAAGCCGCCAAGCGCGCGGGGTCCCGCGTCATCGTGTCGATCTTCGTCAATCCGATCCAGTTCGGACCAAATGAGGATTTGGCGAAGTATCCGCGTCGCGAACAGGCCGATTCGCGAATGCTGAGCAATGCCGGCGCCGACCTGCTGTGGATGCCGACGCCGGAGATCATGTACCCGCACGGCTTTGCCACCAGCGTACGCGTGTCGGGCGTGAGCGAACCGCTCGACGGCGCGCACCGGCCCGGCCACTTCGACGGCGTCGCCACCGTCGTGTCGAAACTGTTCCACCAGGTGCGCCCGGATGTCGCCCTGTTCGGCGAGAAGGACTGGCAGCAGCTCCAGGTGATCCGCCGCATGGTCGCGGATCTGGACATGCCCATCGAGATCCAGGGCGTACCCACCCAGCGCGAGGATGACGGCCTCGCCCTCTCCTCCCGCAACGCCTATCTGATGCCCGAGGATCGCGCCCGTGCCGTGGCGCTGCCGCGCGCGCTGGGCGCCGCCGCCAAGACCATCGGCGAGGGCGGCGATCGCGACGCAGCCCTCAACCAGGCGCGCGACACGCTGACGGCTGCGGGCTTCGAGGTCGACTATGTCGCGCTGGTCGACGGCGAGTCGCTCGGCGATCCGATCGAAGGCAAGTCGATGCGGCTGCTCGCCGCCGCGCGGATCGGGGGCACCCGGCTGATCGACAATATTCCCGTCCTCTGAACAACTACAGTTAAGTCGCTTAACCTTTTATTGTCCGTTCGCCCCCAAATTCGGCTTCAACGAAGGAGTCGAACGGGGAATGTCGCGATGGCGAACAGTGAAAGAAGTGCCCGATTTCTGATTAAAAGCCGCCTGCGGGATGCCGCCCGGGGCAGCGCCGATGCCTGTTTCGATCTGGGCGTGGTCTATTCCAGCGGCGCCGAAGGCGTGTCGATCGATCTGGTCGAGGCGCACAAATGGTTCAACATCGCCGCGATGACCGGCAGCAGCGAGGCACAGGCCTGCCGCGCCGAGATCGCCGAGGACATGACCGCGCGCGAAATCATTTCCGCGCAGAAGGCCGCGCGTGCCTGGCTGCGCGGACTGGACAGCCGCGCAGCCTGACGTCACTCGGCCTTCTGGCCCCAGCCGATCGTTGCGCGGGTGCGGCCGTTATGGGTATCGACCACCACGCGCAGGCTCCGCGCGGTCTCCTCACCGGCCTCGTAGCTGTACGGCGTCTCCCGCCGATATTTGAGGCCCGCGGCATTGGCCTGTGCCCGCGACCAGCCGAGCACCGTCTTCTCGGGCGCATCGACCTCATACACCAGGTTGCCACTGACATGCCGCCCGTCCAGCCCGTCGGGCGCGGCGGTACAGCTGAGCGTGGTGGCCCCGGCATAGACCGGCACGAAATCGGGCGTGTTGCTGCAATCCATTGCGGCGGCAACATTGGCCGGCACGCCCGCCGCCGCCGCCGAGGCGACATTCTGGCCAACCGGATCCTCCGTGGTCTTTTCGCCGCGCCCACAGGCGGCCAGCAGCAACAGCGCCACCCCCGCCGACCAGCCGCCCGTACCCCTGTTCCGCATCCTGCCCTCCGCGCGATTCGTCCGCAGGCAGCAACGGCGGACCCGCGACTTTGCTCCCGTCCCATGAAAGCGGCTGACGCCCGGCAGGCATTGGTCTAGCGCTGGTGGATTGCCACAGACCATCACGGCGCTCGGGGGACATGATCGAACGGACTGGGAACCGCGCAACGCCGCTGCCGCTGCTCGGCGCGCTGCTGGCGCTGCTCTTCTGCGGCGGATTGCTGGTCTACGGGTCGGGCCGCGGAATCGATCTGACCGACGAGATCTTCTATCTCGTCTGGGCACGGGATCCCGAAGCCTATGCGCTCCTCTACCAGCCGTTCGGCTATCTGCTCCATCCGCTCTATGCGCTTCTGGACGGGGACGTGCAGCGCTATCGGCTGGCGGGCTTCGCGATCACCCTTGCCGCCGGGGCGCTGCTCGGCTCGCAACTGGCGGCGGCCAGGGAAGAGCGACTGCGCCTCGCCCTGTTCGGCGCAGCGGCATCGCTTGTCGTCTATTTCCCCTGGATCATCACGCCCAGCTACAACTCCATCGCCAATGTCGGGGCGATGCTGGTGCTGGCCGGACTCGCGATCCTTTTGCGCACGGACCGGCGACGAGCGGCGGGTGCGGCATGCATCGTCCTCGCGGTAGGGCTCTGCGCTGCCGCATTCGCCAAACCGCCGCTGTTCGCACTGGCCTGTGTGCTGCTGATCCTTCTTTCGGCGGCCGCGCTTCGCCATCATCGCAAGCGGAGTGCCGACCTCGTCGTCGCGTTGGCGCTCACGCCGCTGCTGATCCACCTCTTCCTGCCGCTGCATGCGATCCCGGCGCTGTTCCAGCGGATCGCGACGAGTCAGCATGTCCTTGCGCTCCCCAACACCCCCACGCATTTGCCGATCAAGGTGCTGGGCGACTGGGCGGCGGTGCCGCCACTACTGACCGGCGCGGCGCTGCTGGTTGCGACGGCGACGGTTCTGGCATGGCGGCGGACGCGCTGGTCGGCAGGGGCGGGCCATTGCGGCATCGCGCTCGCGCTGGCCTATCTGGCATCGACCGTGCCCGAGACGCTGGACGGCAGCATCCCCGAATTCACCGGGCTCGCCCTGGTTCTGATCGCAACCGGCTACGCGAGCCTCGTCGCGCGACGTGACCTGCTGCTGATCGGCCTGCTGCTCGCTGCCCCCTTCGCAGTGGCGCTGGGCACCTTCAACAACCAATGGGCACAGCTCGATTTCAGCATGGTGTTCCCGCTGCTCGCGCTGTTCCGGCTGGCGGGCGAGGATGCCCGCCGCTGGCGGCAGGCCGCCGCCTATGTGCTGAGCATCGCCGCCCCGCCGCTGCTGCTGCTCGCCGCCGCACAATCGCCCTATAGCCTGCCCGATTCGGTGTTCGCGCAGCAGATCCCGGCGACGCATCCGATCACCGGCAGCCGGCTGCTGGTCGATGCCGAAACCGCCGATTTCCTGAACGGCGCGCGCGGAAAGGCGCCGGGCGCGCTGCTGGTCGATCTGTCGGGAACCGGCCCTGGCGTCGCCGCCGCGCTGGGGGCGAGGGTGCCGGTGCTGCTCTGGCTCAATCCGGCGACCGCGACCTGGCCCGATGTCGTGTGGGATCGCCTCAGCGAGCCCGAGCGGGCACGGGCCTGGTTCGTGGTGCCGGTGCTGCCGCTGTTCGCCCCCTCGGGGCCGGCACGCTGGCTGGCCGCGCATCGCGGCGCCTATTGCGCGATGCCGTTGCCGCGCATGCTCTTCTGGTGGGAGGAGCGGGCGCTCATGGTGTTGCGGCCCTGCGCCGCGCCCGCATCGGGCGCAGGCCGCTAAGATCGGCCGATCAGAACGGCACGTCGTCGTCCAGATCGTCCGGGAAGCCGCCGCCGAAGCCGCCGCCGCTTGCCGCACCGCCGCTGCGCTGACCGCCGCTGTTGAAATTGTTGCCGCCGCGACCCGCGGGCGCGCCGCCGCCAAAGCCGCCGCCGCCGCCGCCGAACGAATCGTCCGCGCCCCAGTCGTCGCCGCCGCCGCTGCTACGGCCGCCGCCCATGCCGCCGCCCTGGCCGCCGCCAGGACCATCGAGCAGCACCATCTGCGCGTTGAAGCCCTGCAGCACGATCTCGGTGGAGTAGCGATCCGCGCCGCTCTGGTCCTGCCACTTGCGGGTCTGCAGCTGGCCTTCGAGATAGACCTTGCTGCCCTTGCGCAGATAGCGCTCGGCGACATTGGCAAGACCTTCGGAGAAGATCTTCACCGTGTGCCACTCGGTCTTTTCCTTGCGCTCGCCGCTGTTGCGATCCTTCCAGCTCTCCGAGGTGGCGATGCGCAGCTCGACCACCTTGCCGCCATTCTGGAACGCCCGGCTCTCGGGGTCGCGCCCCAGATTGCCGACGAGGATCACCTTGTTGACGCTGCCCGCCATGCTGCAAAAACTCCGATATACGATGGCGCGCCCGCACGCAGGGGCGCTAGAAAGACTCAAATATGGCCGAGATCCTTAACCTGAACAAAGCGCGAAAAGCGAGAGCGAAAGCGACTGCCAAGGCCGAAGCCGAGGCCAACCGCGCCCGCTTCGGTCGCACCAAGGCGGAAAAGGCGCGCGACGCTGCGGAGGCCGAACGCAAGGTCCGCACGCTCGACCAGGCCAGGCGCGAGACGCCGGAGGACTGAACCTTCGGCCCACCGCATTCCCGCTGTCAAAGCGGAACGCATCGTGTACAAGCGGGACCAGTCCGATGCACCCGCCGCTTCCCTATCCCGCCCTCCACGCCAGCCATTCCGGCGTGTGGATCGCTACGGCCGAGGGGACGCGCGGACTGAGCCGCGGCGAGGCGATCCGCATCGCCGCCGACACGCCGGTGCTGCTGCTCAACGCGCCCCTGGTCGGCCAGCGGCTGGGGCACCCGGAGCTGAGCGGGCTGGACCTGCTCGAGCTGTTCGCCTTTCTCCGCCCCGCCCGCTTCATGGTCCCGACGCCCAAGGGCCTTGCCCGCACCTGCGGCCTCGAACCGCCCAAGGACGACGCGCACGTCGCCGCCTTCCTGCGCGACGCTGCCGCGGCACTGCTCGCCCTGCCCGAAGGCGACTGGCCCGAGCGGGAAGGCGCCTGGCACGGTCTGCAATCGCTCGGCCGGCTGCGCTGGCCCTGGTCAGCGGTGCTCGGCCAGCGCATCACAAAACCCGAGCGCGCCGAACGCTGGCTGTTCTCCAAGCTGCCCGAATGGGAGGAAAGCGCCCCCCGCCCCGCCCCGCGCACGATCACGCTCGACCCCGCACAGGTTGCCGAGCGCCTTGCCCGGCTGACCGGCGCCACCGCCGAGCGTCGCGAGGGCCAGCGTCACTATGCGGACGCGGCGGCACAAGCCTTCGCGCCGCGCAGCATGCCGGACACGCCCAACATGGTGCTGGCCGAGGCGGGCACCGGCATCGGCAAGACGCTCGGCTATCTCGCCCCGGCCTCGCTCTGGGCCGAGCAATCCGGCGGGCCGGTTTGGGTCTCCACCTTCACCAAGGCGCTGCAACGCCAGCTCGGCAACGAGGGCGAGCGGCTGTTCCCCGATCCCGTCCAGCGCCGCGCCCGCATCGTCACCCGCAAGGGCCGCGAGAACTACGTCTGCCTGCTCAACCTGGAGGATGCGCTGCAGGGCGGATTCGCCGGGCGCGCCGCGATCCTCGCACAACTGGTCGCGCGCTGGGCGGCGTACACCGCGGACGGCGACATGGTCGGCGGCGACCTGCCCGGCTGGCTGCCCACACTCTTCCGCCGCAACGGCTCGACCGCGCTCACCGATCGGCGCGGCGAGTGCATCTATGCCGGCTGCCCGCATTACCGGAAATGCTTCATCGAGCGCGCCGCCCGGGCCAGCGCCGATGCCGATATCGTCATCGCCAACCATGCGCTGGTGATGGTCAACGCCGCGCGCGGCCGCGAGAACCAGACGCGGCCCACCCGCTATGTGTTCGACGAGGGCCACCACCTGTTCGACGCCGCCGACGCGATGTTCTCGGTCGCGCTGACCGGGCAGGAAGCGATCGAGCTGCGCCGCTGGCTGACCGGCCCGGAGTCCGGCTCGCGCGGTCGGCGCCGGGGCCTCGCCGCCCGCCTGTCCGACGTCGCCAGCTATGACGATGCCGGTGGCCGCGCGATTTCCGAAGCGGTCGATGCCGCGCGCGCGCTGCCGAGCGACGGCTGGCTGCAGCGGCTGAACGAAGGCGAGCCGTTCGGGCCGATCGAAGCGCTGCTCGCTGCTGTACGCGGCTTGGTCTATGCCCGCGACGCCAATGGCTCGGCCGACGCCGGCTATGGCCTGGAAACCGAACTCACCGAGCCAGATGCCGCGCTGGTCGAGGCGGCGGCCAACGCCACTGCCGCGCTCGATGCGCTGCTCCGTCCCATGGTCGTGCTCGGTCGCCGGCTCGAGGCGGTACTGGCGGAAGCGCCCGACTGGATGGACGGCCCGGCCCGCGCTCGCATCGAGGGCGCGATCGCCTCGCTCGGCTGGCGCGTCGATACCGTCGGCGCCTGGCTTGCGCTGATCGCGCGGATCGGCGGCCCCGCCGATCCCGAATTCGTCGACTGGCTGGCCATCGACCGCGTCGAGGGCCGCGAGTTCGACATCGGCCTGCATCGCCACTGGCTCGATCCCGCCAGGCCGCTCGCCAAGACGGTGCTCGAGCCCGCACACGGGGTGCTCGTCACCTCGGCGACACTGCGCGCCGGTGGCGACTGGGACGTGGCCGAGGCGCGCTCGGGCAGCACACATCTGCTCCGCCCCGCGCAGCGCTTCGAGGCGAAAAGCCCGTTCGACTATCCCAACCAGGCCGAGGTGCTGATCGTCACCGACGTCAAGCGCGGCGACCTGCCCGCGCTTGCCAATGCCTATGCCCGGCTGATCGCGGCGGCCGGCGGCGGTACGCTGGGGCTGTTCACCGCAATCCGGCGCCTGCGGGCGGTCCATGCCCGCATCGCCGACCGGCTGGCGCGCGACGGCCTCCCCCTGCTCGCCCAGCATGTCGACCCGATCGATACCGGCACGCTGGTCGACATCTTCCGCGACGATCCGCGCGCCTCGCTGATCGGCACCGATGCGCTGCGCGACGGGGTCGACGTACCCGGCGATTCGCTTCGGCTAGTGGTGATGGAGGGTGTCCCCTGGCCCAAGCCGAGCGTGCTGCACGCCGCCCGGCGTCTGGCAGGCGGCGGATCCGCCTATGACGACCGCATCGTCCGCGCCCGGCTCGCCCAGGCGTTCGGCCGGCTGATCCGCCGCGCCGACGATCGCGGCGCCTTCGTGCTGCTCTCCGCTGCCACCCCCTCGCGGCTGCTCGATGCGTTTCCGGCGGGGACGCGGATCACCCGCACGACACTCGATCAGGCCGTCGAGCGGGTTCGGCTTTCCTTGGGCCCCGGCTTGCGGCATGAGGCGGGCGAAACCGCCAGCGTCCATATCGGGGAAGCATGAAGACCCTTCTCGTCCTCCGCCACGCCAAGTCCGGTTGGGACGATCCGGTCGCGCGCGATTTCGATCGGCCGCTCAATCCCAAGGGCCAGCGCGCCGCGGTGGCGATGGGCCGCTATCTGCGCGATCAGGGCCTCCGCTTCGACCATGCCATCGCCTCGCCGGCGGTGCGGGTGAAGGAAACGCTGGGGCATGTCTCGCACGGCTATGGTGCAGCCATCGCCCCTGAATGGGACCAGAAACTCTATCTCGCCTCGGTGCCAACCCTGCTCGACGCCATCGAGGAACTGCCCGATGCCGCCGAGGTGGTGCTGCTCTCCGGGCACAATCCCGGCCTTGAGGACCTCGTGCTCGACCGCGTGACTGCGGACGGCCCGCTGCGCGAAGAGGTGGCGCGCAAATTCCCCACGGCGACGCTCGCCGAGCTTCGCTTCGATGTCGCATCATGGCGGGATGTGCCGCACGCGAGCGCCGAACTCGTCCGGTTCGTGCGCCCGCGCGATCTGGATCCGAGCCTGGGCCCGGACGCCTGAGGCTCAGCGATCCGCTTCCAGGCTCTCGGCCAGGGAGTCGCGGATCGCCTGCAGCTCGGCGGTTCGGTTCTTGCCCCGCGCCGCCTTTTCTTCCGCGAGCAGGCGCTGCACGCCGCGGATGGTATAGCCCTCTTCGCTGAGGAGCTGATGGATGCGGCGCACCAGCGCCACGTCGTCGGGTCGGTAATACCGGCGGTTGCCCGCACGGGTGAGCGGCTTCAGCTGGGGAAAACGCGTTTCCCAATAGCGCAAGATATGCTGTGGCCTGCCGATTTCAGCGGCGAGCTCACCAATGGTTCGCAACGCGCCGGCGGCCTTCTCGGTCGCCGGCATGTCGGTTCTCAGCGGGCCGAGACGATGCGGTCGCGCATCATCTGGCTGGCCCGGAAGGTGAGCACGCGGCGGGGAGCGATCGGCACTTCGACGCCGGTCTTCGGGTTGCGCCCAATGCGCTCGCCCTTGTCGCGCAGCACGAAGCTGCCGAAGCCCGAGATCTTCACATTCTCGCCCTTCGCAAGTGCGTTGCACATATGGCCGAGGATCTGCTCGACGATGCGCGACGCGTCCGCGCGCGAAAGCCCCACTTCGCGATGCAGCGATTCAGCCAAGTCTGCCCTGGTCAGCGTTCCCGCAGCACTCATCCGGCACTTCCTTTCATAATCCTCGCTACCCGTATCAGATCATTACGCGCTATCAAGTTCGATGTTGAAGCCCTAGTAACGGCTCAGACATATACTGGAAAAACACGTATCTGGTCCAAATTGGGTTATATCTCTAGGTCGGTCAGAAGCGCACGACCGCGGCGCCCCAGGTAAAGCCCCCGCCCATCGCCTCGAGCACCAGCAGATCGCCGCGCTGGATGCGGCCATCCCGCACTGCAGCGTCCAGCGCCAGCGGCACCGATGCCGCCGAGGTGTTGGCGTGCCGGTCGACGGTGACGATCACCTTTTCCGGTGCCAGGTCCAGCTTGCGCGCGGTGGCATCGAGGATACGGGCATTGGCCTGGTGCGGCACCACCCAGTCGACATCCCCCGGCGCGAGCCCTGCAAGATCGAGCGATTCCTGCATCACCGATGCAAGATTGGTCACGGCGTGGCGGAACACCTCGCGGCCCTTCATGCGCAGCTTGCCGACGGTTCCGGTGGTCGACACCCCGCCGTCGACATAGAGCAGGTCGTTGTACCGGCCATCGGCGTGGAGCTTGGTCGAAAGGATGCCCTGCGGCGCCTGGCCCTCCGTATCCTGCGCCTCCAGGACGATCGCGCCGGCACCGTCGCCGAACAGCACGCAGGTCGTGCGGTCTTCCCAGTCGAGGATGCGGCTGAAGGTTTCGGCACCGATCACCAGTGCACGGCGATGGACGCCGGCGCGCAGCATCGAATCCGCCACCTGCACCGCATAGAGAAAGCCCGAGCACACTGCCGCCACGTCGAAGGCGACGCAATCGAGGATGCCGAGCGCATGCTGCACGCGCGTCGCGGTGGCGGGGAAGGTCTGGTCCGGGGTGGCGGTGGCGAGCACGATCAGATCGATTGCCGCCGCCTCGACGCCCGCTGCGTCCAGCGCGGCGCGGGCCGCGTCCGCCGCCAGCGTGCCGGTGGTTTCGTCAGGGCCGGCAAGGTGGCGGAAGCGGATCCCGGTCCGCTCGACGATCCATTCGTCGCTGGTATCGACGCGCTCCGCCAGCTCCGCGTTGGAAACACGCTGCGCCGGCAGGGCGGACCCCGTGCCGAGAATCACCGATCGTACGGTCATGCGACCCCTTCTACCTCGTACTTACGCGGCCTTGGCCTCGAAGTTCCCCAGATCCTCGGCAATGCGCCGGGTAAGTTCGTCGCGCACCATCTTGGCGGCGAAGCCGATCGCGGTATCCACCCCGATCTCGTTCGCGCCGCCATGGCTCTTCACGACGATGCCGTTCAGCCCGAGGAAAACGGCACCATTATGGTTGTTTGGATCGAGATGGTGGCGGAGCAGGTCCGTCGCCGGCTTCGAGATCAGGAAGCCGACCTTGGAGCGCAGCGAGGAACTGAACGCGCGGCGCAGCAGATCGGCCACGAATCGCGCGGTGCCCTCGGCGGTCTTCAGCGCGATATTGCCGGAGAAACCGTCGCAGACGATCACGTCGACATCGCCGCGCGACAGGCGATTGCCTTCGATGAAGCCGGTGAATTCGAGCGGCAGATGCTTGGCCGCACGCAGCTGGGCAGCAGCATCGCGGATGCTGTCGGTGCCCTTCATCTCTTCCGTGCCGATGTTGAGCAGGGCCACGCGCGGGCGCGCGAGATCGAGCGCCGTGCGCGCATAGGCCGCACCCATCACCGCAAACTGGACGAGGTTGCGCTCGTCCACTTCGGTGTTGGCACCGAGATCGAGCATCACCGTGTCATTAGCGCCCAGCGACGGCATCAGCGCGGCGAGCGCCGGCCGGTCGATCCCCGCCATGGTGCGGAGCGACAGCTTGGCCATCGCCATCAGGGCGCCGGTGTTGCCCGAGGAAACCGCTGCGCCGGCACGCCCCTGCTTCACCAGATCGATGGCGATGCCCATCGAGGTGGTCTTGGCGCGGCGAATCGCCTGGCTCGGCTTGGCATCGGACGCAACGACTTCGGCCGCGTGGACGATCTCGCACGCGGCTGCCAAGTTCGGATGCGCCTTCAGGCCGTCACGGATGCGCGACTCATCGCCGACGAGGAGAAATTCCATCCCCTCGAAGCGGCGACGTGCACGGGCGGCGCCGGCGAGCATGACGGCGACCCCCTCGTCGCCGCCCATTGCATCGACGGCGATCCGCGAGGGAACAGTCATACCGGCAACCCCCCGTCGCGGAACGTCGCTCAGCCCTCGACCGAAACGATTTCGCGGCCGTTATAGTGGCCGCAGGCGTTGCACAGGTTGTGCGGACGCTTGAGTTCGCCGCAGTTCGGGCACTCCTGGAACGATTCGACAGTCAGCGCATCGTGCGAACGACGCATGCCACGCTTCGACGGCGAGGTCTTTCTCTTAGGAACGGCCATTTCGGCACCTTCAACAAGCTAAATGAATCAATAAGTCGCGATACGCCCACAGGGTAGTTCGGGCAAGCGACGGCTAGGCCGGCCGCTCGCCGGACCAGCGGACAGGTCACGAAGCGAGCCCGCGCGTATAGCGATTCTCGTCCGCGTTGCAAGCAGAAGCCGCGCGTGGCAGGGGTTTTGACCTGTTTCACTAGGGGGGCGCGATGTTTTTTCTGCCGGTAACACTCACCTGCGCGGGCGCAGCGGCGCTGCTCAACCTGTGGCTGGCGATTCGCGTCATCCAGATTCGCATGGCCGAAAAGGTGCTGACCGGTGACGGCGGCAGCCCACGACTCATCGCGCGCATGCGCGCGCAGATGAACTTCGTCGAATATACGCCCTTCGTGCTGATCCTGCTTGGGCTGATCGAGCTGGCCCAGGGCACGCGTTTTTATCTGTGGGTCGTCGCCGCCGTCTATCTGCTCGGCCGCGTGTTGCACGGCTTTGGCATGGACGGCTGGCGGCGTGGCCGCGAGATCGGCGCGCTCACCACCTTCCTGATCGTCGCCGGGCTCGGCCTCTATGCCGCATGGCTCGGCTACACGGGCACCAACCCGCTGCATTGAGGCTTCAGGCGCGCGCCAGCACCGAATCGGCGACGAACGGGTTGGTGCGCCGCTCCTGGCCGAAATTGCTCGGCTGGCCGTGGCCTGGGACGAACACCGTGTCGTCCCCCAGCGGCCAGAGCCGGGTGGTGATCGCGTCGATCAGGTCCTGATGGTTGCCGAGCGGGAAGTCGGTGCGGCCGATCGAGCCTTGGAACAGCACGTCGCCGACGATCGCCAGTTGCGATTCGGGATGGTGGAACACGACATGGCCCGGCGTGTGGCCCGGACAGTGGTACACGTCGAGCACCAGTTCGCCCACCATCACCTGGTCGCCCTGCTCCAGCCAGCGACTGGGCTCAAACGGCTTGCCGGGCACGCGATAGGCACGGCCGTCATCCTCCAGCCGGGCAATCCAGTAGCGATCGGCCTCGTGCGGGCCTTCGATCGGAACGCCCAGCTCCTCGGCGAAGATGCCGGCCGAGCCGCAATGATCGATATGGCCATGGGTGATCAGCAGCTTCTCGATCGTGACGCCGTGCTGCGTGGCGGCGGCACGCAGCCGGTCGAGATCGCCGCCCGGATCGACGAACGCACCGCGCATCGTCTTCGTGCACCAGAGCAGGGTGCAGTTCTGCTGGAGCGGCGTGACGGGGACGATCGCCGCGCGAAGCGGCGGCTGGGCTGCGGTAGGATCGGAAGTCGCCATGGCCCCTCGCTACTCCGCGACCGCGCGCGCGGCAACCAAGGCTTGCCCTGACCGGCCGAGGCCTGCATTCGATTCGACGATGGCGTTGCGTCCCCCCTTCGTACTGCTCGACGATGCCCGTACCGGCGGGCGCGGCGCGCGGCTCTATGTCGATCCCGTCGAGATCGTCGTCGCGGATCGGCTGGAGGCGGTCGCCCCCGCGCTCGACAGGCTGCGCGAGGCGGCCGCGGCGGGCCTCGATGCCGCCGGATGGCTCGCCTATGACGCAGGCGCGGCTTTCGAATCGCGCGCGCCCACGCGCGAGGGAGCGGGGCCGCTGCTCTGGTTCGGGCTGTTCCGCGGGCACCAGCGGCTGGCGGCCGAGGCGGTGCCAACGCTGCTGCCCGACCCCGCCGGCGCCTGGGCCGGGCGCCCGCGCCCGCGGCTGGCCCGTATGATCTATGATGCCGCCTTCGCACGCGCGCGGGGCTATATAGAAGCCGGCGACATCTATCAGGCCAACCTAACCTTCCGCGCCGAGGTGCCGGTCGCCGGCGATCCCGCCGCGCTCTACGCGCTGCTGCGCGCCCGCGCGGCGGCGGGCCACGGCGCCTTGGTCGCGACCGGAACCCAGTGGCTGCTCAGCCTCTCGCCCGAGCTTTTCTTCACGCTGGAGGACGGCACGCTCACCGCCCGCCCGATGAAGGGCACGACGACACGCCATCCCGATCCCGCCACCGACGCCGCGATCGCGCGCGAGCTTGCCGCCGACCCCAAGCAGCGTGCCGAGAATCTGATGATCGTCGACCTGATGCGCAACGATCTCGGCCGGGTCGCGCGCCCCGGCAGCGTCCGCGTGCCCCAGCTTTTCGAGGTCGAGACCTATCCCACCGTCCACCAGATGACCTCGACGATCACCGCCCGCCTTGCCGACGGGCTGGGACCCGTCGACGCGCTGGCGGCGTTGTTCCCCTGCGGATCGGTGACCGGTGCCCCCAAGATCCGCGCAATGCAGGTGATTGCCGAAGTCGAACCCGATGCCCGCGGCGTCTATACCGGTTCGATAGGGAGGATCGACGCGGATGGCAGTACGGAGTTCAACGTGGCGATCCGCACCCTGTCGATCCACGACGCGGGCCGCGCGACGCTCGGCCTCGGCTCGGGCGTCGTGGCGGATTCCGAGGCCGGCAGCGAATGGCGCGAATGCCTCGCCAAGGGCGCGTTCGTGACCGCCGGCGAGACGGGCTTCGACCTGATCGAGACGATGCGCTTCGATCCCGAGGATGGAATCCTACTGCTGGAGCGCCATCTCGAGCGCATCCGCGCCAGCGCCGAGATCTTCGGCTTTCCCTTTGATCGCCATGTCGTCCGCAACGAGCTGCAGGCCGCCACCTTCCGGCTGCGCCACGCCGCCCGGGTGCGCCTGCTGCTCGGGCCCTCGGGAGCGGTGGCGATCGGCATCGCGCCGCTGCCCGTCACGCCGCCGGGGCCGATAAAGGTCCGGATCGTACCCCATTCCGTGCCACGCGACGATTTCCGCCTCGCCCACAAGACCACCCGGCGAGCACTCTACGACGGACCCCGCCGCGCCGCCGGCACTTGGGAAGTAGTGTTCAGCGATACCGAAGGCTTTCTGACCGAGGGCAGCTTCACCTCGCTGTTCGTCGAGCGCGACGGCGTGCTGGTCACCCCGCCGCTGGCGCGTGGCCTGCTCTCCGGCGTCCTCCGCGCGGAGTTGCTTGCCAGCGGCCGCGCGGTGGAAGGCGATCTCCGCTCCGAGGATCTTGCCCGCGGATTCCTGCTTGGCAACGCGGTTCGCGGACTGGTTGCAGCCGTTACAGTTGCGGAAGGCGCCGAAGCGGACCTATAGGCCCCGCATCTTCCCCGGAAAAGGCGCTTAGACTCATGCAGACCTCCGCCGCGCTCCAGCGCATCCAGCCCTCCGCCACGCTTGCCATGACCAGCCGCGTGTTCGAGCTGAAGCGCGCCGGCGTCGACGTGATCGGCCTGGGCGCCGGCGAGCCGGATTTCGACACGCCCGAGTTCGTCAAGGAAGCGGCGATCCAGGCGATCCGCGACGGCAAGACCAAGTATACGAACGTCGACGGCACCCCCGAACTGAAGGACGCCGTGATCGCCAAGTTCAAGCGCGACAACGGCCTGGACTATACGGCGCAACAGGTGACCATCAACGTCGGCGGCAAGCACACGCTGTTCAACGCGATTGTCGCCACGGTGGAAGCCGGCGACGAGGTGATCGTCCCCGCGCCGTATTGGGTCAGCTATCCTGACGTAATCCAGTTCGCGGGCGGCACGCCGGTGTTCATCGCCGCCGGTGCCGACCAGGGCTACAAGATCACCCCCGCCCAGCTGGAGGCGGCGATCACGCCCAAGACCAAGTGGGTGATCCTCAACTCGCCGTCCAACCCGACCGGCGCCGCCTATTCGGCCGCCGAGCTCAAGGCGCTGGGCGAGGTGATCGAGCGCCACCCGCAGGTCTGGGTGTTCGCCGACGACATGTACGAGCACATCCTGTACGACGGCTTCGAATTCGCGACGATCGCGCAGGTCTGCCCGTCGCTCTACGAGCGCACGCTCACCGTCAACGGCTGCTCCAAGGCCTATGCGATGACCGGCTGGCGCATCGGCTTCGCCGGCGGCCCGGCGCCGCTGATCAAGGCGATCGCCAAGCTGCAGTCGCAGTCGACCTCGAACCCGTGCTCGATCGCCCAGGCGGCCGCCGTCGCGGCGCTGACCGGCGACCAGAGCTTCCTCAAGGATCGCGCCGCCGCCTTCCAGACGCGCCGCGACCTCGTCGTCGGCATGCTCAACGAAATCGACGGCATGCACTGCCCGACCCCGGAAGGAGCCTTCTATGTCTATCCGGAGTTCAGCGCGCTGATCGGCAAGACCACGCCCAAGGGCAAGGTGATCGCCACCGACGAGGACATGATCGGCTATTTCCTCGACGACGCCCGCGTCGCGGCGGTGCACGGCGCGGCGTTCGGCCTGTCGCCGGCGATGCGGATCAGCTATGCGACGTCTGAGGCGCTGCTCCGCGAAGCCTGCACCCGCATCCAGACGGCCTGCGCCGACCTGCGCTGACGGGCATGTAACGCGGGGGCTCCCTCGTCCTTATATGGGTGTACGATGACCCGAAGCACGCTGAAGCTCCCGCTCTCCCTTGCCGCGCTGGCCGGCGGTGCCTTTTTGCTGATCGCCGCCGGCGGACTGCGCATCGAGAAGGTGTCCGCGGTGGCGGTCCCGGTCCCCACGATCGACGTCTCCAAGGCGAAGAAGCCGCAGACCGCAGTGTTCGCGGGCGGCTGCTTCTGGGGGATGGAGGCGGTGTTCCAGTCGGTGAAGGGCGTCCAGTCCGTCACCAACGGCTATGCCGGCGGCACCCAGGGCACCGCGACGTACGAGCAGGTCTCGACCGAGACGACCGGCCATGCCGAGGCGGTGAAGATCGTCTATGATCCGACGCGGGTGAGCTACGGCACGTTGTTGCGCATCTATTTTTCCGTAGCGCACGATCCCACGCAGAAGGGCGGCCAGGGTCCCGATCGCGGCCCCAGCTATCGCAGCGCGATCTTCCCGCAGAATGCCGAGCAGCGCCGCGTCGCCGAGGCGTACATCGCCCAGCTGGGCCGGGCGAAGGCCTTCCCCAAGCCGATCACGACCAAGCTGGAGACGGGCGCCTTCTATTCGGCCGAGGCGTATCACCAGGACTTCTTCTGGCGGCACCCGACGCACCCCTACATCATGCGCTGGGACAAGCCCAAGGTCGCCGCCTTTCGCGCCGCCTTCCCCCAGCTCGCGAACTGAGGCGCGCGCTGCCCGACAGGCAGGGTAGCTGCTAGGGTCGGCGGGCTTTTTGAAGTGTCGGGCACGCGAGCCTCCTCCCCTCCGCCCGTGTGCGGGGAAAAAGCGCGCTCAGTCGACGCAGGGGAATGCCGCACCCGCATCGGCCGCGCCCCGGAAGGTCCTGAACTTCGCCGCCGCGTCGAACTGCCACGAGCCTCAACTTCGGGAACGTGCGAGGCGCACCGCCCTCAGAAGTCGATCGCGATGCCCTTCAGCTCCCAGTCGCCATAGCGGACGGGATCCTTCTCGAGCGGGTCCTTGTCAGGCCGCTGCATCGGTTCGGGCTTCGGCACCGGCGGGCTCTTCGAAAGATAGGCCGGGGGCTGCACATGGTCGGGTCGCTTGCCCATCGGGATTGCCTTCCTTGGTTGCCCGGCCCATGTCGGCGCGCAAAGGAGCATGGTCAAGTGAACGGTTGGGTAGCGCAGGGTCGAACAGCAATGATGACGGGAGTGCGCTGACCATGGCCCGCCCGAACACCCGCCGCCCGGCCGAGAGCGAGCCCGATGCCCCCGGCGTCCCCACCCGCCGCGCCGCGCTCAAGCTGCTCGACGCCGTCCTCCGCCGCGGCCTCGCGCTTGAACAGGCGCTCGACTCCGCCGCCCAAGGACTGGCGCCCAACGACCGTGGCCTGGCTCATGCCATCGCTGCCGAGGCGCTGCGCCGCTTGCCGGATCTCGACGCGCTGATCGATTCGGCCACCCGCCAGCGCCTGCCGGACGACGCCAAGGCGCGCTTTGCGCTGCGCATCGCGCTGGTCCAGGCGATTGCGCTGGGCACCCCCGGTCACGCGGCGATCTCGACCGTGCTGCCGCTCGTCGACGGCGGCCCCCGCAAGCTGGTCCACGGCGTGTTTGGCACGCTGATGCGCGACAACGCGACCCTTCCCGATCTGCCGATGCTTCCCGATCCGGTGGCGCTGCGCTGGCAGGCCCAGTGGGGCGATGCGATGGTGCAGGCCGCCTGCGAGGCCATTGCCTCCCCCCCGCCGCTGGACCTCAGTCTCAAGACCGATAGCGTGACGCTCCCCGGCGCAACCAGCCTGGCCCCGCGCCATGCCCGGCTCGAACCCGGCACCAGCGTCCCCGACCTTACTGGCTTCGCCCAAGGTGACTGGTGGGTGCAGGATCTCGCCGCCTCGATCCCCGCCCGGCTGATCGGTGCCGGCACCGGAACCGTGCTCGATCTGTGCGCCGCCCCCGGCGGCAAGACGCTCCAACTCGCCGCCGCCGGCTGGGACGTGACCGCGGTGGACGTCGCCGAGAACCGCCTCGCTCGACTCCGCGAAAATCTCGAACGCACGAGCCTCTCGGCAAAGATCGTCACCGCCGACCTGCTGAGCTGGAGCCCCGCCGCTCCGGCCGATGCGGTGCTGCTCGATGCACCGTGCAGCGCAACCGGCATTTTCCGCCGCCACCCCGACGTACTCCACCGCGTCCGTCCCACGCTGATCGCCGAGATGGCCGCGCTCCAGGCGAAGCTGCTCGACCGTGCGGCTACCTGGGTCAAGCCGGGCGGCACCTTGGTCTTCGCCACCTGCTCGCTCGAAGCAAAGGAAGGCGAGGCCCACCTCGCCCCCTTCCTCGCTGCGCATCCCGAGTTCGCGCTGGTGCCGGCAACCGCCGACGAACTCCCCGCGGGCATTTCGCCCCGCGAGGACGGGTCGGTCCGCGTCCTGCCGGGGATGCTGGCCGACCAGGGCGGCCTCGACGGCTTCTTTATCGCCCGCTTCCGCCGCCGCTGATCGCACCGGCGGGGCTCTTCGTCCCGCCTGTGCAGCAAGCTGTGGATAAGCCTGTGGAGAAAAGGTGCGCAAACGGTGGGCACCCGCCCCCTCCGGTTGCGCCCGACTCCGCCCTTGCCTAGGAGACGGGCATGTCCGTTCGCATCGCCCCTTCGATCCTCTCGGCCGACTTTTCGCGGCTCGGCGAGGAAATCCGCGCCATCGACGCCGCTGGCGCCGACTGGATCCATGTCGACGTGATGGACGGCCATTTCGTGCCGAACATCACCATCGGCCCGGCGGTGATCAAGGCGCTGCGCCCGCACACGGCAAAGCCCTTTGACGTGCACCTGATGATCGCGCCCGTCGATCCGATGCTCGCCGCCTTCGCCGATGCCGGCGCGGACACGATCTCGGTGCATCCGGAAGCCGGCCCGCATCTCCACCGCACGCTCCAGACGATCAAGGCGCTCGGCAAGCGCGCCGGCGTGGTGCTCAACCCCGCGACGCCGGTCGACGTGGTCGATCATGTGATGGACCTGGTCGACCTGATCCTGGTGATGAGCGTCAACCCGGGCTTTGGCGGACAGAAGTTCATCGAAAGCCAGCTGCCCAAGATCACCGAGCTGCGTCGCCGCATCGAGGCAAGTGGGCGCGCAATCGACCTGGAAGTCGATGGCGGCGTCGACCGCGAGACCGCACCGCGCGTCATCGCCGCCGGCGCCGATGCGCTGGTTGCCGGCACCGCGACCTTCACCGGCGGCCCGAGCCAGTACGCCGCCAACATTGCGGCACTGCGCGGGGCTTGACCGATCCTGCGCCGGACTCCGCCGCCGACGGAGTCGAGGAAGGCAAGCGGCTGATCCGGGTAGGCGGCGATCGCGGCCTGTCGCTCGCCGACCGGATCGCCGACCGCTTCCAACGCCTTGCCTGGCGCTCGCCGCTCTACGCGATGCGGCTGAAGGGCCGGCACCCGCTCAAGCTGCTCACGGCCGCGGACGATCCGTTCTTCGGCGATCCGCAACGCGGCAATGCCCTTATTGACGGCGAACTCCGGCTTTGCGGCGACGTGCGCGCGATCGAGACGCTCGACTTCGCCAAGCCGGACTGGTCGCCCGCCTTCACCCAGCATCTCCAGGGCTTTGCCTGGCTGCGCGACCTTTCCAGTGTCGCCACCCGCGAGCAGGGCGCACCGGTCGCCGAAGACCTTATGCGCCGCTGGTTGAAGGTGCATGGCGAGCAGGTCGCCGACCCCGCCTGGCGCCCCGATCTGGTCGGCCGGCGCATTCTCGCCTGGGTAGCGCATGCGCCGCTGATCCTCTCCTCCACCGACCAGGTCTATCGCTCGGGCGTGATGCACGCGTTGGCCCGCGGTGCCCGCCATCTCGATCGCAGCGCCGACAAGGTGCCGGTCGGCGTCCCCCGGCTTGCTGCCTGGGCGGGCCTGACCGTGGCAGGGCTGGTGCTCCCCGGCGGCGACCCGCGCCGCAGCTTCGCCGAGGCGGGGCTCAACCGCGCAATCACCGCCTCGGTCTATGAGGATGGCGGCACCGTCGGCCGCTCGCCCGACGGGCAGCTCGACGCGATCCAGCTGATTACCCTTCTCTGCGAAACCTATGCCGCCCGCCGCATCGAGCCGCCTGCCTTCGTGCTCGGCGCGCTCAACCGCATGGTCGCGGCACTGCTCGGCGTGTGCCACGGCGATGGCGGGCTCTCCAGCTGGCAGGGCTGCGCCCCGGTCAGCGGCGACTGGATCGAGCAGACCATCGAAGCCACCGGGGTGCGCACCCGCCCGCTCAAGCAGGCGCGGGAGTGGGGCTATCAGCGGCTGTCCTGCGCCGGCACCGTGCTGATCCTCGATGCGGCACCCCCGCCGGACGCCCGCGTCGCCCAGACCGGCTGCGCCTCCACCCTCGCCTTCGAGCTGTCGGACGGCACCGACCGGATCGTCGTCAATTGCGGCGGAAGCCGTGCAGCGGATGCGCGCCTGCCTGCCGAACTGGTCCAGGGCCTGCGCACCACCGCCGCCCACTCCACACTGACGCTGGGCGACAGCAACTCCACCGCGATTCATGCCGATGGCACGCTCGGTCGCGGCGTCAGCGAGGTCGAGTTGGTCCGCCACGAGACCGAGCATGCCAGCCGGATCGAGGCGGCGCAGGACGGCTATGTCCGGCGCTTCGGCCTGCTCCATCGCCGCGAACTCACCCTCTCCCACGACGGGCGCGACCTTCGCGGCGAGGATTTGCTGCTCCCCGCCGGAAAGCGACGGATCGACGCCAAACCGTTCGCGGTGCGCTTCCACCTCGCCCCGCAGGTCGAGGCATCACCCACCGCCGACGGGCACGGCGCAATCCTGCGTACCGCTTCGGGCACGCTCTGGCAGTTCCGCGCCAAGGGCGGGTCGCTCACGATCGAGGAGAGCCTGTGGATCGATGCGCGCGGCCGTCCGCACGCCACTCAGCAGCTGGTGCTCCAGGGCGAGACGCCGGCGGGCGGCGCCAGCGTCAACTGGGTGTTTCACCGCGCCAAATAGGGCTTGCCCCCGCGCCCCCGATTGGGGAGAGGGGCGGGCCATGGACATCAAGATCACCCGCGCGCTCCTCTCGGTCTCCGACAAGACCGGGATCGTCGAACTCGGCCAGGCGCTGGCCGCCCAGGGCGTCGAGCTCGTCTCGACCGGCGGCACCGCCACCGCGCTCCGCAACGCAGGCCTGGAGGTCCGCGACATCTCGGACCTCACCGGCTTCCCGGAGATGATGGACGGCCGGGTGAAGACGCTGCACCCCAAGGTGCATGGCGGCCTGCTCTCGGTGCGCGACAATCCCGAGCACCAGGCCTCGATGGCCGAGCACCAGATCGCGCCGATCGACCTCGTCGTGGTCAACCTCTATCCCTTCGCCCAGACGGTCGCCAAGGGCGCGGACCGCGACGAGATCATCGAGAATATCGACATCGGCGGCCCGTCGATGGTGCGCTCGGCCGCGAAGAACCATGAGTCGGTAGCGATCGTCACCGATCCGGCAGACTATGCGCTGGTGATGGGCGGTACGACGACCCTGGAGCAGCGCCGCAAGTTCGCCGCCAAGGCCTATGCCGCCACCGCGGCGTACGACGCGATGATCTCCAGCTGGTTCGCCTTTGCCGACCAGGGCGAGGCCTTCCCGGAGACGCTCAATGTCTCGCTCAAGCGCGGCCAGGCGCTGCGCTATGGCGAGAACCCGCACCAGCAGGCGGCCTTCTATGCCGCGACCGGCCCCGCCGCGCGCGGCATCGGGCAGGCTCGCCAGCTGCAGGGCAAGGAGCTGAGCTACAACAATTACAACGACGCCGATGCGGCGCTCGAGCTGGTCAGCGAATTCCGCGACGGCCCGCCGACCGCGGTGATCGTCAAGCACGCCAATCCCTGCGGCGTGGCGAGCGGCGCCACTCTCGCGGAGGCCTATGCCGCGGCGTTCGCCTGCGACACCGTCTCGGCGTTCGGCGGCATTATTGCGGTGAACCGCCCGCTCGACCGCGCGACCGCCGAGCAGATCACCGGCATCTTCACCGAAGTGGTGGTGGCGCCCGACGCCGATGAGGAAGCGCTGGCGCTGTTCGCGGCGAAGAAGAATCTCCGCCTGCTGCTCACCGGCGAGCTGCCCGATCCGGCCCGCGCGGGCCTGTTCGCCAAGTCAATCGCCGGCGGCTGGCTGGTCCAGGGCCGCGACAACGGCATCGTCACGCGCGACCAGCTCAAGGTCGTCACCAAGCGCCAGCCGACCGAGCAGGAACTGGCCGACTGCCTGTTCGCCTGGACGGTGGCCAAGCACGTCAAGTCGAACGCGATCGTCTATGCCAAGGACGGCAGCACCGCGGGCGTCGGCGCCGGCCAGATGAACCGGCTGGAAAGCGCCCGCATCGCCGCGTGGAAGGCCAAGGACGCCGCCGACAAGGCAGGTTGGGCAACCCCGCGCACGATCGGCTCGGCGGTGGCGTCGGATGCCTTCTTCCCCTTTGCCGACGGTCTGCTGGCGGCAGTGGAAGCGGGCGCGACCGCAGTGATCCAGCCGGGCGGCTCGATCCGCGACGACGAAGTCATCGCGGCGGCCGACGAGGCCGGGCTGGCGATGGTGTTCACGGGCATGCGCCACTTCCGGCATTGAGGCACGCGCGCCGCGCTTCCGGTTAGGGGCGCGGCCTTGCTTTGCCTTTCATTTCCGTTCGCAGCCCGTATCCGTCGCCCCAGCGGAAGCTGGGGCCTCCATCGAGTTGCTGATACGGCGCAGCGGGCTTCGGGAGATGCCAGCTTGCGCTGGCAGGACGAGAAGACTGCGCACCCTCCTCCCGCTTCGCCGGGCGACATACGCTCAGGCCGCCTCGCCCACTGCTCCCTCCACCCGAGGCACCTTGCGGAAGAGTGCGCGGTCCTCGGCACCGAAGCCGAAGCGGATGATCACGAACAGGAAGGTGAGCAGCATCGCGGGCATGCCCAGGCTCATTTCCGCCCATTCGAAGCGGTGCGGCAGCGAGGTGAAGGCCGCGCCGACCAGCCCCGCGATCGCCATCGCGGCGAAGAAGCTGGGGCGAATGCTCACCACCGGCGCGCCGAGCTTGGCCTGCAGCAACAGACCCTTCGCGATCGAACCGATCGTCAGCGAAAGGGCCAGCGCAACCGCCGGCGCGGCGGACTGCACCGGCACCGACCATCCGTGCCCTCGCGCGACGAAGATCAGCGCAAAACTCAAGCCGATCTGGAGCATCAGCACGCAGATCGAGATCGCCAGATTGGTGTGTCGGGTGATGTAGATCAGCGCCGTCTCGCACACCGCGCCGGGCGAGGCGAGCACCTCGGCGAAGAGCAGGATGCACAGCACCGCCGAGCCGATCACGAACTCGCGGCCGAGCAGGCCCATCACGCCCTCGGCGGGGATCGAGAACATCACGGCGAGGCCCGCCTGCGCACAGAGGATCCAGAAGCCCACCTGCCGCACCTGACGTGCCACCGCCGGGCGGTCGCCCGCCGCGAGGCTCTGGGTGAGCACCGGCCCTAGGATCGGATCGAAGCTCGATTTCAGCCGCTGCGGTACCGAGGCGACCTGCTGCGCCATGTAATAGATGCCGACTACCGAGGGCGCGAACAGCAGGCCTAGGATGAAGCGATCGACGTTGCGCGTCGCCCATTCGATCGCATCAGCCCCCGCCAGCGGCGCGTTGAGCCGGGCGAGCCCCCAGATCTCCGCCAGCTGCGGCCGCCAGCCGACCGGCAGGCCATATTCACGCACGAACGGCACGATCGAGGCGACCAAAGCGGCGGTCATCGACAGCACATAGGCCATCAGCAGCCCATCGCGCGCCGACACGAAGGAGAAGACCCAGGCGGCGATGCTGATCGTCCAGGGCTCGATGATCGCCCGGGCGGTCACCGACGCACCGATATTGTGGCGATAGGCCAGCGCCGAGAGCGACACGTCGGACAGCGCGATCGCGATGACCGCGGTCGACAGGAACCGCTCCAGCCCCATCACCGGGCTGTTGGGGAACATCGCCTGGGGGAAGACCATCATGATGCCGCTGGCGACCAGCGCCGCGACAAAGGCGACGACCATCGCATCCCACACGACATGGGTATGGGGGCGGTCGGTGCTCGACAGTGCCTGCGCCAGCCCCCGCTTGAGCCCGAGCGTCGCGACAAGCGCCACGAACTCGATGACCAGTACCGCGATCGCATAGCGCCCGACGATCTCCGGGCCATAGGAGCGCCCGGCGATGAACAGGAACGGCAGCCGGGCGACCAGCCGGATGACGAAGCCCAGCATGTTCGTCCGACCGCCCTTGGCGAGCGCATTGATATCCTTGGACGCTTCCGCCTGGCTCAATGCGCGGCGCCCCAGCTGGGGCCGACGCCGATCTCCACGCCGAGCGGCACGGTGAGCTGGATCGCCGGTTCGGCGGCGGTGGCCATCACCCGCTCGATGATCGGACGCGCGGCCTCGACATCGCCCTCGGGCAGCTCGAACACCAGTTCGTCATGCACCTGGAGGAGCATGCGGACCTTATCGAGCCCCGCCTCGCGCAGCGCCGGGACCATTCGCGCCATCGCGCGCTTGATGATGTCGGCGCTGGTGCCCTGGATCGGCGCGTTGATCGCGGCGCGCTCGCTGCCCGCCCGCTCATTGGGGTTGGACGCCTTGAGCCGCGGGAAGTGCGTCTTCCGGCCGAACAGCGTCGTCGTATAGCCGCGCTCCTTAGCCTCGCGCAGCGTGTCGGCGATGTAGCGGTTGATGCCGGGGAAGCGCTCGAAATAGCGGTTGATCATCGCCTGCGCCTCGTCCGGCGTCACGTCGAGCCGGCCGGCCAGACCCCAGCGCGAGATGCCGTAGAGGATCGCGAAGTTGATCGTCTTGGCGCGGCCGCGCGTGTCGCGGTTCACTTCGCCGAACAGCTCCATCGCGGTCAGGCTGTGGATGTCGTCGCCGTTCGCGAACGCGGTGCGCAGTGCCGGCACATCGGCGATGTGCGCGGCCAGGCGCAGCTCGATCTGCGAATAGTCGGCCGAGAGGATGACGTTGCCCGGCTCGGCCACGAACGCGTCGCGGATCTGGCGGCCGGTCTCGGTGCGCACCGGAATGTTCTGCAGGTTGGGATCGGTCGACGAGAGCCGCCCGGTTTGCGCGCCGGTGAGGCTGTAGCTGGTGTGGACCCGGCCGGTATGCGGGTTGATCTGCGCCTGCAGTGCATCGGTATAGGTCGACTTGAGCTTGGACAGCTGGCGCCAGTCGAGCACCTTGAGCACCATCTCGCGGCCGGGCGAATCCTTGTCGGCGGCGATGCGCTCCAGTTCGTTGACGTCCGTGGAATAGACGCCGGACTTGCCCTTGCGGCCGCCCTTGATCCCCATCTTGTCGAACAGCACGTCGCCCAGCTGCTTGGGGCTGCCGATGGTGAACTTGAAGCCCGCGATGGCGTGGATCTCTTCCTCCAGTGTCGCGATCTGCTGCGCGAAATCGGAGGAGAGCTTCGAAAGCACCCCGGCATCGACCTTGATGCCGGTGGCCTCCATCTCGGCCAGCACCGCGACGAGCGGGCGATCCACGCTCTCATAGACGCGGGTCACGCTCTCGTAGGCGAGCCGCGGCTTGAGGCGGCGCCACAGCCGCAGCGTCACGTCGGCATCCTCGGCGGCGTAGCGGGTTGCGACCTTGAGATCGACCTGGCCGAAGCTCAGCTGGCTCTTCCCCGTGCCGACCACGTCCTTGTAGGCGATGCAGCTGTGCGCGAGATGGGTGGCGGCGAGCTCGTCCATGCCATGACCGTGCAGACCGGCGTCGAGATCGAAGCTCATCACGATCGTGTCGTCATAGGGCGCCACCCGGATTCCGGCGCGGCCGAGCACGATCATGTCGTACTTGAGGTTATGGCCGATCTTGAGGACGGCGGGGTCCTCCAGCAGCGGCTTCAGCCGGGCGAGCGCCGCCTCGCGATCGAGCTGCACCGGCTTCTCGGCGAACATGTCGGTGCCGCCATGGCCGAGCGGGATATAGCAGGCGAGGTTGGGTGCCAGCGCCATGCTTACGCCGACCAGATCGGCTTGGGTAGCATCCAGCCCGCTGGTCTCGGTATCGATCGCCACCCAGCCCTGGTGGCGCGCAGCGGCGATCCAGCGATCGAGCGCGTCCATGTCGGTGACGGTCTCATAGCCGTCATGGTTGCAGGGCGGGTCTTCCTCCACGCCGGGGGTGTCGTGCGTCTCCACAGGCGCATCGGCGACACTTGAGAGCCGCGACAGCAGCGTCTTGAAGCCGTGATGCTCGAGGAACGCGCGGAGCGGCGCGTCGGGGATCCCCTGCAGCTCCATCGCTTCCAGCGGTTCGGGCAGCGGAACGTCGCAGGCAAGCGTGACCAGCTTGTGGCTCAGCCGCGCAAGTTCGGCATGCTCGATCAGATTGTCGCGCAGCTTGCCCTTCTTCATGCTCGGCGCGGCGGCGAGCACCGATTCGAGATCGCCATGTTCGAGGATCAGCTTGGCGGCGGTCTTGGGCCCGACGCCCGGCACGCCGGGCACGTTGTCGACGCTGTCGCCCATCAGCGCCAGCACCTCGCCAAGCTTCTCCGGGCCGACACCGAACTTCTCGCGGGTGTCGTCCGGGCCCATGCGCCGGTTGTTCATCGTGTCGAGCATGTCGACCGACGGATCGGTCATCAGCTGCATCAGGTCCTTGTCGGAGCTGACGATCGTTACCGCCCACCCTTGCGCCAGTGCCGCCTTGGTATAGCTGGCGATCAGGTCGTCCGCTTCCCAGCCCAGCTCCTCGATGCAGGGCAGGCTGAAGGCGCGGGTCGCGTCGCGGATCATCGGGAACTGGGGGACCAGGTCCTCGGGCGCGGGCGGGCGGTGCGCCTTGTACTGGTCGTAGAGATCGTTGCGGAAGGTATGCTCGGACTTGTCGAGAATGACCGCCATGTGGGTGGGCCCGTCGGCCTTGTGCAGCTCGTCGGCGAGCTTCCACAGCATCGAGGTGTAGCCGTACACCGCCCCCACCGGCTCGCCATGCTTGTTGGTCAGCGGCGGCAGCCGGTGATAGGCGCGGAAGATGTAGCTGGAGCCGTCGACGAGATAGAGATGGGGCATGGGCGGGAGATAGCAGCGCGCCGCGCCGCCGTCATCCCGCCGAGGTCGTTGTTTTCAGGCGCCCAGCTGATGCTCGGCGACGATCGCGCGGACCACGCCCTGCATCAGCAGCTGGCGTTCGTTGATCGGCCGCGGCGTGTCGCCGATCATCACCGCCAGCGCGTAGGAACGGCCGTCCGGTGCGGTAAGCAGTGCCACGTCGTTATAGCCGGCCGTCCGGCCAAACAGGTCCTGCCCGGTGCCGGTCTTGTGCGCGAGCTGCCAGCCTGGCGGCAATGCGCCGCGCAGGCGATACTTGCCGGTGTGCGAGGCCTGCATCGTCGCGATCAGCCACTGGGTCGAGACCGGCGACAGTAGCTCGCCGCGTTTCAGCCGGGCGAGCGCACCGGCAATGGCAAGCGGCGCGGCGCCATCGGGCGGATCGGCGACATAGGATTGGTAGGCGGTGACGCGGGTGGCGCGCGGCAGCTGGGCGCGGGCGACGGCAAACGTGTTGCCCATCGAATATTCGGGCTTCCAGCTGGTCAACCCCGAGGTGCCGAGCTGGAGCAGCTTCTCGCCCGGGCCGAAGCGGATCGAGCCCAATGCATTGCGGGCGATGAACGAGCGCACCGCCGGCGGCCCGCCGACGAGGCGCAGCAGCTTGTCGTTGCAGGTATTGTCGCTCATCGTCAGCGCACGGCGCATGATCTCGCCGACGGTGCTCTGATAGCCCTGATCCCCCTTGACCAGCGACGCGACCGGCTGGTGGAACAGGGTGAAATCGGCGCGGGTGATGACGAGCGGGTCGTTGAGCCGGATGCGGCCCTGATCGACCTGGTCGAGCACGGTCATCGCCACCCACAATTTGGAGACGCTCTGTTGCGGCAGCTTGCGCGCGCCGCCCTGCGAGGCGGTCCAGTTGCGGTCGACGCTGGTCACCGCAATCCCGACGACGCCGTCGAAATTGTGCGCGATGTCCGAGAGGCGGCTCACCAGCCCGGCGGGGGGCGGCACTTCCGGCCGGGGCGCTGCCTGTGCGCGCGGGATCGGCAGCAGGACGCCGTAATTGGGCGCAGGCAGATAGGCGGCAAGCTCAGGATGTTCGTGGACGGCGCAGCCGAGCAGCACCGCCGGACCCAGCCCGGCGACGGTCAGCGCACGCTCGACCTTGGAGAACCGGATTTTACGCACCGCAACCAACCTCTTGCCCACTTCCATCATGCGACTGCCCCTAGGGCCGGCAAAGCGGGGGATTTCCGCAATGCGACGAAGCGAGTCGCGCGAGCGACGAGATGCCGCACCGCCTGCCGCGTGCTCAAGGCACCAGCACCGTGTCCACCGCCTGCGCCAGCGTCTCGGGATAGTCGAGGGTATAGTGCAGGCCCCGGCTCTCCTTGCGGTGGAGCGCCGAGCGGACGATCAGGTCGGCGCTCTCCAGCAGGTTGCGCAGCTCGATCAGGTCGGGCGTTACGCGGAAATGGCCGTAATAGTCGGCGACTTCCTCGCGCAGCAGCTTGATGCGGTGCGCGGCGCGCTCCAGCCGCTTGGTGGTGCGGACGATGCCGACATAGTTCCACATGAAGCGGCGGATCTCGGTCCAGTTCTGCTTGATGACGACTTCCTCGTCGGAATCGGTCACCCGGCTCTCGTCCCACGGCCGGATCGCGGGCGGCGGGGCGAGTTCGCCCCAATGCGCCGTGATGTGATTCGCCACCGCCTCGCCGAACACGAAGCATTCGAGCAGCGAGTTGGACGCCAGGCGATTGGCGCCGTGGAGCCCCGACTGGCTCACCTCGCCCGCCGCATAGAGGCCTGGCAGATCGGTGCGCCCGTCGCGATCGATCATCACGCCGCCGCAGGTATAATGCTGGGCGGGCACCACCGGGATCGGCTCCTTCGTCATGTCGAGGTCGAGGTCGAGCAGCCGGTGGTAGATGGTCGGGAAGTGATGCTGGACGAACTCCGGCCCCATGTGGCTGATGTCGAGGTGGACATAGTCGAGGCCGAGCCGCTTGATCTCATGGTCGATCGCCCGCGCCACGATGTCGCGTGGCGCCAGCTCGAGGCGGGGATCGAAATCGGGCATGAAGCGATGGCCGGCCTCGTCGCCCGCTTCGGGGGGCAGCAGCAGATGCCCGCCCTCGCCGCGCACCGCCTCGGTAATCAGGAAATTCTTGACGTCGAGATTGTAGAGGCAGGTCGGGTGGAACTGCATCATCTCCATGTTCGAGATGCGGCAGCCCGCGCGCCACGCCATGGCGATGCCGTCCCCGGTCGCGCCGCGCGGGGCGGTGGAGAAGAGATAGGTCCGCCCTGCCCCGCCCGTCGCCAGCACGGTCGCGCGGGCGGTGAACAGCTCGACCCGGTTGGTCGCGCGGTTGAAGGCATAGACGCCCCAGACATTGCCCGCGCCCGAATAGCGCAGCTCGTGCCGGCTGGTGGCGAGGTCGATCACCACCATGTCGGGCACCAAGGTGATGTTCGGATGCGCCTGCGCGGCGCGGAGCAATGCGGTCTGCACGGCTAGGCCCGTGGCGTCGTCGACATGCGCGATGCGGCGGTGGCTGTGGCCACCCTCGCGGGTGAGGTGCAGGGCATTGCCCTCGGTGTTGAACGGCACGCCGAGCTGGACCAGCCGCTCGATCGCAGCCGGCGCGTTCTCGACCACCATCTCGACGGTCGCGCGGTCGTTGAGGCCGGCGCCGGCGACCATCGTGTCCTCGATATGGCTTTCGAAGGTGTCGCCCTCTTCCAGCACCGCGGCGATGCCGCCCTGCGCCCAGGCGGTCGAGCCCTCGGCAAAGCCGCCTTTGGCCAGCACCGTCACCTTGAACCGGTCCGCCAGATGGAGCGCGGTGGTGAGCCCCGCCGCGCCGGAACCGAGGATCAGGACATCGCTTTGGTGGGTGGTGTCGGACAAAGAGGCACTCCTTTGCGGCGCTTAAAGCGCGCATGCGGCGGGTTCCGCAATCCCTACCCTTGGACCATAGAGGGTTGCGAAGGAGAAGCGGATGCGGCTGGGCTGGTGGATCGGAGTGGCGGTGCTGTTCGGCAGCGGCTCGGCCCAGGCGGCGACGTGCCGGCTTGGGGCCGCTGGAACGACGGTGCCGGTGGCGATCGAGGGCACCGGGCGATCGATGCTGGTGCATGTGCCTGCCGGTCGGAGCGCCGCGCGGCTGCCGCTGGTGTTCGTGTTCCATGGCAGCACCGGCAAGGGCCGCGACATCCTCGCCCAATCGAAGCTGGAAGCGACCGCGGACCGCCACGGCTTCCTCCTCGCCGCGCCCGATGGCGGCATCCCGGCCGAAGGCGGCTTCGTGTGGAACATCCCCGGCGTGCCCACAGTGACCGGCAAGATCCCCGGCCCGGACGATGCCGACGACGTCGCCTTCGTGCAGACCGCGTTCGACCAGCTGGCGGCCAAGGGCTGCGTGGATCGCGCGCGCATCTACGCCACCGGCTATTCGGGTGGCGGACGGATGACCTCGTGGCTCGGCTGCGTCGCGGCGGACCGCTTCGCCGCGATCGCGCCGGTGGTCGGCCTGCGCGCGGGCAATCCGCTGAAGGACCAGATGCGCGTGCCCGATCCGGCCACCTGCACGCCCGCGCGCCCGATGCCGGTGCTGACCTTCGCTGGTGATGCCGACACCACTAACCCGATCCAGGGCGGCGGCGCGGGCTATTGGCAGTACACGATGCACACGGCGCTGGTGCGCTGGGCGGACTTGAACAGGTGCCGGGTGGGGCCCGTGGAGCGCGCGGTGTCGGTGGACGTGAAGGAAGAGCGCTTCACCCGCTGCTCGGGCGGGGCCGACGTGGCCGGCCGGGTGAAGCACGGCGCAGGCCATGTCTGGACGGCGGATAACGAGGCGATGTGGGCGTTTTTCGCGACACATCGGCGCTAAACTCCCCACCCGATCAGTCCATCGCTCAAACCGTCATGCCAGCGCAAGCTGGCATCTCTGGAAGCCCGCTGCACCGTTTCAGCAAGGGCCCAGAGAGGCTGCAGCGTCCGCTGGGGCAAGGGCGGAGCTTGCGATAGCTGCTCGTGCATGACACGCTGTTTTGCGTGAAGCGATCGAGAGCAATCCTTCTCAGTGTAGCGGGTATCGTCGCGCTCGTGATCCTGACCCTACCCTATTGGGGTATGGGCCCTGCCGTGTTCCTCGATTCCGAGCGCTCAGTCATTTCCCGTGCATCGTCACCCGACGGGAAGCGCGTTGCCCAAGTGGAACGCGTCATCGTTGGCGGCGAGCCTTCGATCGTGATCCTCATCCGGCGATCCTGGGAGCCGGACTGGTATCTGACGGGCTGTGTCGCGGCGTCGCATTATCAAGACGAGCAAGCCCGAATTGAATGGGCCTCGAACACCCGTTTGATGATCTTCCACGGCCCGCAAGGTTACTGGGACAACAAGTCTGCCCCGTTCCATAACAATCCATGCAGCGATGTTACGGCCATCTTCCAGAAGAAGGGCTCATAGGAACCGCTTGGGCCGATCGCCCCCCTCAGGCCGCCCGCGTCAGGTTCAGGAACACATCCTCCAGGTCCGCCTCGCGGGTCGACACGTCGACGATCCCCAGCCCCGCCGCCTGCACCGCGCCCAGCACTTCGCCGGCGTTCGCCTGGTCCTTGCGGTAGGTGATCACCAGCACCCGCTCTCCCTTCAGCTCCACCTTCTGGAAGCAGGCATTGTCCGGCGCCGCGGCGATGTCGCGGTCCACCGTCACCTCGACAACCTTTTCCTGCGCCATGCCGACCAGCTCGCGCGTCGGTTTGTTGGCGATCAGTTGGCCGTGGTTGATGATCGCGATGCGGTCGCACAGCTCCTCGGCTTCTTCGAGATAGTGCGTCGTCAGCACCACCGTCACGCCGCGCTGGTTGAGCTGCTTCACATAGGCCCACAGCTGCTGCCGCAGTTCCACGTCGACGCCCGCGGTCGGCTCGTCGAGCACGATGATCGGCGGCGAATGCACCATCGCCTTGGCGACCATCAGCCGCCGCTTCATGCCGCCCGACAGCGTGCGCGAATAGGCATTGGCCTTGTCTTCGAGATGCACCGCGCGGAGCAGCGCCATCGCATCGAACCTGTCCTTGGCCACGCCGTACAGGCCCGCCTGGATCTCCAGCGTCTCCTTCGGCGTGAAGAAGGGGTCGAACATTATCTCCTGGTTGACGATGCCGATGCTCGCCTTGGCGTTGCGCGGGTGCGCGTCGATGTCGAAGCCCCAGATCGAGACCTTGCCGTCGGTCTTGTTGACCAGCCCGGCCAGGATGTTGATCAGCGTCGACTTGCCCGCGCCGTTCGGCCCCAGCAGCCCGAAGATCTGCCCCCGCGGCACGTCGAAGCTCACCCCGTCCAGCGCGCGCTTGCCGCCCTGATAGGTCTTGCAGAGAGTGTCGATCGCGATCGCAGCCTGGGTCATGAGGCGCAGCTTTAAGACCCTGCGCATCCGATTGCGAGCCCCCGCGCGCTTTGCTAAGGCTCCAGGCATGATCGCCCCGCCCGAAGTCCTCCGCACCGCCCAGCCCCGCGTCGCCTGCGACGGCACCGGCGAAGGTCTGCCCGCCGCCCTCGGCCACCCGCGTGTCTATCTGCAGATCGACGAGAGCGGCTATGTCGATTGCGGTTATTGCGACCGCCGTTTCGTGCTGATCGGCGGCCCCGCCGACGGCGCCGACCAGAGCCAGCTGCCCGATCACCCGGCAGGCGCCAGCATCTGATCGTCGCGGGAGCGCGTGACTCTGCGCACGCGCCTCCTATATCGTCAGAATGAGCATTCCTACCGATCCCCGCGCCTTCCTCTATCGCGACGGGCTCGATCCCGACGCTGCCGTTCGCCTGACCGCCGATGCACTGGGCCAGGCCGAGGATGGCGAGCTCTATCTGCAATATCGCAAGTCCGAGGCGTTCGGCTTCGATGACGGCCGGCTGAAGACCGCCGCCTATGACACGCAGTCGGGCTTCGGCCTGCGCGCGGTCTCGGGCGAGACGACGGCGTTCGCGCACGCCAACGAGATCAGCGCCGCCGCGATCCGCCGCGCTGCCGAGACGATGGCGCTGATCGATCCTGCCAAGCAGGGCAAGGCGCCCCCGCCGCAGGGCAACAACCGCCATCTCTACACCGATGCCGATCCGCTCGACCTGGTGCCCTTCGCCGACAAGGTGAATCTGTGCCAGACGATCGACGCCGCCGCCCGCGCCCGCGATCCGCGGGTCAAGCAGGTGTCGGTGAGCCTCACCGGCCAGTGGAGCGTGGTCGAGGTCGTGCGCGCCGACGGTTTCGTCGCTACCGATGTGCGGCCGCTGGTGCGACTCAACGTCTCGGTCGTGGTCGAGCAGAACGGCCGCCGCGAGACGGGCAGCTTCGGCACCGGCGGGCGCGTGGTCTATGACCGGCTGTTCCAGCCCGAGACCTGGAACCGCGCGATTGACGAGGCGCTGGCCCAGGCGCTGGTCAATCTCGACGCGGTTGCGGCGCCGGCCGGCGACATGACCGTGCTGTGCGGCCCCGGCTGGCCCGGGGTGCTGCTCCACGAAGCGGTGGGCCATGGCCTAGAGGGCGACTTCAACCGCAAGGGCACCAGCGCCTTTTCCGGCCGGATCGGCGAGCGCGTCGCCGCGTCCGGTGTGACCGTGGTCGACGACGGCTCGATCCACGATCGTCGCGGGTCGCTTTCGATCGACGACGAGGGCACCCCGACCCGCGAGACGGTGCTGATCGAGGACGGCATCCTCAAGGGCTATATGCAGGACCGGCTCAATGCCCGGCTGATGGGCGTCGAGCCGACCGGCAACGGCCGTCGTGAGTCGTTCCAGCACGCACCGATGCCCCGGATGACCAACACCTTCATGAAGGGCGGCAAGGACGATCCTGCCGAGCTGCTCGCCCGCGTGAAGAAGGGCATCTATGCCAAGAGCTTCGGCGGGGGGCAGGTCGACATCGTCTCGGGCAAGTTCGTCTTCTCGTGCACCGAGGCCTATCTGATCGAGAACGGCAAGCTTGGCGCGCCGATCAAGGGCGCGACGCTGATCGGCGACGGGCCGACGGTGCTCCACCGCGTGACCGGCATCGGCAACGACTTCGCGCTCGACGAAGGCATCGGCATGTGCGGCAAGGGCGGCCAGTCGGTGCCCGCCGGCGTCGGCCAGCCGACGCTGTTGGTGGAAGGACTGACGGTGGGCGGGACGGCAGCGTGATCAGCCGCTGCCGGTAAGCACGTCGACCGCGCCAAGGATACGGAAGCGCTCCCCGGCGAGCGATCCGACCCGCTCGCGGAGTTCGGCGGTGCGGATGGCCGCGGCGAATTCCGTCATCAGCACCCACGTCTCGCCGTTCACGTCGAATTGCGGATGCAAGCGCGGCGTGGTCGGGGCGCTTTCGCCGGGCTTCGCAAGCGGGATGACGAAGCGCGTGCCGATCGTTGCGAGATCATCGGCCTGGCAGTCGATCACCAAGCCGCCACCCGCCAGCCGATACACGTCGAACTGCGTCATCAGAACAGGCGATAGCGCTCGAGCGGCAATCCGTTCTCTTCGACCCAGCGGTTATGGGCTTCGGCCCATTCGCGATTCTCTTCCTGCCAACGCCGGTCGCGCTCTGCCTTGGCGGCCGCGCGGATTGCGGCTTCGCAGACCTGGGAGAGATTCAGACCCATTTCGCGCCCTGCCGCCACCACGCCCGTGTCCAGCGACAGGTTGACCGCCTTGCGCTTGCCGGACGCGATCGGATCGTGCTTCATGCGGACAAGTTATGCGCATGCCCCATGCGCGTCAACGCCGGGAGACGCCACCATGGCCCTTGTCGAACTCGGCCGGTTCAACCGGCAGGAAGCCTTCATCGTCCAGGGACGGCTGGAGGATGAGGACATCCCCAGCTTCGTGTTCGACGCCGGCGCCAGCATCGCCGACGGCAGCTATCTGCTGATCCCAGTGCGGGTGATGGTCGACGACGAAGATCTCGCCGCCGCGCGCACCATCGTCGACGCGGCGGGTGGCGCTACGCCGTAATCCCCTGGAGCAGCTTGGGCACGTCGCCGCTCTCGCCGCGCGCCTCGCCCATGAACCAGGACTTGAGCGGCGGGATCCTGTCCACCGCCGACAGGCCGAAGCGCCGCACCGCATTGGGCAGCGCGCCGGGAATGCCGAACAGCCGGGTCAGCCCGTCGGTCGCCAGCGCCACCATGAAGGTGTCGAGCCCGCGCCAGCGCTGGTAGCGGGCGAGCAGCTCGGGATCGCCCATGTCGAGCCCCAGGCGCTTGCCGTCGACCAGCACCTCGATCAAGGTTGCCACGTCGCGGAAGCCGACATTGACGCCCTGCCCGGCAATCGGGTGGATGCCATGCGCCGCGTCGCCGACCAGCGCCAGCCGCTCGGCGGTGATCCAGGCGGCGTGGTGGAAGCCGAGCGGGTACGAAGAGCGCGACGACAGCGGCCCCAGCTTCCCCAGGAACCCGCCCATCTTCTTCTCGGCCTCGGCCAGATAGGCGCGGTCGGAAATCTTGTGCATCGCCGCCGCGTCGCGGGCGTGGACTGTCCACACCACCGCCGAGCGATGGCCGCGTTCGTCGTCGAGCAGCGGCAGGATCGCGAACGGACCCTGCGGGTAGAAGATCTCGTAGGCGATATTCTCGTGGGATCGCTCATGGTTGAGCGTCGCGATCATCGCGGCGTGGTCATATGTCCAGCGCGCGACCTTGAAGCCGGCCGAATCGCGGGTGGGGGATTTGCGCCCCTCCGCCGCGATCAGCAACTGCGCGCGCACGGTAGCACCCGAATCGAGTGTTGCGACCACGCCGTGCGACCCGCGCTCCACCGAGACGGCGCGGGTCTGCATCCGCACATCTGCCAGCGATGCCGCCTGGGCCGCTTCGAACAGCGCGGTGCGCAGCACGCGATTCTCGAACATATGGCCGAGCGCGCCGTCATCGGCGTCCGGCGCGAAGTCGAGCTTGCCCGGTTCCAGTCCGTCGGAGACGCGAATGCCTTCGATCGGGCAGCCCTTCCCCGCCAGCCGCCCGGCGACGCCGATCGCTTCAAACATCCGCATCGGCGCGCTCGCGATCGCCGAGGCGCGACCGTCGAAGCTCGCGCCGAGGATGGTTTCGGGGTCTGCCGGATCGATTACGATCGAGCTGATGCCATGCGCGTCGAGCGCAACCGCCAGCGCGCTGCCGACCAGCCCGCCGCCAAGGATGAGAATGTCCGCCTGGTCCATGCGGACCGCCCTAGCAGGTTCGCACGCGGCTGCCAGCCGTCAACAGGGGCAGGCGGCGAACGGAGCGCGCCTGCCTTGACGCCGGAGTCCGCAGGCGCGATGATTCCGGCGACCTTTTTCCTTGCAGATCCGGAGGCTGGACGATGGCGTCCCGCGCAGAGGCGCCGCACTGGCGCGACACGATGAAGGCGGGCGTCCGCCGCGGCGGGTTCGTCCTGGCAGGCACGGCGCTGTTCGTCCTTACCGTCGCGCTGGTACTGGCGCTGGTGAGCTACCACGCCTCGGATCCAGCGCTGAACACCGCCGCGGGCGGACCGGTGCGCAACTGGCTGGGCCCGGTCGGCGCTTGGATCGCCGACATCCTCTACACGCTGATCGGCCTGCCGGTGCTGCTGCTCGCACCTGTAGGCCTGCTGTCGGCGCACCGGATGATGATCGACCGCCCGATCGAGCGCCCGCGCCGGATGATCGGGAGCGCGAGCGTTGCTGCCGCGCTGGCCGCGGTTGGTCTGGGGCTGCTCCATTTCGACTGGTCGCTGCCGCTCGACTGGCGGCTCCCCGCCGGCATGGGCGGGCTGATCGGCCTCTCGATCGCAGGCGGGGTCGACTGGCTGATCGGACTGGCGGGCGATCCCGCAGTGTCGTTCTGGGTCGGCCGTGGCATCGGACTGCTGCTGCTGCTCGGCGGCCTGTGGCTATGGTGGATGCGGCTCGAGTTCACCTCCCCTACCCGCCTGTTCCGCATGCCGCGCTTCACCCGCAGCACGGGCGAGGAGCGGATCGTGACCGCCACGGCCGACGGGGCCCGGTTCCGCGCGAAATCGCAACCGGCGCCGGTGTTCGACGATGCGGACGCGGAAGACCTGCCCTTCGACCGCGACACCCCCGTCACCGCCGAGCCGCGCCGTGTCGTGGTGCCGGACAATCGCCCCGGCCCCGTGATCGCCGACCGTACCGTCTCCACCGCGCCTGCGCGTACCAAGCCGCCCGTGCAGGCTGCGCTCGACTTCAAGGACAGCTACCAGCTGCCCCCGCTCGATCTGCTGACGCCGCCGCCTGCCAATTGCACCTCGACGGTCGACAAAGCCGCACTGGAGCGCAACGCCCGGCTGCTCGAAAGCGTGCTCGAGGACTTCCATGTGAAGGGCGAGATCGTCGAGGTCCGCCCCGGTCCGGTCGTCACCATGTACGAGCTGGAGCCGGCGAGCGGCATCAAGGCCAGCCGCGTGATCCAGCTCGCCGACGACATTGCCCGCAACATGAGCGCGATCTCGGCGCGTGTTGCCACCATCCCGGGCCGCACCGTGATGGGCATCGAGCTGCCCAACACCACGCGGGAGGGCGTGAGCCTGCATGAGCTGATCGGCAGCCAGCAGTTCGAGGAACAGGGCGCCACCCTGCCGGTGGTGCTTGGCAAGAACATCGCCGGCGAGCCGGTGATCGCCGACCTGGCGCCGATGCCGCATCTGCTCGTCGCCGGCACCACCGGCTCGGGCAAGTCGGTCGGGCTCAACTGCATGATCCTGTCGCTGCTCTACCGGCTCACGCCCGAACAGTGCCGGCTGATCATGATCGATCCGAAGATGCTGGAACTCAGCATGTACAAGGATATCCCCCACCTGCTCGCCGATGTGGTGACCGAGCCCCCAAAGGCAGTGCGCGCGCTCAAATGGGCGGTGGAGCAGATGGAGGATCGCTACCGGATGATGGCCTCGGTCAACGTTCGCAGCCTGGCCAGCTACAACGACAAGGTGCGCACGGCGAAGGCCAAGGGCCAGACGCTCGGCCGCAAGGTGCAGGTCGGCTATGACCCGGAAACCGGCAAGCCGATCTACGAGGAAGAGACGCTCGACCTGCAGGTGCTGCCGCTGATCGTCGTCATCGTCGACGAGCTGGCCGACCTGATGATGACCGCGGGCAAGGAAGTCGAATTCCTCATCCAGCGCCTCGCCCAGAAGGCGCGCGCGGCGGGCATCCACCTGATTATGGCGACGCAGCGCCCCTCGGTCGACGTCATCACCGGCGTGATCAAGGCCAACCTGCCGACCCGGATCAGCTTCCACGTCACCTCGAAGATTGATTCGCGCACCATCCTCGGCGAACAGGGCGCCGAGCAGCTGCTGGGCAAGGGCGACATGCTCTATATGTCCGGCGGCAAGGGCATCACCCGCGTGCACGGGCCGTTCGTCAGCGACGACGAGGTCCAGGCGATCACCGATTTCTGGCGCGCACAGGGGGCGCCGGATTATATCTCCGCAGTCACCGAGGAGCCCGAGGACGGCGGCTTCACCCTGGAAGGCGCTCCCGACGGCGAGGACAGCCCCGAAGAGCAGACCTATCGCCGCGCGGTCCAGCTGGTGGCCGAGAGCCAGAAGGCGTCGACCTCGTGGCTGCAGCGCCAGCTGCGCGTCGGCTACAATTCCGCCGCCCGTCTGATCGAGCGGATGGAGCGCGAGAATCTGGTCTCCAAACCCGACCATGTCGGCCGCCGCGAGGTGCTGATGGATACCGAAGGGCGCCCGTTGTAACGGGATCGAATCGGGCGGGGTACGGGTTCACAGCCCGTTCAAGCCCCGCCCGCTATCCGGGCGACCAGCAATTCGGAGACTATGCAGTGTTTTCCCGTTCTTTCGCCCTGTCGGCGCTTGCCGCCCCGCTGCTCGTCGCCGCTGCGCCGGCGCCCGAACTGGCGCAGGTCCAGGCGCATCTGAAGGCGGTCACCACCATGGTCGCGGACTTCAGCCAGGAAGACCGAAACGGCCGCGTGCTGACCGGCACGATGACGCTGAAGAAGCCCGGCAAGATCCGCTTCCAGTATGAGAAGGGCGTGCCCCAGCTGATCGTGGCGGACGGCAGCAGCCTCTATTTCATCGATTATCAGGTGCGGCAGGTACAGCGCTGGCCGGTCGGCAACTCGCCGCTGCGCGTGCTGTTCGATCCCTCCAAGATGGAAAGCTATGCTACGGTGAAGCCCACCGCAGACCAGCGGGTCATCTCGGTCGAGGTGCATGATCCCAAAAAGCCGGAATATGGCCGGATCACGATGGTCTTCCAGAAGGACGCCGCCGCCCCCGGCGGCCTCAAGCTTCAGGGCTGGGTCGCGCTCGATGCACAGAGCAATCGGACGACGATCCGGCTTACCAACCAGCGCTTTAACGGTGCAGTGGCCGATTCGGCCTTTCGCTGGACCGATCCGCGCCCGCAGGGGCGGACACATTAATTCGGATCCTGTGCAATCGTTCATCCAAGCGACAGGTTCGCTCGTCTAGAGAGACAGGGCGGATGGGGTTTTGCCCGGGATTTTTCCCCCTGTTGCCCGGGCCTGTATCCCCTTCCCGCCTGCGTGACGAACGCTAGGTCGGCCCTCGCTCCATTGCCCCCGGAGCGGGGGCCTTTCCTTTTCTGCGCGCCACCGATGATACACTGGTACTTCGCCGCGGAATCGCTACATCGGCGCGCGTGAAGATCGCCTCCTGGAACATCAACTCCGTCCGCTTCCGCCTGCCCATCGTCGAGCAGTTCCTGCGTGAGGAGGCCCCTGACATCCTGTGTCTCCAGGAGACCAAGGTGATCGACGGCGATTTCCCCGAGGGGCCGTTCCGCGAGCTCGGCTACACCCATGTCATCAAGCACGGGCAGCGGATGCATCACGGCGTCGCGATCCTCTCCCGCGTGCCGGTGACCGAGGACGATCGGCTGGACTGGCAGGCGAATCAGGAAGCGCGGCATGTCGGCGTGCGGCTGCCCAACGGCGTGCGGCTCGAGAATGTCTATGTTCCCGCCGGCGGCGACGTGCCCGATCGCGAGGTGAACCCCAAGTTCGGCCAGAAGCTCGATTTCGTCCAGCGGATGACCGAATGGTCACAAGCGCTCGACGTGCCGACCATCCTCACCGGCGACTTCAACATCGCCCCCCTCGAAGCGGACGTGTGGAGCCATAAGCAGCTGCTCGACGTCGTTAGCCATACCCCGATCGAAGTGGAAGCGCTGGGCCGACTGAAGGCGGCGCATGGCTGGGTCGATCTGGGCCGCAAGTTCATCCCTGCGCCAGCGCGCTGCTACACCTGGTGGAGCTACCGCGC